>JBBQWX010000146.1:0-10807 GCA_038210185.1 Actinomycetales bacterium
GACGGCGCATGATCACGAACCCACCCGTGCGCGTTCGACCCCGACCCCGCCACCACACCCCGCCGCACCGCCTCCGCCGCCACCACCGCACGAGCCGCGCCACCCCGCGCCGCGACCGCATCGACCTCACCCATCAGCTCACCCAGCTCGGCATCCGAGGCTTCATGCACGGCATCCGAGAACCCCAGCATCGACTCAGCGGCAGCACGCATCCGGCAGCGACGCTCCGCCAGACCCAACCCCCGCATGCCCATACCCCATCATAACCGTACAGGTGTTCGATACGCAAGAGTACTACAGACCGCGCTTGGTCTCGGCACGACCCGGCCGCGCTTGGTCTCGGCACGACCCGGCCGCGCCGGTCACGACCCCGCGCGACGCTCCCGCAGTGCGGCGCCCTTGGCGTACGCCTCGTCGCGCAGGCCGGCCCGGAAGTCGGCCAGGGCCGCACGCAGCCGTGCCGCCTCCACACCCTCCCCCGCGCCCAGGATGCGCGCCGCCAGCAACCCGGCGTTGCGCGCCCCGCCCACCGACACGGTCGCCACCGGCACCCCGGCCGGCATCTGCACGATCGAGAGCAACGAGTCCAGCCCGTTGAGGTACTTCAGCGGCACCGGCACGCCGATCACCGGCAACGAGGTGACCGACGCCAGCATCCCCGGCAGGTGCGCCGCCCCCCCGGCCCCGGCCACGAGTACGCGCAACCCGCGAGCCTCGGCCGACCGCCCGTACTCCACCATCTCCTCGGGCATCCGGTGCGCCGACACCACGTCGACCTCGCAGTCCACCCCCAGCTCCTCGAGCACCGTGACCGCCGCCTCCATCACGGGCCAGTCCGAGTCCGACCCCATGACGACGCCGACCACGGCGGCGCCTCCGTCCGTGTGCGTGTTCACTCGCTCACCACTCCCTGGATGTAGTCCGCCGCGTGCCGGGCCCGCTCACGCAGGTCGGCGAGGTCGTCGCCGCCGATGTTGACGTGCCCGATCTTGCGCCCGGGGCGCACGCCCTTGCCGTACATGTGCACCTTCGCCTCCGGGTCCCGTGCCATGACGTGGCGGTAGGCCGGATACAGCTCGGCGTCGTCGCCCCCCAGCACGTTGGCCATCACGGTCCACGGTCCGTGCGGCCGCGGCGACCCGAGCGGCAGGTCGAGCACCGCACGCAGGTGCTGCTCGAACTGGCCGGTCACCGCGCCGTCCATCGACCAGTGACCCGAGTTGTGCGGGCGCATCGCCAGCTCGTTGACGACGAACGACGGCGAACCGTCGGCCCCGTCCACCTCGAACAGCTCGACGGCCAGCACCCCGGTCACGTCGAGCTCACCCGCGACCCGCAGCCCGGCGTGCACCGCGTCGGCCGACAACCCGGCATCCAGCTCGGGGGCCGGGGCCAGCACCTCCGTGCAGATGCCGCCGGTCTGCACCGTCTCGACGACCGGCCAGGCGGCGGCCTGCCCGCAGGGGCTGCGCGCGAGGAGCACGGCGAGCTCGCGACGGAACGGCACCCGTTCCTCGAGCAACAGACCGGTGCCCTCGGATGCCGCCCGCTCCAGCCAGTCGGTGAGCTCACCGGCATCCGCCACGACCTTCACCCCCCTGCCGTCGTAGCCCCGGCGCGGGGTCTTCGCGACGACGGGCCAACCGACGGCATCCCCGAAGGCGCCGACGTCGGCGACCGTCGTGACCCGCGCCCAGCGCGGGCACGGGATGCCGAGCTCGGTCAGCCGCTCGCGCATCGCGAGCTTGTCCTGGGCGAACCGCAACGCGGCCGGGCGGGGGTGCAGCTCGACCCCCTCGGCGACGAGCAGGTCGAGCACGTGGGCGGGCACGTGCTCGTGGTCGAAGGTGACGACGTCGCAGTGCTGGGCGAAGGCGTGCACCGCATCGGCCTCGGTGTGGTCACCGACCGGTGAGCTCGGCACGACGAGCGCGGCACTGGCGTCGTGCGCTTCGGCGAACACGCTGAGGGTCACCCCGAGCTCGGCGGCCGGGCCAGCGCACATCCGGGCGAGCTGCCCCCCACCGATGATGCCGACGACGGGGAAGCCTCCGGGCGCGCGTCGGGGGGGAGTCACCCCGCGAGGATAGCGACCGACGGTCGGTAGGCTGCTTCGGTGCCCACGACCGTCCCGCCCCCCACCGGCGGGACCTCCAGCATCTTCGACCGGGCCCGCGGCGCGATGGACGTCATCTACCGCGAGATGATCAAGTTCGGGGTCGTCGGGCTGATGGCGTTCATCATCGACATCGGCCTGGCAAACCTGCTGTGGCACACCGTGCTCTCCGACAAGGTGACCACGGCCAAGATCATCTCGGGCGCCGTCGCGACGCTGTTCTCCTGGGTCGGGAACCGGCAGTGGACCTTCCGCCACCGGCGCAGCCGACCCGCCCACCACGAGGTCGTGCTGTTCTTCGGGGTCAACGGCATCGCACTCGTCATCTCGGCGATCACCCTGTACGTCTCGCACTACGGCTTCGGTTTCTCCACGATCCTCGCCGACAACGTCGCGACGATTCTCGGCATCGGGCTCGGCACGCTGTTCCGGTTCTGGGCCTACCGCAAGTTCGTCTTCGCCGGCGAGTCGCTCTGACCGCCCCGACGGCCGGTGTCGCCGCCGTCGGTGGTCTGCCCTGGCGTGGGCTCATGGTGCACCGGCTCACTCGGCGACAGGCCCGCCGCATCGCGGTGCGGGCCCAGGTGCTCGACGCGCAGCGTCCCCCCCACCTTCTCGACGTCGTGCGCCGGCTCTGGGTGGTGCAGGTCGATCTCAAGGCCGCCGTGGCGCCCAGTGCCGACCTCGTGCTGTGGAGCCGGCTCGGCCCCGCGTACTCGCCCGACGACCTCGACACCCTGCTCGTCGACCGCGCCGTCGTCGAGCACGACGGCCCGCTCCACGCGGCGGACGACATGGCCCTGTTCCGAGCCGACATGCACGACTGGCCGCGGCGACCCCCGCTGCGTGAGTGGCAGGAGGACACCGTGACTGGGTCGAGGCCAACTCCCTGTGCCGCGACGACATCCTCCAGCGGCTGCGCACGGAAGGGCCGCTCCCGGCCCGCGAGCTGCCCGACACCTGCGTCGTGCCGTGGCGCTCCAGCGGCTGGAACACCGGCAAGAACGTGCTCATGCTGCTGCACTGCCTGGAGCGCCGGGGCGAGGTGGCGATCTCGAGCCGAGAGGGCCGCGAGCGGCTCTGGGACCTCGCCGACCGGGTGCTGCCCGACGATCCCGCCGTCCCCTGGCAGGAGGCCACCGCCGCGCGCGACCGGCGCCGGCTGGCGTCGCTCGGCATCGCGCGGGCCCGCGCCCGGATGAGCGAGCTCCGAGTTCGACCACCAGCTCGAGATGTACAGACCGGCAGCCGCGCGACGCTGGGGCTACTGGGCCATGCCGGTGCTGCACGGCGACCGGCTCGTGGGCAAGCTCGACCCCACGGCCGACCCGGAGGCCGGCCTGCTGCGGGTCGACGCGCTGCACGAGGACGAGCCGCTGTCGACCTCGACCCGGGCCGCCGTCGAGCGCGAGATCCGAGCGCTGGCGTCCCTGCTCGACCTCGAGGTCGAGCGCACCTGCCGCGACGGAAGCGCGTGCCGGCCGGCCGGGACAGGCGCAGGGATCTGCCAGGCCCGCACCACGAACAGCGCGACGAGCAACAGGGGCACGAACACCGTCCAGAGTGCAGCCGGGATGCTGGCTCCGCACCCGAGCGCGGTCAGCGCCAGCCCCGACCAGGGCAGCACGCTCTGCAGGATCGTGCCCGCCAGCACGAGCAGCCCGCCGCCGACCAACACGGCGACCGGCAGGGTCGCGCCGGTCGCGCCGGTCGCGCCGGTCGCGCCAGTCGTCACGCTGGTGCCCTCGGTCAGCCCCAGGCCGACGAGGAGCGTCGCGACGAGCAACCCGAGCCACGGGGTGCGTGAACCCATCTCGACACCGTAGACCGCAAGGGGGCCTGGTGACGACGGGCGGTCACCCCGATCCGGGGCAGGTCCGGCGCTGCGCGGCGGGGCTCGGCGGGGCTCGGCGCGGCGCCGTCGTTCAGGCGGAGCCGGCCGAGAGGAAGAGCGCGAACAGCGGCGGCTTGGCCCGCACCAGCTCGAGCCGGCCCCCGGCGGCCTCGGCCAGGTCGCGGGCGAGCGACAGCCCCAGCCCGCTCCCCGAGGACGACACGGATCGCTCGAAGATGTGCGGCGCGATGGCGGCGGGCACGCCATCCCCCTCGTCGGCGACCTCGATGACGACCGAGGGGCCGGCCCGGCGCGCCGCGATCTCGACGGTGCCGCGGCCGTGCATCAGGGAGTTCTCGAGCAGGGTGGTGAGGATCTGCGCCAGCGCGGTCGGCGTGGCGCGGATGCCGAGGCCCCGTTCGCCGCTGACGTGGATGCTGCGCCGTGCGGCGGCGAAGGCCGGCTGCCACTCCCGCTGCAGCGAGGCCAGCACCGAGTCGAGCGACACCGCCGGGTTGGTCTCGCTCCCGCTGCGGGTGCGGCTCATCAGGTCATCGACCACCCGGCTCAACCGCTCGACCTGGTCGATGGCGATGGTCGCCTCCTCCTCGACGACGGTGAGGTCGTCGGTGCTGGCGATCTCCTCCAGGCGCATCAGCAGAGCGGTGAGCGGCGTGCGCAGCTGGTGCGAGGCGTCAGCCGCGAAGTCGCGCTCCGACGCCAACCGCTTGGCGCCCTGTTGCGCACCGCGCGCGAGGGCGGCGTCGAGCCGGTCGACCTCCTCGATGCCGGAGCGAAGGGGCACCGGCCGCGGGTCCCCGGGGCCGAGCCGCTCGGCCCGCTCGCCCAGCGTCGCCAGGAACCCCGCGAGCCGCGTCGCACGCCGGTCGGCCATCAAGCCGGCGAGCGCGAGCGCGAGCGCTCCGGCCAGGATCACCGAGGCGGCAAGAGCCACAAGCACGACCGGCACCGGTGGCGTCCCCGCGAAGGCCCGGTCGGCGGGCGGGGCGAGCGACCTGAGCGGGTCGCCCGGCCAGAGCAGCAGGGTCGAGACGGCGACCCCCACGAGCACGGCCGTCACCACCACGGCCTGGGCGACGGTCACGACGAGCAGTCGCCGCACGCCGCCTCACTCCTGCGGGGCGTCGAAGCGGAAGCCGACCCCACGGATGGTGGTGATGTAGCTCGGGTGCGCCGCGTCATCCCCCAGCTTTCGGCGGAGCACCGAGATGTGCATGTCGAGGGTCTTGGTCGAGCCGTACCAGGCGCTGTCCCAGACGTCGCGCATCAGCTTCTCGCGGGAGACGACCTTGCCCTCGTTGGCGACCAGCACCTTGAGCAGCTCGAACTCCTTGCCGGTGAGCTGCACCTCCTGCCCGTGCAGGAAGACCCGCCGCCCCTCGGGGTCGATCCTGACCAGGGCCTCCGGGGCCGGGGCCTCGATCACCCCTCGCCGCAGCAGCGCCCGGGCCCGGGCGAGCAGCTCGGCGAGGCGGAACGGCTTGGTGACGTAGTCATCGGCGCCCGCGTCCAGACCCACCACGGTGTCGACCTCGTCGGCCCGGGCGGTCAGCACCAGGACGGGCACGGTGCTGCCCTCCTGCCGCAGCCGCCGGCACACCTCGAGGCCGTCCATCTTCGGCAACCCGAGGTCGAGCACGAGCAGGTCGGGCGAGCGCAACGCCCCCTCGAGCGCGGAGACGCCGTCGGTGCACACGTCCACGTCGTAACCCTCGCGCCGGAGCGCGCGGGCCAACGGGTCCGAGATCGCGGGGTCGTCCTCCGCGAGCAGCACCTTGGTCATGGGGCCGATCGTAGTCACGCGCGGCCCCCTCCGGACGGAGGGCGACGCCCACCGGGTGCGCGTTGCAGCTCGTGGAGGGTGACGACACCGAGTCCCCGCAGGACGCGGCGCCGTCTCTCGATGGCCGTGAACCCGGACACCGAGCTGAGCACGCGCGCCATGTCGTCGTCGACGTAGACGTGACCGGACGGGGTGACGGCGGTGATCCGGCTCGCCTTGTTCACCGTCAACCCGAAGACGTCACCCAGGCGTGAGACCACCCGGCCGTGCGCCAGCCCGACGCGCACCGGCGGGAGCAGGTCGTCCTCGGCCATCGCGTCGACCAGGTCGAGGGCGATGGCGGATGCCGCCGCCCCGTCGGTGTGCACGAACAGCACCTCGTCGCCCACCGTCTTGATCACCCGGCCGCCGTGCTCGGTGATGACGTCACTGGCGAGCAGGTCGAAGCGCTGCACGAGCCGCGCGAGCTGCCGCTCGCTCATCCGGCGCACGAAGCTCGTGAAGGAGACCAGGTCGGCGAAGCCGACCACGCGGATGGGCGCCGAGGGGTCCGAGTGCACCACCGGGTCGGCATCGGCGAGCATGCGGGCGATGGCACTGGTGAGGTGCCGTCGCCACACGTAGACCAGGAGCGGCTCGATGTCGGCGGAGAGCGACGCGAGCAGCTCGGCGGCGGCGGCGGCGACCTGGGGCTCCGGCACCGAGCGGCTGTCGCTGCCCTCCAGCTCCTCGGAGTGCGGCGAGGTGAGTGACTCGGCCACGAGCTGGGTCTGCCAGACCGCCAGCCGGTCGGCGGTGCGGGCGAACGCCCGGGTCATGCCCAGGGCCAGCTCCTCGCTCACCCGGCCCTCGCCGACGATCCTGGCCACCCGGCTCAGCGCCTCGGTGTCGGCCTCGGTGAACATCGCCTCGTCGTCACCGACGTTCTGGAAGCCCATCGCGTGCCAGAAGCGCTTGGCCGTCACCTGTTCGACGCCGGCGTCCTCGGACACCTCGCGGCGCCCCATCGACGCGGGCCGGCCGAGCAGCACCCGCTCGACGCGCTCGGCCATCTCGTCCGGGACGGCTGCCGCGGGCCCAGTGGGGTCCGCTGCGCCGGCTGCGCCAGCATCATCGGCGATCGGGCCGACCTCCTCCGCGGACATCCGGCTCCCCCCTGGTCAGCGTACCCGGACGTGGACCACGTCACCGGCGGACACGGCATACGCGCCCTGCTCGGAGCGCACGCTCAGTCTGCCCGCATCGTCGACGCCTGTCGCAACGCCGTGGCGCACCGTGCCGCCCGGCTCGTGCACCTCGACCTCCCGGCCCACGCTGGCGCACACCGCCACGTAGGCGGTCTGCACCGCCCCGCCCGGGCCAGTGTCGTCGCGCAGCAGGCGCGCGAGGTGCACGAGGTAGGCCGTGAGCAGGGTTGCGCGGTCGACACCGGGCGCCCCTGCCGCCCGCAGCGAGGTGGAGGTGTCGAGCGGCAGGTCCTCGCGAGTGGTGTCGACGTTGAGGCCGAGCCCGACGACGACGCCGTCCTCGGTCCACTCGCAGAGCAGCCCGGCGATCTTGCGGTCGCCGTCGACCGGGACCAGCACATCGTTGGGCCACTTCAGCGACGTCACGACCCCCGCCACCTCCGCGACCGCCCGGTGCACGGCGAGGCCGGCGAGCAGCGGCACCCACGAGGCGCCGGAGGCCGGGGGTGGCACCAGGACCGAGACGGCCAGGCTGGTGCCGGGGGTCGTCGTCCAGGCCCGACCGAGCCGTCCGCGACCGGCATCCTGCTGCTCGGCGACGACGACGCGCCAGGGCGCCGGACGGGCTAGGACCTCGTCGTTCGTCGACCCGAGGCGCTCGAAGACCTCCACGGCACCCCAAGGATCGCCCGGTGTGACGGATTGCTCGCCGAGCGGTCGGGATCGGTGCTTCTCGTTCACGAGGTCAAGGCTAGGCTCGGACCATGTCCAAGAGCGACACCCAGTCCATCGGCGGCACTGACGTCCCGAAAGGCATCGACACCACCACGACGGCGGGCAAGCTCGCGGACCTCAAGCGGCGGGTCGCCGAAGTCGCCAACGCGGGCTCGAACCGGGCGGTCGACAAGCAGCACGCCCGAGGCAAGAAGACCGCCCGCGAGCGCCTCGAGCTGCTGCTCGACGAGGGCACCTTCGTCGAGATGGACAAGTACGCCCGACACCGTTCGGTCGCCTTCGACGGGGACCAGAACCGCCCCTACGGCGACGGCGTGGTCACCGGTTACGGCACGGTCGACGGCCGCACCGTCGCCGTGTTCGCGCAGGACTTCACGGTCTTCGGCGGGTCGCTCGGCGAGGTCTTCGGCGAGAAGATCGTCAAGATCATGGACTTCGCCATGCGGGTCGGCTGCCCGGTCGTCGGGCTCAACGACTCGGGCGGGGCGCGCATCCAGGAGGGTGTCGTCTCGCTCGGCCTGTACGGCGAGATCTTCCGCCGCAACGTGCACGCGTCGGGCGTCATCCCGCAGATCTCGCTGATCATGGGGCCCTGCGCGGGTGGCGCCGTCTATTCCCCCGCGGTCACCGACTTCACCGTGATGGTCGACAAGACCTCGCACATGTTCATCACCGGGCCCGACGTCATCAAGACCGTCACCGGTGAGGACGTCGGCTTCGAGGAGCTCGGCGGCGCCCTCACCCACAACACCAAGTCGGGTGTCGCGCACTACATGGGCACCGACGAGGTTGACGCGGTCGAGTACGTCAGGGCACTGCTGTCGTACCTGCCGTCGAACAACATGGAGGACCCGCCGGTCTACGGCGACGAGAACGACCTCGAGGTCTCCGACGACGACCGCTTCCTCGACACGATCATCCCGGACAGCCCCAACGTCCCCTACGACATGCACCAGGTCATCGAGAGGGTGCTGGACGACGATGAGTTCCTCGAGGTGATGCCGCTCTTCGCGCCGAACATCATCGTCGGCTTCGGGCGCGTCGAGGGCCGCTCGGTCGGCGTCGTGGCCAACAACCCGATGCAGTTCGCCGGCACGCTCGACATCGACGCCTCCGAGAAGGCGGCCCGGTTCGTGCGCACCTGCGACGCGTTCAACGTGCCGATCCTCACCTTCGTCGACGTGCCGGGCTTCCTGCCGGGCACCGACCAGGAGTGGGACGGCATCATCCGGCGCGGCGCCAAGCTCATCTACGCCTACTCCGAGGCCACCGTGCCGCTGGTCACCGTCATCACCCGCAAGGCCTACGGCGGCGCGTACGACGTCATGGGGTCCAAGCACCTCGGCGCCGACATCAACCTGGCGTGGCCCACCGCCCAGATCGCCGTGATGGGTGCGCAGGGCGCGGTCAACATCCTCTACCGCAAGGAGCTCGCCAAGACCGCCCAGGCCGGCGACTCGGTCGAGGACGCGCGGGCACGCTTCGTCAAGCAGTACGAGGACGCCCTGGCCAACCCCTACGTCGCGGCCGAGCGCGGGTACATCGACACCGTCATCACCCCGTCGAACACCCGGATGAACGTCACCAAGGCCTTGCGGGCGCTGCGCACCAAGCGCGCGTCGCTCCCGCCGAAGAAGCACGGCAACATCCCACTGTGATGGCCGACAGCATCGCAATGGCGCAGAACGAGACGCCCGGGCCCGCCCCGGGCGAGACGGCGGCGCCCGTGGCACCGGCCGTCGTGGTGCACGGCGACGCGACGCCCGAGCAGCTCGCTGCGCTGGTCGCGGTGCTGTCGGCGGCATCGGGTGGCGACGGGCCGGCAGCCGAGGACTCCTCCTCGACCTGGGCCGCACACTCGGCGGCGATGCGTCACCCGGTGCAGCACGGCCCCGGCGCCTGGCGCACCTCCCTACGCACCTGACCGTACCCACATCGACCAATAGGTCACTCGGGGTACAGGCCCCCGTACCCACATCGACCAATAGGTCACTCGAGGTACAGGCCCTGTACCCACATCGACCAATAGGTCACTCCAGGTACGCCTGTGGATGACGCCGGCGGGCGGGACATTGTCAGTGCGAGCATTGCTGGATGCCGGACACGCCGCCTTCCCTGCTCGGCCCCTTCCTGCGCCGAGAGGCACAGGCGCTCGGAGTCGGTCAGCGCCGCCTGAGAAGCCCAGCCTTCCGCACGGTGTTCGCAGGGGTCGTCATCGACGCGCGCGTGCCGGACACCGTTGTGGTCAGGGCTCGGGCCGCACTGCTCGTCTGCCCCGAGGGCGGCGTGGTCAGCCACTGGACTGCCGCCCGCCTCTGGGGCGGCGTCGTCCCCGACAACGAGTGGACCCACGTCTCGTTCATGCGAGACGTCCGGTTTCGCCTCGGCGGCGTGAAACCCCACCGGTTCAGGCACCGCCTCGACATCAGGAAGCGCCACGGGCTACCCGTGACGTCCCCGTGCCAGACGTTCTGTCACCTCGCCAAGCACCTCGGGTTGGTCGACCTCGTGGCGCTCGGAGACCGGCTGGTGAGGAAGGGCCGGTGCACTGCGTCGGAACTGGTCCACTACGCGGACGCTTGGCCGGGTCAGTGCCGCGAGGAGGCGCTGCGGGCCGCCCGACTCGTTCGGGAGCGAGTCGACTCAGTGCCCGAGACCGCGCTCCGACTGCTGATGGTTCTGGCTGGGCTGCCCGAACCGCAGGTCGACATCTTAATCCTGGACGCCGAAGGGAACATTCGCTTCCGGCTTGACCTCGGGTTCGAAGGGGTCAAGCTCGCCCTTGAGTACGACGGCCGGTGGCACGACTCTGAAGAGCAGCGCTTGCACGACACGTCTCGGCGCACCGTGCTGCGCACCGAGGAGGGATGGACCTTCGTGGTCGTCCGGGCGGAGGAGCTCTACGAGCAGCCCGAGCAGCTCCTCGCGCGACTGGTGTCGGAACTGCGAGCACACGGCATCCCGGTCCCGGCTGTGCTGTGCGACGACTGGCGCCGCCACTTCCGGATCGCCTCGGCCGCTGCCTGATTCCCACGATCGACCTCCTCCCGGAGGCTGGGGCGTACCTACAGTGACCTATTGGTCGATCTGGGTACGTGCCAGCGTACCTACAGTGACCTATTGGTCGATCT
>JBBQWX010000147.1:0-10713 GCA_038210185.1 Actinomycetales bacterium
CCCACCTGGCCACCTTGACCCGCAACGACATCCGCTACGGGACCGAGCCGACACTGCCCACCGTGCCCACCCTGACCGAGGCCACCCCCACCCAACGGCGAGCCTTCGAGTTGCTCGGCGCGCGTATCCCGCTAACCCTGACGTAGCCAGAACACCCAAAACTGAAAACAACGAAACCCCTGCTCAGCAGGGGTTTCGCACGTCACAGCAGACGTAACTTCGGCTTAGAGGCGACCAGTCGCCGAGCCCGGCGGCGTAGGCCGTGAGAGCTCGGCGGCGTAGACCGTGAGGGCCCGGCGGTAGCGGGCGACATCCGGGTCGGAACTGGTGGACGCCACCGTGGCGAGCAGCGCCGACAGCGCCTGCGTCGCGTTGCCGGCGTCGTGGTGGACCAGGGCCCGGAAGGCCGAGACGCCGAGGCTGTCGGGATGGCGCGCGGCGACGTCGTCGATGACCGTCACCGCCTCCACGAGCCGCCCGAGGTTGCGCAGGCTGGAGGCGAGCTGCACCTGGGCGCGGTGCCGGTGCGGCTCGCGCAGCCCGGCGGCCAGGGCCGCCTCGTAGAGCAGCACCGCAGCGGCCTCGTCGCCGGCGCTGTCGTGTGCGCCGGCCAGCTCGTAGGCGAGCCGGGCATCGCCGGGGTGCGCGGCGTGCAGGGACGCGGCCGCCTCGACGCGCGCTGCGGCATCCGGCAGCTCCCACAGGGCCGCGATCTCGTCCTCGCACTCGTGCTCGCCCCGAGCGCGCACCACCTTGCGGCGGATGGTGCCGGGGGTGTCCGAGGTCGCACCCTGCTCGAGCAGCCACTGCACGATCTCGACGCGCTCGGCGTGGCACATCACCGCCACGACGTCACCGTCTCCGGCAACCGCGAGCAGCGCCTGCAGCCCGGACAGCTCGGTGGGGTACGACGCGATGTCACCGACTCCGGCGCGGGACAGCCCGACCCGCAGCTGGGCCTCGAGGTCGTCGGGCGTGCGCCCGCGCAGGTACTGCGCCTTGTGGGCGGCCACGACATGGTCGGCGCGCAGCCCGGCGATCTCCCCGAGGGCGTGCAGGATGTCGTCGGTGCGGTCGCCGGCGGTGCCGAGGGCCAGGTGCACCCGGCCGCCGGGCGCCGCGAGCCCGCGCGCCACGTCGAGCAGCGCCTCGAGACCCGCCTCGTTGTGCGCCAGGTCGACCACGACGGAGACGTCACCACCCTCGACCGGCACGGTGTAGGTGTTCATCCGGCCGGGGTTGAGCACGTCGTCGGGCAGGAAGGTGCGCAGCCCCTCGGCCACCGCCTCCCGGTCGATGCCCAGCCCGAGCGCGGCCGCCGCCCCCGCCAGGGCGTTGAGCACGTTGTGGCGCGACAAGCCGGCCAGCGCCATCGGCAGGTCGACCACCCGCACCAGGCGGTCGGGGGCGGCGTCCGGCCGCAGCACGGTGAGGTGACCGTCGAGCACCGTCAACGCTCGGCCACCCGCGCCCAGGGACTCGCGCACCGCCGGGGCACTGGGGTCGGACGTGAAGACCCACGGCCGGGCCCGGATGCCGGCCCGCATCGCCCAGACCCGCGGGTCCTCGCCGTTGAGCACCACCCATCCCCTCGGCCGGGTGACCCGGGTGATGATCGCCTTGACCTCGGCGAGCTGGTCGACGGTGTCGATACCCTGCAGGCCGAGATGGTCGGCGGAGACGTTGGTGACCACCGAGACGTCGTTGTGGGCGACACCCATGCCGCGCAGCAGCATCCCGCCGCGCGCCGTCTCCAGGACGGCGATCTGCACGCCCGGCGCCTCCAGCACGGCACGGGCCCCGGCCGGCCCGGAGTAGTCACCGGGCTCGATCATCTCCCCCTGGACGACCACTCCGTCGGTCGAGCTCCAGCCGGTGCGCAGGCCGGCAGTCATGCAGATGTGGGCGAGCAGGCGGGTGGTCGTCGTCTTGCCGTTGGTACCCGTGACGGAGGCGACCGGGATGCGAGGGGTGAGCAGCCGTGGGCCGTCATCGGAAGGCACGGCGGCTGCGACGGTCGCTGCGTGGTCGGCCACGGCATCCGCGAGGGCGTGGCCGGCGAGGAGGTCGGAGAGCACAGCGCCGATGGCGCCGCCCAGGGCCTCCGCCCGGGCGCGGTGGCGCCAGACGAACGCGCAGATCACGACGTCGGTCTCGTTCGCCGCGCGGGTGCGCACCCCGAGCCGTCGGGTACCGGACTCGGTGGCCAGCGCCCGGGCGACCCGCTCCACGAGGCGCAGGAGCACCTGCTGGCGCTGCTCGGACCCCGGCGCTCCGGGCTGGCCGCGCCGCATCCCCGCCGCGGCCGAGACCGCGCGCAGGATGTCGACCGGGGCGTCGAGGTAGCCGGGCAGGGCGAGCGTCACCTTGACCGCAGGGCGGGAGAAGTAGAGGTTCGGCCCTTCGAGCAGACGCACCTCTGCGGTGACGACGCTCGGCCGGGTCTCGCCGTGTTCCGCGGGCTCGCTGCTCACCCGGGGGAGCCTAGTGGGCAGCGGGGTCGGTGCCGGTGACCCGCGACGACCCCGTCAGACGCCCATCGCGTGGAAGCCGCCGTCGACGTGCACCATCTCGCCGGTCGTGGCGGGGAACCAGTCGGAGAGCAAGGCGACGCAGGCCCGGGCGGCGGGCTCGGCGTCGTTGACGTCCCAGCCCAGCGGCGAGCGGCTGCCCCACTCCTCCTCGAAGCGCTCGAAACCCGGGATGGACTTCGCGGCCGTGGTGCGGATCGGCCCGGCGGCGACGATGTTCGAGCGGATGCCCTTCGGGCCGAGGTCGCGCGCGAGGTAGCGGTTGGTCGACTCGAAGGCGGCCTTCGCCACGCCCATCCAGTCGTAGACCGGCCACGCGAACCGCGCGTCGAAGGTGAGGCCGACGACACTGCTGCCCGCGCCCATGAGCGGCAGGGCCGCCCTGGTCAGCGAGGCCAGGGAGTAGGCGGACACGTGCACCGCAGTGGCGACGTCGTCCCACCCGGCCTCCATGAAGTTGAAGGCGCCCTTGGGGGCGAACCCGATCGAGTGCACCACGCCGTCAAGGTGGGGCACGTGCTCGCGGATCCGGTCGGCCAGCGCCGCGAGGTCGTCGTCGTTGGTGACGTCGAGCTCGACGACGGGTGGGGTCGACGGCAGCCGCTTGGCGATGGCGGAGGTGATCTTCATGGTGCGCCCGAACGAGGTGAGCACCACCTCGGCGCCCTGCTCCTGCGCCAGGCGGGCGACGTGGAAGGCGATCGAGGAGTCCATGAGGACGCCGGTGACGAGCAGTTTCTTGCCCTCGAGCAACATGTGGGACCTTTCGCGGGGGGTCGGTGCGGCGGTGCGGGGCTGGGCGGGGACGGGCTTCGAGTCGGTCGGGTCGGCACCCGGGTCAGTGACCCATGCCCAACCCGCCGTCGACGGGGATGACGGCGCCGGAGATGTACGCCGCCTCGGGGCTCGCCAGGAAGCGGACCGTGGCCGCGACCTCCTCCGGGGTGGCGAACCGACCTGCGGGGACGGCCGACTGGTAGGTCTTGCGGGTCTCCTCCGACAGCCCGGCGGTCATGTCGGTGTCGATGAAGCCGGGCGCCACGACGTTGGCAGTGATGCCGCGGCCGCCGAGCTCGCGGGTGATCGACCGGGCGAGGCCGACCAGGCCGGCCTTGCTGGCCGCGTAGTTGGCCTGGCCGGGCCCGCCGTAGAGCCCGACCACGCTGGAGATCAGCACGATGCGGCCGCGGCGCAGCCGGATCATCCCCTTGCTCGCGCGCCGGGCGCACCGGAAAGCGCCGGTGAGGTTGGTGTCGAGCACGGTGTCCCAGTCGTCGTCGCTCATCCGCATCAGCAGGCCGTCCTTGGTGACGCCGGCGTTGGCGACGAGCACCTCGATCGGCCCGCCGAGCCTCTCCTCGGCCTCGGTGAAGGCGGCGTCGACGGATGCCGTGTCGGTGACGTCGCAGCGGACCCCCACCAGGCCCTCGGGCGCGTCACCGGACCGATGGGTCACCGCGACGGTGTCGCCGGCCTCGGCGAAGGACCGCGCGATCGCGAGGCCGATCCCCCGGTTGCCGCCGGTGACGAGGACGGTGCGTGGCGCGCTCATGCCGTCGAACCTAGCCGACTACCGTTGGGTAGCCGGAGCCGCGCGACATACAGTGGGCTGGTGTCCATGACCCGTCACCACCGCGACGTCCAGTCGGTGACGAGCGCGCCGGAGGCGCGCACCGAGGACCAGGTCCGGCGGCTCAAGCAGTACCTCTTCACGATGACCCTGCGCACGATCTGCTTCGTGCTGCTCGTGGTCATCGACGCGTGGTACCGCTGGATCTTCGCCGCCGGTGCGGTGTTCCTGCCGTTCTTCGCGGTGGTCGCGGCCAACGCCGTGATGCCGCGGGTCACCGGCCGCGTGCGGCCCGTGCTGCCGGTGGTCGACCCGACGCCGCAGATTACCCGCGCACCTCACGACTCGGCCGGTTCAGCCACCGATCGCTGACATCGGCCGGTCGGGCTGCTCGAAGCCGGCCCGCTCGATGCCGTGCCCCGACTTCTTGACCCACATGTGCGCGATGACCAGGTCTGCGAGCTCCTCGTCGGTCGCGCCGGCGCGGATCGGGCCACGCAGGTCGACCTCGCGGCGGGCGAACAGGCAGTTGCGCAGCTGGCCGTCGGCGGTGAGCCGCACCCGGTCGCAGCTGCCACAGAACGGGGCCGACACGCTGGCGATGACCCCGACCGTCTGCGGGCCGCCGTCGACGAGGAACAGCTCGGCCGGGGCGCTTCCCCGCTCCGGGACCGGGGTGAGCCGGAAGCGCTCCTGCAGCCGCTCGAGGATCTCGTGCTGCGGAACCATCGTCGAGCGGTCCCACGCGTGCTGCGCATCGAGCGGCATCTGCTCGATGAACCTCAGCTCGTAGCCGCGGTCGAGGCACCACTGGAGCAGGTCGGGCACGTCGGTGTCGTTCACCCCGCGCATGGCGACGGCGTTGACCTTGACCGGGGTCAGGCCGGCATCCGCGGCGGCCCGGAGGCCGGCCACGACGTCGCTGAACCGGTCGCGGCGGGTGAGCCGACCGAAGTGCTCGGGGTCGACCGTGTCGAGGCTGACGTTGACCCGGTCGAGCCCGGCGGCGGCGAGCGGACCGGCGAGCCGGGCGAGCCCGATGCCGTTGGTGGTCATGGCGATGCGCGGCCGGGGCTTGAGCGCCGCGATGCGCTGCACGACGTCGACGAGGCTGCGGCGCAGCAGTGGCTCGCCACCGGTGAGCCGCACCTGGGTGATGCCCAGACCCACCATGACGGTCACGAGCCGGACCAGCTCGTCGTCGGTGAGCATCTCGGGCTTGGGCAGCCAGTCCAGGCCCTCTGCGGGCATGCAGTACGAGCACCGCAGGTTGCACCGGTCGGTCACCGAGACACGGAGGTCACGGCCCACCCGACCGAACTGGTCGAGCAGGCGCGGAGCGGGGAGGTCGGTCATAGACCACCAATGTACGTCGCGTACGGTGGCTTGGTGCTCAGGCGTCTCGGAACACCGCGATGGCTGGGCGCCCTCCTCCTCGCCGCACTGGTCGCGGTCGCCTGCTACCACCTGGGGTGGTGGCAGTTCCACCGCCATGAGGCCAAGTCGCAGCGCAACGAGCGGCTCGACACGCACTACCGCTCCACCCCGGTGCCGCTCTCCTCGGTGCTGACGCCCGCCGGTCTCGACCCGGAGAACGAGTGGACCCGGGTCACCGTCACCGGCCGGTATGCCGGGGGGCCCGTGTACGTGCGGAACCGCCCCCGCCAGAACGAGGCCGGCTACGAGGTGCTCTGGGCGCTGCGCCCGACCACCGGCGGCCCCGACGTCGTCGTAGACCGGGGATGGGTCGCCGAGTCGCAGAGCGGCGCGAGGGTGCTGCCGCCGGTCGGGCCCGCCCCGGAGGACGAGGTCGAGGTGGTCGGCTGGGTGCGCCCCGGTCAGGCCTCGAGGAACCGGGCACTGCCCGCCGGTCAGGTCGCGAACCTCAACGTGCCTGATGCCGCGGCGGCCCTGGGATCGGCTGCGGTACTGCCGGCGTACGTGCTCCTGGAGGCCGAGACCCTGCCGGACGGGGCGACCGCACCGCGGCCGCAGCCGCTCGGCGAGCCTGACCGCAGCCTCGGGCCGCACCTGGCCTACGCGTACCAGTGGTGGCTCACGATGGCCCTGGGGTTCGTGCTCGTCTGGTTCGGCATCCGCCGTGAGGTGCGCGCCGAGAACCCGGAGAAGTACCCCCGCAAGCCCAAGAAGACCCGGATCTGGGACGAGGAGGACGAGTAAGGCGTCGGGCCCGTGGTCAGGCCCGGGCGTCGAGCACCCGGCTGACATCCTCGCTGAACTGGGTGCGGTAGAGCTCGCTGTACAGCCCGCCGGACGCGACCAGCTCGTGGTGCGTGCCGCGCTCGACGACGGTGCCGTCGTCGACGACGAGGATCTGGTCGGCGTGACGCACGGTGCTCAGCCGGTGGGCGATGACCAGCGCAGACCGGTCGCGCAGCGCGTGGTCGAGGGCACGTTGCAGGGCCTGCTCCGACTCGCTGTCGAGGTGGGCCGTGGCCTCGTCGAGGACGATCAGACCCGGGCCCTTGAGCAGCAGCCGGGCGATGGCCAGCCGCTGCTTCTCGCCACCGGACAGGCGGTGCCCGCGGTCGCCGACGACGGTGTCGAGCCCGGAGGGCAAGGAGTCGACCAGCGACCAGACCTGCGCGGCGGTGAGGGCCGCGACCATCTCCTCCTGCGTGGCCGACGGGGCGGCGTAGGCCAGGTTGGCGCGGATCGTGTCGTGGAAGAGGTGGGCGTCCTGGGTCACGACCCCGACGGCGTCGTGCAGCGACTCGGTCTGCGCCTCGCGCAGGTCGAGCCCGTTGATGCGCACCGAACCCGAGCTGGGGTCGTACAGGCGTGCCACGAGCGAGGTGATGGTCGTCTTGCCGGCACCGCTGGGGCCGACCAGGGCGACGAGCGAGCCGGGCTCGACGGTGAACGACACGTCGTGCAGCACGGTGCCGCTGCCCCGTCGGTCACCACTCGCCGTCGTCTCGAGCGAGGCCAGTGAGACCTCGTCGGCGGACGGGTACGAGAACGACACCCCGTCGACCTCGACGCGCACCGGGCCGGCGGGCACCGGGCGGGCGTCGGGCGACTCCGCCACGAGCGGCTCGAGGTCGAGCACCTCGAAGACCCGCTCGAAGGAGACCAGCGCGGTGAGGATGTCGACCCGCACGTTCGAGATCGCGGTCAGCGGCCCGTAGAGCCGGGCCAGCAGCGCGGTGAGGGCGAGCAGGGTGCCGACGGTCAGGGTGTCGTTCACGGCCATCAGACCACCGACGCCGTAGACCATCGCGGTCGCCAGCGACGCCACGAGGGTGAGGGCGACGAAGAACACCGAGCGGTTGACCGCGATGCGCACCCCGATGTCACGCACCGTGGCGGCCCGCACCGCATACTCCTCGTCCTCGACGGCGGGGCGGCCGAACAGCTTGACCAGCAGGGCGCCCGCCACGTTGAACCGCTCGGTCATGCGGGTGCCGACCTCGGCGTTCTGGGCCATCTGCTCGTGCGCGAGGCCGGCCAGCCGGCGCCCCATCAACCGGGCGGGCACCAGGAAGAACGGCACGAGGGCCAGCGCAGCGAGGGTCAGCGGCCAGGACAGCGTGGCCATGGCGCCGATGATCAGCACCAGGGTGATGGCGTTGCTGACGACGCTGGACAGCACGGAGGTGAAGGCCTGCTGGGCGCCGATGACGTCGTTGCCCAGGCGCGTCACCAGGGCGCCGGTCTGGGCCCGGGTGAAGAAGGCGACCGGCTGGCGCAGCACGTGCGAGAAGACCTCGGTGCGCAGGTCGTAGATCAGGCCCTCACCGATGCGGGCGGAGAACCACCGCTCGACGAGCGTGAGCCCGGCACCGACGATCGCGATCAGGGCGATGAGCAGGGACAGCCGCACGACGAGTGCGGAGTCCTTGGGGTAGATGCCGTCGTCGACGAGAGACTTCAGCAGCAGCGGCGCGGCCACCACGAGCACCGACTCGATGACGACGATGCCGAGGAACCAGCCGATCTGCACCTTGTAGGGCCGGGCGTAGGCCATCACCCGCCGGGTCGTGCCCGGCGCCAGCCGACGCTCCTTGACGCTGGAGTCCCTGCTCAGGCTGTGCAGCGCCTGCCACCCTTGCATGCTCACCGGTCGTGCTCCTCAGTCGTCGTCGGGCCTTGTCAGTCAACCACCGCCCGCCGACAGGTGTTCCTTCTCGTGGGCACCCCCTTGTGCGCGCGGGTGGCCCACCCGAGGATGACGGCGGCGCTGCCACCGGGGCGGATGCCGCCGAGGAAGAGGTACTCCCGTGTCCGCACCGCTGCGCCACAAGGTCCTGCTCGACGAGGACGAGATGCCGACGCGCTGGTACAACATCCTCCACGACCTGCCCACCCCTCCCCCGCCCCCGCTGCACCCGGGCACCGGGCAGCCGGTCGGCCCCGACGACCTCGCCGCGATCTTCCCGATGGACCTCATCGCCCAGGAGGTCACCACCGAGCAGTACGTCGACATCCCGCAGGAGGTGCAGGACGTCTACCGGCTGTGGCGCCCGTCCCCCCTGTACCGGGCGCACCGGCTCGAGAAGGCGCTCGGCACCCCGGCGAAGATCTACTACAAGTACGAGGGCGTCTCCCCCGCCGGTTCGCACAAGCCCAACACCGCGGTGCCGCAGGCCTACTACAACGCGCGCGCCGGCATCCGGAAGCTCACGACCGAGACCGGAGCCGGCCAGTGGGGCACAGCGCTGTCCTTCGCCTGCGCCCAGTTCGACCTGGAGTGCGAGATCTGGCAGGTGCGGGCGTCCTACGACGCCAAGCCCTACCGCAAGATCATGATGGAGATCTTCGGCGGCACCGTGCACCCCAGCCCCTCCGACCTCACCGAGGCCGGGCGCACCATGCTCGCGAGCGACCCCGACTCCCCCGGCTCCCTCGGGCTCGCGATCAGCGAGGCGGTCGAGATGGCCGCCCAGGACCCCACCGCCAACTACGCGCTGGGCTCGGTGCTCAACCACGTGCTGCTGCACCAGACGATCATCGGCGAGGAGGCCCTGCGCCAGCTCGCGAAGATCGGCGAGAGCGTCGACCTCATCGTGGGGTGCACCGGTGGTGGCTCGAACTTCGGCGGACTCACCTTCCCGTTCCTGCGCGAGAAGCTCGCCTCGGGCACCGGCCCCGTCCTGCGGGCCGTGGAGCCGGCATCCTGCCCCTCGCTGACCCAGGGCACCTACGCCTACGACTTCGGTGACGTCGCGGGCCTGACCCCCATGCTCAAGATGCACACCCTGGGCCACGACTTCATCCCCGACCCGATCCACGCCGGCGGCCTGCGCTACCACGGGATGAGCCCGCTGATCAGCCACCTCTATGAGGAGAACCTGATCGAGGCGGTGGCCAAGACGCAGAAGGACTGCTTCGCGGCCGGCGTGCTGTTCGCCCGCACCGAGGGCATCGTGCCGGCTCCCGAGCCCACCCACGCCCTCGCCGCGGCGGTCGACGAGGCCATCGCCTGCATCGAGACCGGTGAGGAGAAGGTCATCCTCACCGCCCTGTGCGGCCACGGGCACCTCGACCTTCCCGCCTACGACGCCTACCTGCGGGGCGACCTCGTCGACCACACCTGGGAGGACACCGAGCTGCAGGAGGCCGTCGCGGAGGCGCTCACCCGGCTGCCCGCCCTTGGCTCACCCGCGCCGGCCTGAGCCCGATCGCAGCCCACTGGGTGGCCGGGCGCGAGCTGACCGACCCGCTCTGACCGCGGTTCGACGCCGCCTACCGCGCAGGAATCGCTGCGATTCCGACCACTTCTGCGCTGTAGGCCGCGTCGTACTGTCCTTCGCGCCGCAGGTCCAGCGAGTCACAGGAGGGTGCGCACTCCCGGCTCGGTGGCGAGGCCGTGCGCCTGCTCCGAGAACGAGCCGTGCGGCCTGCTGACACCCGGGCCGCGGCGGCCGAGCGGCACGCGCACCGGCGCGCCGCTGGCCTCCAGCTCCGACGCCCACGCCACCGCCACCGCGAGCAGGGCCAGCGCGATGCCGACGGCGCCGGCGAGGGTCTGCAGCCAGCCCTGGCCCGAGATCTCGAACGCGCTGGTCAGGCCGAGTCGCACGGAGGCCGTGATCAGCACGAGCCCCATCGAGATCGTGGTCAGCAGCCCGGTGACACCACTCAGGCCCACGGCCACGGCGCTCGAGGCGAGCAACAGGCCCAACGTCGCCGAGCGCGCGCCGGGTTCGCAGGTCAGGAGCACCAGGCCGGCCGACACCCAGGTCAGCGAGAGCACGCCCAGGGCGGTGCCGGTGCCCGCGTCGCGCGCGAGGAACGCCAGGATGGCCGCGAGCAGCTGCGCCGGGGCAGCGAAGCCGACCAGCACCAGGCCGACGACGTCCCCCTCGCTCGCGGGGACCCAGCCCAGTTGGAGACCCGCCAGGGTGAAGATGGCCGCGGCGAGGCCGAACAGCCCGAGAGCGGCAGGTGATCCGAGTGGGCGGAGGGCGACGACGACGCGGTCGGGCTCGCAGGAGGACATGCAGTCTGCAGTACCCGCAGCGGTCACCGCACCAACGGCTCGCGGCGGTCACCGGACGTCGTCCAGTCGCTCACCGGGCAAGGACGAGGCGGTCGGTGAAGCTGCCACCGGCTACCGGGACGAAGGTGGCCGTGAGCCGGTCCGGG
>JBBQWX010000148.1:0-10655 GCA_038210185.1 Actinomycetales bacterium
GCCACGGGCATGTCGTAGTCCATCGCTTCGACCAAAGAGTTGATCTTGTCCGGGGCCATGCCTTGCTGCATCGCCCACGACCGGAACACCGACTCCTCGGTGTCGCCCGGGCCGAAGTGGTAGCCCTTGATGTAGCCGAGCCACACGTCGTAGTACTCCCCCAACTCCTGCTGGAACGGGCTGGTGGCGGGGTCCTGTAGGCAGCCCAGGAGACCGCCGTAGGCGGAGGCAAAGGAGTCCCGCGACGAGGAGTAGTCCGCGACCGCGCTCAGGGCCGGCACGACGTCGGCCAGCGTCCACACGGGCTCGAGGTTCAGACCGAGCGGGCTTCCCTCTCCGGCGAGGAGTTGGAAGGTGTCCGTTGACAGGTTGAGTCCATTGCAGACCGCTTGGTACCACCCGGCGGTCAGGTTGTTCATTGCAACGGTCAGAGGGTCCATGTGCAGCTCCTTCGCGGTGGCCGCCCGGGAGGTTTCGGGCGTTCGCACAGCAGACCCCAGGAGGCGCCGCAGGCCAGCCGCGGCAGTATCTCGGCCTTGAGGCTTAGGCGTCTTACGCACTTCAGACTGATCGCTACCTGACGTCTCTTGCTCGCGTCATCATCGCGACACCGACGTCTCTTCAACGTCTTCCGCGGGTGGTGGTCCTCGCAAAGTCCCTGGCAGTCGGCTGCTCCGCCGGCATCACGCAGAGCGAGGGCGTATGCGGCGTTTAGCGCCGACGTCTGATAGCTACTGAGCCCCGTGGGGCGTACTGGGCAATCAAGGACGTGATCCGTACGCCGGGCTCGATCCCCATCTCCTCGCTCAGCATGTGCCGATAGGCCTCGTAGTGCCGTAGCGCATCGCTGACATTGCCCTGACGCAGGTGGATCTCCAGCATCAGGCACTGCGCGCTCTCACGCATCGGCTCCGACTGGGCAACGTGCAGGGCATAACGGAACGCCTCAGCAACTCGTCCCGCGGCCAGCAACCTCGTTGCGCGTGCCTCGTACGACTGGACCTGGAGCATGCGAAGACGCTCCCGCGGCATGGTTAGCCAGTCTTCGTCCCAGCCCGGCAGCAGCTCCAGCCCCGCCCCGGGCGGCGGTTCGGCCCCGTCGAGCGTTCCAGTGATTGAGGGGCTGATCCCATTCGCTGCCCACACGTTCACGGCCTCAAGGTCCACCTGCACGTCATCGGCTAGCGCGAGAACCTGGTCGGTGGATTCGAGAAAGCCCGGGCAGACCTGGCGCAAGCGCCACAGCACGGTCCGGAGGTCACTCTTGGCCCGTCGTTCAGGCAGTTCAGGCCAGAGTGCAGCGGCCACCTGCTCCCGGCTGGCGGCTCCGTTCACCGCGCTATCGCCCAATACCCGCCGGCCTGCAGCGACGGGCAAAAAAAGAACCCGCCCCTCGTGATAAACGCGGAACACTCCCAAGACGCGAAGTAAACGGCGCGGTGGCGGCTCCCCCGCGCTCAGTGCCCTCATCGGCACCACACCCGTCGTAGTCAGCGTGACACGCTAGCCGTTATCTGAAGACACCACCATAAAGAGCAGACCCACCGCCCGCACGTCGAGCCGTGCGCGCTGGACGGCCGCTGCCTAAACTTGAGCTGGTTCTCAGCCAGTAGCGGCACCGCGGCCGCCATAGGCGGTGGCGGTGAGCCCGCCTCCGCGGCGTCGCGATCGTGCGTGACAAGCGCGCGAGCACCTGTCGAACCGCCACCACCAAGAGTGGCCGCAATCTTTCACGCATCTGCCGCGGACAGGGTGATCGATCCCGCCGGTGAGCGGTCACCGGCCATGATGGGGCTATGGGCCCGGTGGTGGTTGGAGACGCACCCCGCACGCTGGTCTTCTCGGACCCCCAGTTCCAAGGAGCCCTCCCGGCTGATTACCTGACTGTCACGGTGACCGGACCCGGCATGAGCGCCAGCCGCCAGGTCTATGCAGGATGGGATGGCGGCTTCACCGCCTTGAGCGCCTTCTTCACAGGCCTCGCTGAAGATTGGCGCGGTTGGCAAGGTGAGCGAGTCTTTGAGTCCGTCGAGGGAGACCTGCGCATCCAAGCCACTCATGACGGCCACGTGAACCTTCGCGTCCTGCTCTGGGAGTCCACCGTTGGAGACGGTTGGCGAATGGAGGCGACGGTTCGGATCGATGCGGGTGAGTCACTCAGCAGGGTTGCGACGGAAGTGGCATCCCTCGTGCGCTCACGCGGACTCTGAAGCTTTTCTTCATGCCGCGGTGAGGTCAGTCGACCCGCTCCATATCGACGACCGAGATCACGTAGACCAGTTCGGGATCCCCGAGATCGACTTCGAGAACTGTTCCGTCATCGCGGCGCTCAACCGAGAAGGTCGACCTGCGGCCAGCAACCTTTCCGCGGGTGAGTCCCGCAACAAGGTCCTCGACAAGTGCGTGCCGTTCGTCGTCAGCCATGGCGGCAGGCTAGACGACCTCCCGCACGCTCATGCCGCTGGTAGTGCGCGGGTCGAGCTACGTTGCACAGCCGGGTTCAAACGGCCTCTACGTGCAAGGTGCCGCGCTCACGGTTGTGCAGTCCCTACTGCATCTCGACAGATGCAGCCAATCTTGCACAGCGACACCTCGTATGTAACATAAACGCCGCGTTATGGAAAAGGCGGAAGTTGCCTCACGCAGTTATGGGCCCCCCCGTCCGGGGCCTGGGAGCCGGGCCATGTGACTGAGCGCTTCAGCCCACCTCCGCGCTGGTCAAAATCGCGGGCAAGACGTGTCGACTCGGACTCGCCAAATGTGGGCGGCGACAAGTAATCATGGTCGGCACACGCTGGCGATCACCACAATAGAGAGAGCTCGTGGACTACAACCTCACCAACCTGGGTTCGCTGGACTTCGAGAACATGACGGCGGCCCTGTTCGAGCGCTTCCTCGGAGTGCGCGTCAGCCAGTTCGGCATTGGGCCTGACGGCGGACGCGAAGCGACGTTCCGGGGCGCGATCTCACGGCTGGGTGATGACCCGTTGGATTGGAGCGGGTACGTCCTTCTCCAATCCAAGTTTCGGGCAAGACCGTTGGGTACCTCGGCCGACCAGGACTGGCTCATTGGGACGGTCGAGCGTGAGCTGAAGGAGTGGGAGAGCCAGACGTCGGCCCGGCGCCAAGAAAACGACATCCCCGATTACTTGGTGATCGCCAGCAACGTGGTCTTGACCGCCGCGGCGGGGGGCGGCGGGATCGACCGGCTCGAAGCGCACCTGACAGCTCGAACGAAGGCCCTCAAGATGAAGGGCTGGATGGTGTGGCATCACGACAAGATCTGCCGGATGCTCGACAACTCCCGAGACATTCGGGCCGCCTACGGATCCCTGCTCACCAGTGGGGATGTCTTGGCCAAGTTGCACGAACTGCTCGAAGGCGAAGCCGCCAGCATCTCTGACGTCGTGCGCTCCTTCACGAGTGACAACCTGGTCCGCCAACGGCATGTCCGGTTGACCGAGTCCGGTGGGACCGGCAACCTCACGCTCGAGCAGGTCGGGGTCGACCTGCCCTGTGCTGCGGTGGCCGGAACCGACGAGCGCACCGCGGTCCGAGCACTCATTGACCTCGGTGACGCCGATCTACGCCCTGGAACCGTCGGTGGTCCTGACGCGACCTACTTGCTAATGGGCGGACCAGGACAGGGCAAGTCGACCCTGTCCAATCTGCTGGCCCAGATGTACCGGGTAGCGCTGCTCGAGGGAAACCCCGAGCGCAACGGTCCCCAGCCAGCTGAGATCATCGCCAAGAGCTTGGCCTGGGCGGCCCGGGAACGGATCCGACTGCCACGGAAGCGGCGCTGGCCGATCCGCATCGACCTAGCCGAGATCGATGCCGAACAGCCTCTGTTAAAGACCATCACCACTGTGGTCTCCGACCGAGTCGGTTATCGGGTGCCAGCGCCACAACTCCTCTCATGGCTTCAACAGTGGCCTTGGGTGCTCATCCTCGATGGTTTCGACGAGGTCGCCGCGGCAACGGCGCGGAGCCAGGTGTTTGACAACGTCACCGGGTTCCTAGCTCAGGCCGCATCCCGGCAGAGCGACTTGCTGACTGTCATCACCACCCGGCCACAGGGCTATGACAACGAGTTCGACATCCCAGGCATCCAGCACGTCCGGCTCGAACCACTCACTAGCTCGCAGGCGATCGCCTATGCCGGACGCTTCGCGCGCGAGCACTTTGGCGACGACGAAGAGCAACGCACTCGGGTGTTGGATCGGCTCGCTGAGGCAAGCCGCGAGGAGAACGTTGCCCGACTCCTACAAACCCCGCTGCAGGCAACCATCATGACCCTGCTGCTGTCGGAGCACGGACACGCGCCCCGAGATCGGTACCTGCTGTTCAACGCCTACTACGAGGCCATCTACAAACGAGAGGCCGCGAAGTCCAAGAGCGTCGCGGGCGACCTGAGCGACTACCGGGCCGAGATCCACCAACTCCACGAGCAGTGCGGGCTCGAACTACAGCGGCTGAGCGAGGGTTCCGGAAACTTCGATGCCACCTTGCCGGAGACGAAGCTGCGAGAGCTAGCGGCACTCAACTTCACCACCGCCGGGTACGGCAAGGAAGAGGCCGAGCATCTAGCCGCGGGTCTTGCCCGAACGGCCACCCAGCGCCTCGTGCTCCTAGTTCCTAAGGGGACTGGCATCGGATTTGAGGTCCGCAGCCTTCAGGAATACATGGCTGCCCGCGCCCTGACCACCGGAACCGAACCTGAGGCGCTGGCACGGCTGCAGACGATCGCGCCATCGGCGCACTGGCGCAACGCGTGGCTGTTCGCCGTGGGTCGCTTCACAACCGACCGACCGCACCTGCAACAACAGCTTCTCGACATGGTGCGCAACCCGGGTGCCGACCCGCTGGCCCGCCGGCTGGGGCTCGGCGTGGAGCTTGCCGCTGCCCTCAGCATGGTCGGTATCGGCGCGACCCGACCGGCAGTCCGGTTCGAACTGCTGGAGATTCTCTTAGAGGCCTTCGGGCTCCCGCCGCTGCCATTTGACATCTCCGAACCGCTCAGCGTTTTGGCCGGGGAGCGGCCGGTGCTGAAGGGCAGAGTCTTCGGCCAGATCAAACGCCTGGAAGAAGGCGAAGCTCCGGCCGACGCTGCGGCGGCGGCCTATCGCATCGTCGAGCCACTCTCCAAGGGCGATGGCCCTCTGGGCGTCGCCGCCCGACAGACGCTGCGGACGCTGCAGATGAGCGAGGCACAGAAACTCGCAGTTACCCGGCCATGGGTGACTCAGGGCCAACCCGAACCACCTGTCAGACAGGTCACCCTTGCCAGCTTCATCGACGGCGACGCCGATCTCTTGGCGCTAGTCGAACCCGACGAGGTCGAAACAGTCACGCCCTTCACCAAGGCGCTCCGTGCACGCAGCGTCGCGATCCTGCAGGCAGATCCCCGTGTAGTAATCGGCTCCGCCAAGAGAGGCGGTGAACGCACCGATCTGCCCTATCCCGCCGCTGACAACGCCCGGCTGGCCATCGTGACCGCCTTGGAGAGCATCAACGCACACAGCTGGGGAGCCGCCACCGAGATAAGCGATTCCCTGTGGCGCAATCTTCGCCGCCAGCCCGTCGGCGACAAGGTGTGCCGCTCCTGAAGATACAAGTGCGACGGCGCCGGGGACGTCCAGAGACCACACTGAGGAGGCGACCGAGGGCCACGCTCGACCAACATCACTTCCGCTTGCCGCAGTCATCTGCGGCACGGGGGTGGACCCTGTCTTGCTTGGCCACACAGTTCAAGTCAAGGCGCGCGTCATCACCGCTTCGTTCCCGATGTCGCGACCAAAGGTGCGAAACGGGCGAGGGCCCATTGGCGCTGCCCGATCGCTGTGGTCAACTGCTCGCGCTCTCGTTTCGTGACTCCCAGTCGGTCCCTCAACGACGTGAGGTCTTCAACTTCCTGCCGGAGCCGGGCCCGAATCCGGTCATGGGACTGCCTGCAACTCTTGCTGCAGAAGAGTCTCGGGCGCCCCAGGCCCTTGTCCTTCGGCCACGCAATCTTGCTGGCGCAGGAGGGGTTCAGGCAGCGGTACTCATCGTCGAGCGGCACGCAGACATCGAGCATTTCGATCACACGAGCCGGGGATGCTCCCGGGTCTGCGGCCATTAGCGCATTGAGCGTCCGGGTCATGAGTACTTCTCGCGGTTCGTGGCGCTGGTCAGGCGCCTTCTGGGTGGCGTTGCTCACCTTAGTCCTCCTGAGTCGTATCTTCCCGGCCGTCCCCAAACCTACGGGAAGATATGACGAGCAGCGTTGACCTGCGCGTATTGACGGTGGTTGACGAATCGCAGCAAGTGACTCGGGTGATGTGTCGGCGTGCATCGCTTCAGCTCATCTCACCCTGGGAACCTACGACTCAACTTTGGTCCCCAGCGCTCTTGCCCTGCCGCGGGCGTTTGAGTAGCGTTCGCCCTAGGTCCGGAGTGGAAGTCTGCGCCCGACAAGAGTGAGGGCGCATCGGCTGGTACCCGATACGCCCTCTGCGACGGACCCGATGCAAGTTGGGACAAGCGAAGGACCGTCATGGGTCAGTCTATGGATGCCGCGCGCCCGCGGCCAGCCTCAGTGGGGCGGGTGACGACGTGGACCTTTCGGCTCGCCGGTGGCCCCACGGCGTGGGACTGGACGCTCGGGCCGCCTGATCCCCGGGCTCTCCTGTCCATCCGGACTCCGAGGTCGACGGAGAAGAGCCGCCACATCCCAGTGCAGGCCCACTCGGTGACGCTGAGCGGGTCGATTCGGGTGGAGTCGGGGCTCGAGCATGACCTGGTGCGGGAGCTCGACAGAGACCCGAACGTCGTCTGGATGGTCTCCCAGCCGGTGCGGCTGTCACTGGTCACCGCGCACATCAAGGCTCGAGTGCACACCCCCGACCTACTCGTTCTCGACCGCGATGGGGCGGTGACGATCTGGGACGTTCGGCCACCGGAGAAGCAGGACGAGAAGTTCACTGTGGTCCGCGACCTGACGAAGGCCGCCTGCGAGCAGGTGGGGTGGGCCTACCGGGTCTACGGCGGCGCCCCACCCGGGCATCGGCACAACATTCGGTGGATCACCGCCTACCGCAGACCCATGCCGTGGTACCCGAACGCCCGCGCCGAGCTCCTCGCGATCTGCGCCTCGCCCGGCGCCACGGTCGGCAGTGTGCTCGAGGCCGACCGTGGGGCCGGCCACCTGACCAGCGCCATGTGGCACCACGTCTGGGCCGGGCTGCTGCTCATCGACCTCGATCAGCCTCTCCACCGCGAGTCACCCATCGCCGTCGCGGACCGCGACCTTGACTGACGCCATCGTCGTGCTCACCGTCGGCGCGCGCATCCTCACGGCGGACGGCTACGCCGTCGTAACCGAGCTCGAGCGCCATGGTGTCCGGCTGCGCTTCTCGACCGGGGCCGTGCGCTCGGTCAGCTACACCCAGATCGAGGCGCGGACAGTCGGCGACGACGTGCAGTCCGTCCACTCCTCGCTCTACCCGTGGTGGGAACAGCTCGAGTTGGCGGTCCAGCACAAAGCCCTCTTCAAACAGGAGTGCGTCCTCGAGGCGCGCACCGGTTTCCGGTTCGGGCTGCGCGAGCTGGCTCAGCCGGGTGAACCGTTCTCCCCCTTCGGTGATGAGTTCGGGCTGAGCCTGACTGCCCGGTACAAGGCGATGAGCAAGGTCGTCAGCTTCGAGCGTTCCGTCGACAGGGCCGTGATGCGGCGGGTCTACGACGGAGAGCTGAAGAGCCACCACATCCCGCTGCGGACTCTGCAATGGTGGGACACCCTGTGGGTCGAGGGTGGGCTTCGTGCCCTGGTTGACGGGCGGTCCATCAAGGACCGGCGGGGATTCGAGGCGCTAGACCCCGAGTTCCGTCGTGTCGCATTGGAGAAGTTCGCGGAGTACGACGGGTCCAAGAGCCGGCCGAACCTGCAGGAGATCGAACGGCAGGTCCGGGTCACCCTCAAACAGGCCGGGGTCACCGCACCGCACCTGCCGGACCGACTGGCCCAGGAGTTCCTCAGCTACCACTGGAGGGCCACCGGCTCCTCGGTGCGCGCGCAGCGATCCAAGTCACTACGTCGGGTCTCGGGCCACGAAAGCTACCCGGCCCAGCACCCATCCGAGCTCGGTACGGACCTCACCCTGGCCAACAACTTCGTCCTGGACCCGCTTCGGGAACGCGCCATCAACGTCGAGGTCGGCGTCATCCACTCCATCGCCACACGCGTCATCCACGGCATCCGCGTATTCCCCCGCGGCGCACGCGGCATCGACGCCGGGCTGCTGGTCTACGACGCGATGCGCCAGTTCTCGATGGTCGTCGACGGCACCACCATCGACGACTTCCGGTGGTGCGGCATCCCGGAGTCCCTCGACCTCGGTGGCAACCCCGTCCACATCGGCAGACGTCCTGCCGCCAAACCCGACCCAGCGATCCAAGG
Organism: Actinomycetales bacterium; assembly: GCA_038210185.1. Lineage (GTDB taxonomy): Bacteria > Actinomycetota > Actinomycetes > Actinomycetales > Dermatophilaceae > Fodinibacter. The sequence goes on from JBBQWX010000148.1 coordinate 8,441, forward strand.
GGTGCACTACCTGCCCGGGGTGGCACCCACCTCCCTGCGCAGCGACCACGGCAGCATCTTCGTTGGCGAGCACTTTCGCGCGCTGCTGGACCAGTTCGGCATCGAGCTGCGCCTGTCGCGGGGGAAGAAGCCCACGGACAACCCGCACTCCGAACGCAAGATGGAGGACCTCGAGCGCGCCTATCAACAGGTGCCCGGCTACAAGGGCCGATCGATCCACCAGCGCGGACGGTTCATCGGAATCGAGGCCGACGAGCCTCTGCTGACGGCCGAAGAGCTCGAGCGCCACTTTCGCCGCTGGGTCGCCCTGGACTACCACCGGATGCCGCACGACGGGCTCACCCTGCCCGGTGCACCCGGCATCCGGTTGACCCCACTGGAGATGCACGACGCGCTGGCCGACGCGACCGGCCGCATCCTGATCCCACAGCACCCCGACCTGCTCTACCAGTTCCTGCCGATCATCTGGCTGGCGCCGGGCCATGCCGGAGTCGAGCACAAGAACCTCACCTACGACGCGCCGGTCCTCGAGGACTTCCGAGCAGTGCGGGTGGGCACCTTCCGGGCGCAGGACCACGCACTGCCCTTCCACATCGACCCGCGAGACGTCACTCGGTTGTGGTTCCGCCACCCCGAGACCGACCGGATCCACGAAGTGCCCTGGAAGGGCCGCCACCTCATCCACGCGCCGCTCGTCGACGTCGTCCGTGACCGGGCACTGCAACGGATCAAGGAACGCGGCGGGAACAAGTCGATCAACAAGACCCGCATCATGCGCCAGATCATCGACGAGATCGGCGAACTCACCACCGCCCCCAGCACCGACGAGTGGCGCGCCAAGCTCGCAGCCGCCCAGCTGCGATGGGAGCAGTCCCAGAGAGACCACGCCGAGGTCGCCGACGCCCACCGCGCCCTCCACGACCACGCCGCCTCCGGACTACCGCGAGTCCACCCCCGTGACGCCGACCCCCAAGAACCCGACCACGAACCAGGGGCGATCGACTTCGACGCGCCCCTGCCCAACTACGACAACGAGGCCATCTGATGGACGCACGCATGTGGCACCACCAGGCCACCACAGCCCGCCACGCACTGCCGGACCCGGTCTCGGTCGAGGTTTTCGACTCATGGTCGGAGGCGGCGCAGGACGCCTACTGGGCCGAGCTCAAGACGGCCATGGCCGGCATGGTCCTGCCCTCCCCACTGGCCCGAGGCGCCGCAGCACAGCTGACCCGGCTGCTAGGCCGCAACCAGCAGCGCCCCCCGGGAGCGAAGGCGATCGGGTCGGTCAGCGCACCGTTCGCCGTCGGCAAGTCCACGTTCCTCAAGGACTGGGCGCACACGGCCTACCGGGACCTGCTCGGCCCGGCCTGCGGTGACCCCCGCCCCACCTGGAACCCCGAACCGGGCATGACCGCCGACTGGATCCCGCACGTGTACATCACCTTGCGCGCCGCGTCGAAGATCCGCGACGTGCTCGCGGCGCTGCTGCTCACCATGGGGTACCCCAGCGAAGGCCTGGTCCGGGTGACCACGACCCGCGTCGTACATGCCTTTCGGCAGCACGGGGTCCGGCTGCTGCTCATCGACGACAGCCACTTCCTCGACGTGTCCAACAAGGACTCGCGCGACATGCTCGACTTCCTGAAGTACCTCAACACCGAGCTCGGCGAGCTCGGGGGCACGATGATCCTCATCGGCGCCGACCTGCACGAGTCACCGATCTACCTCGACCCGCAGATCAACTCCCGCCTCGAGCGCATCACCCTGCGCCCCTACGGCTTCACCACCGACGACGACAAACGCGACTGGCAACGCTTCCTCAAGAACGCCGAAGCTGTCCTGCTGCCCTACTTCGACTGCGCCCCTGCCGGCGTCTTCAGCCGCCAGCATGCTGGGCACATCTGGCGGCGTACCCAGGGCTACGTCGGTGACACTGCGCTGCTGCTCACCACCGCCCTGCTGGACGCGTTCGACGACGGCTCGGACACCATCACCATCGACCACCTCGACGATGTCATCCTCTCCGCCCGGGCTGCCGCCGGCGAGGCGGACCTGCGAACCACCGCCCCACAGCTCTCCCGTCGCCGCCAGTCCAAGGTGTCGGTGTCGTGATCGCTCAGCCCCTGCCGGTCCGACCCGCCCCACGACCCGGAGAGCCGCTGACCTCGTTCGCCGCACGACTGGCCGACGCCAACGGGATCCACCGCGACAG
>JBBQWX010000149.1:0-10399 GCA_038210185.1 Actinomycetales bacterium
CATGCCGGCGGCCTCAGCGACGAGCTGCACCCCCACCGCGGACGCCTCCGCGCGCAGGGCGGCGACGCGCTGGCGGAGTGGGCTGCTGGACATACCCACAGCATACTCGAACACACGTACGAATCAAAGGGATATCCACAGGCAACTCGGCTCTTGCGCAGCTCTATTGGCGTGGGTCGCAACGCAGGGGTGGGGGCGCGGATGAGCGGCAGCCGAGCTGGGCGAGAGGTGACGAACCTCGCGAAACCGGCTACCGGCATCCAGGCTGCCTGTCGTCAAGACCGGCGCACTCACGGTGACCCAGGTGCCGAGTCACCCGACCGAGCGCGTCCACGCACCGGCGGACCCACGCCACCCCTACGGTGAGCGCATGCCCCTGCCGCTCACCCTCATCCCGATTCCCGGCCCCGGCGCCGAGGACGTGCTCGTCGCCCCCGACGGCCGGGTCTGGACCGGCACCGCCGACGGCGCGATCCACGTGCACGACCCCGCCACCTCGACGACGACCACCGTCACTGCCACCGGTGGCCGTCCGCTCGGCCTGGAGAACCTGCCCGACGGCCGCATCCTGGTGTGTGACGCCCACCGCGGCCTGCTCGCCCTGGACCCCACGAGCGGCGACCTCGAGACCCTCCTGACCGAGGTCGACGGCGACCGGCTGCTGTTCTGCAACAACGCAGCCGTCACCGCCGACGGCACGATCTGGTTCACCGACTCCAGTCGGGTCTGGCCGGTCGAGGAGTGGAAGAACGACCTCATCGAGCACACCTGCACGGGCCGGCTCTTCCGCCGCACGCCCGACGGAGGGGTCACGACGGTGCTCGACCAGCTCTGCTTCGCCAACGGCGTCGCACTCACCGCAGATGCGGATGCCGTGCTGGTCGCCGAGACCGGCACGCGAACCATCCGCCGGGTGCACCTGACGGCCGACGGCAGCCCGGGTGCCACGACGACGTGGGTCGACGACCTGCCCGGCCACCCCGACAACATCGCCCTCGGCAGCGACGGACTCGTCTGGGTCACCGTGGCCTCGCCGACCGACGCCGCCCTGTCGATCCTGCAGAAGAGCCCGCGCGCCGTCAGGGGCATGGTGCGCAGGCTCCCGGAGCGCCTGAAGCCCAGGCCCAAGCAGACGGCTCGCGTCATCGCCCTCGACGACACCGGGCGCACCGTGCACGACCTCGACTTCGACGCGACCCACTGGCACCTCGCCACCGGGGTGCGCGAGCACGACGGCAAGGTCTGGCTCGGCAGCCTCCACCAGCCGGCGATCGCCGTCGGCGACGTCAGCAGCTGACCCGCCCGAAGACCGCCACTCGCGGCGAGCCCGCCCTAGGGGCGTGACCGAGCGGACGTCGTTGCGAGTGAGGGCAGCTCGTCGACAGCACCCGCCGGGCCGCGCAGGGCGCGGATACCGAGGACGCTGAGCGGCGCGAGAGTGAGGTGGCAAAGGGCCAGCGTCAGGGTGCTCACTGTGTCGAAGTCGGCGGGCACGGTCATCAGCCCGACCGTCACCACCGCGAGCACCGGCGCCACGACGGTCGCCACCGTGGCGACGACCGGCCACCGCCGGCAGAGCAGCGCGACCACCGTCAACCCGATCAGCAACGGCACGGCGGCGAAGCCGGCGACGGTCACAGCATCCACCGTCGTCGCCACGCCCGAGCCCGCGCTGGGGAAGGTGAAGGTGCCACCCGCAGCGCGTCCTATGGCGTAGACGACCAGATCGACGAGCACCGCTGCCCCGACCGTCGCGGCGACCACCGCTGCTCTGGACCAAGACGCGGTGCTCATGACGCACCACCCTCGCGCCGCAGGTACGCCTCGATGCGGTCGAGGGCTCCGGCCCAGACCTCGGCGACGAAGAAGTCGCGCACCTCGGGCACCGGGAAGCCGCGTACCACCGTCAGAAGCGTCACGTCGCCCTGCGCCTCGAAGGTCACCTCGACCGTCGTGGTCATCGTCATGCCGTCCGGGCTGCTGCCGGTCGACTCGGTGACCAACCGGTGTGGCCGGTCGATGACGAGGAACGTCTGCACCTCGCGGAACAGCTGGTCACGGCTGGGCCCCCACACCGCAGTCTGCGACCCCCCGACGCGCAGGTCGACCTCGATCTCGACGATGCCGGGTTCCTCGTCGAGGATGCTGAACCACACCTTCTGCTTCTCGGCGTCGGTGTAGGCGTCGAAGACCTGCTCGGGCGTCGCGGGCAGCACCCGCGTCATCCGCATCTCGAGAGTCTCGTCCTGCACGCCGCTTTCGGTCTGCTCGGTCATCAGCGCTGTCCTTCCTGGAGGGTGAAGTAGGCCTCGAGACCGTCGAGCCGGCGCTCCCAGAGGCGTTGGTAGAAGGCGATCCACGCCATGGCGTCGTCCAGCCGCTCATTCCCCAGCCGCACCTGCCGGGTGCGGCCGACCTTGGTGGTGACGACGAGGCCCGCTTGCTCGAGCACGCGTACGTGCTTGCCCATGCCGGTCAGGGTCATTCCCGTCGGCCCGGCGAGGTCACCCAGGGTTGCTGGCCCCTCGCCCAGTCGGGTGAGGACCGCACGGCGGGTGGGGTCGGCCAGTGCGGAGAAGGCCCGGTCGAGAACCTCATGCTGAACCATGTGGTTCACCATAAGACACTGAACCGAAAAGTTCAACGTCGGGGACCGTCGACCGCGAGACGGACCTCAGCCGCGCACCCGCTCGTAGACCACCCGCGACCAGCCGTCGTGCGGCTCGCGCAGCTCCTCGCGCCACTCGACCCGCGGCCACCTCGGGAACCAGGTGTCACCCTCCGGCTCGGCGTCGACCTCGGTGAGGAGCAGCCGGTGGGCGTAGGGCAGCGCCTCCGCGTAGATCTGCGCACCACCGGCGACGAACACCTCGTCGGCCGGCCCGGCCAGCGACACGGCATCCGGGAACGAGTGCGCGGTCTCGACGTCGGGGTGCTGCCATGTGGGGTCCCGGGTGAGCACGATGGTGCGGCGCCCGGGCAGCGGGCGCCCGATCGACTCGAAGGTGCGGCGCCCCATGACCAGCGGGTGGCCCATCGTGGTCGCCTTGAAGTGGGCGAGCTCGCCCGGCAGGTGCCACGGCATGCCCCCGTCGAGCCCGATGACGCCGTTGCGAGCGACGGCGGCGATGAGCGTGATGCGAGTCAACGACAGCTCCTCAGACCGCTATGGGTGCCTTGATGGCCGGGTGGAACTCGTAACCGACGAGCTCGAAGTCCTCGAGGTCGTAGTCGTCGATGCCGGCCCGGGGCGTGATCCGCATCGTCGGCAGGGGGTAGGGCGTGCGGGTGAGCTGGAGGGCCGCCTGCTCCAGGTGGTTGGAGTACAGGTGCGCATCGCCGAGCGTGTGCACGAAGTGCCCCGGCCGCAGGTCGGTGAGCTGGGCGACCATCATCGTCAGCAGGGCGTAGGAGGCGATGTTGAACGGCACCCCGAGGAACACGTCGGCCGAGCGCTGGTACAGTTGGCAGTCCAGGAACGCCGCGTCATCATCACCCGCCGGGCGCACGTAGAACTGGAACATCGTGTGGCACGGCGGCAGCGCCATGTCGTCGACATCGGCGACGTTCCAGGCCGACACGATGTGCCGACGGGAGTCGGGATCGGTGCGGATCGCCTCGATCACCGCGGCGATCTGGTCGACCTCGCGCCCGTCCGGCGTGGGCCACGAGCGCCACTGGTGGCCGTAGACGGGGCCGAGGTCGCCGAGGTCGTCGGCCCACTCGTCCCAGATCGAGATTCCGCGCTCCTGCAGCCAGCGCACGTTGGTGTCGCCGCGCAGGAACCACAGCAGCTCACCGATGATCGAGCGCAGGTGCAGCCGCTTGGTCGTGACCACGGGGAAGCCCTCGGCCAGGTCGAAGCGCATCTGGTAGCCGAACACGCTGCGGGTGCCCGTGCCGGTGCGGTCGGACTTGTCGACACCGGTGGTCAGGACGTTGTCGAGCAGGTCGAGGTACTGGCGCACGCCCGGAGCCTACTCGGGCCCGCCGACGCGGGCCGGCCCCTCGGGGCGACCGGCCCGCCGACGTGGGCCGGTCGCCCCGGGGGGCCGCGGTGACGGCACTACCCTTGCGGCATGACGACCTCCCCCTTCGGCCGTGTCCTCACCGCGATGGTGACCCCGATGTCACCCAGTGGCGAGATCGACGACAAGGGCGCCGACTCCCTCGTCGACCACCTCCTGGACACCGGTCACGACGGCATCGTCGTCAACGGCACCACCGGTGAGTCGAGCACCCTCCGCATCGACGAGAGCATCGAGATGGTGCGCCGCGTCAAGGCGCGGGCCGGTGACCGCGCGAAGGTCGTCGCCGGCGTCGGGTCCAACGACACCCGCCACGCCGTCGAGATGGCGGGCCTGGCGGCGGATGCCGGTGCCGACGCCCTGCTCCTCGTCTCGCCCTACTACAACAAGCCCACCCAGGCCGGCGTGGTCGCGCACTGCCGGGCCGTCGCCGACACCACCGACCTCCCGGTGATGCTCTACGACATCCCCGCGCGCACCGGCATCCCGTTCAGCACCGACACGCTCATCACCCTCGCGCAGCACCCCGGCATCGTCGCGGTCAAGGACGCCAAGAACGACCACTGGGCCTCAGCCCACGTCATGGCCGCCACCGACCTGCTCTGGTTCAGCGGCGCAGACGAGGTCAACCTCGCACTGCTCGCGCTCGGGGCGACCGGTGTGGTGTCCGTCGTCGGTCACGTGGCGGGCGAGCAGTATGCCGCGATGGTCGCCGCCGTCGACCGCGGAGACCTCGCGGAGGCGAGGGCGATCCACGCCTCGCTGCTCCCGGTCGTCGACGCGATCATGACCACCTCGCAGGGCGCGATCATGGCCAAGGCCGCGCTCGTCGAGCTCGGGGTCATCGAGTCGGCCGCCGTGCGGCTGCCGCTGGTGGAGTCGCCGCCGGAGCACCTCGAGCTGCTGCGCGCCGCGCTCGCGACGCTCCCCACCCGATGAGCCACCCGCACCCCGAGCTCGAGCTCCCCGGCCCCCTGGCCGAGGGGGGCGTGCGCGTCATCCCGCTCGGCGGCCTGGGCGAGATCGGCCGCAACATGACGGTGATCGAGCACCGCGGCCAGCTGCTGGTCATCGACTGCGGGGTGCTCTTCCCCGACGACCACCACCCCGGCATCGACCTGATCCTGCCCGACTTCGACCACATCAGGGACCGGCTCGACGACGTGCAGGCCGTCATCCTCACCCACGGTCACGAGGACCACATCGGCGCCGTCCCCTACCTGCTGCGGCTCAAGCCCGACCTCCCGCTCGTCGGCTCGACGCTGACCCTCGCGCTGGTCGAGGCCAAGCTCAAGGAGCACCGCATCCAGCCCTACACGCTCGGGGTGCGAGAGGGTGACCGCGAGCAGCTCGGCGTCTTCGACTGCGAGTTCGTCGCGGTCAACCACTCGATCCCCGACGCCCTCGCCGTTGCCGTGCGCACCTCGGGCGGCACGCTGCTGCACACCGGGGACTTCAAGATGGACCAGCTCCCGCTCGACGGCCGGCTCACCGACCTGCGGGCGTTCGCGCGCCTGGGGGAGGAGGGCATCGACCTCTTCCTCACCGACTCGACCAACGCCGAGGTGGCCGGGTTCACCACCCCGGAGCGCGACATCTCCTCGGCGATCGACAAGGTCTTCCGGCACGCGGAGCGGCGGATCATCGTCGCCTGCTTCTCCTCGCACGTGCACCGGGTGCAGCAGGTGCTCGACGCGGCCGAGAAGGCGGGGCGCAAGGTCGCCATGGTGGGTCGCTCGATGGTGCGCAACATGGGTATCGCCGCCGACCTGGGCTTCCTGCACGTGCCCGACGGTGTGCTCGTCGACGTCAAGAAGCTCGACGACCTCGCCGACGACAAGATCGTGCTCGTCTGCACCGGCAGCCAGGGTGAGCCGATGGCGGCCCTGTCGCGGATGGCCAACCGCGACCACCGCATCGACGTGGGCCCCGGCGACACCGTGCTGCTCGCGAGCTCGCTCATCCCCGGGAACGAGAACGCCGTCTACCGGGTGATCAACGGCCTGATGCGCCTGGGCGCGGACGTCGTGCACAAGGGCAACGCGCACGTGCACGTCTCGGGTCACGCCAGCGCGGGGGAGCTCATCTACTGCTACAACATCGTCAAGCCGAGAAACGTCATGCCGGTGCACGGTGAGTGGCGTCACCTGGCGGCGAACGCCGAGCTCGCCATCGCCACCGGGGTTCCGCGCGACCGGGTGGTCGTCGTCGAGGACGGTGTCGCGGTCGACCTCGTCGACGGTCGGGCCCGCGTCTCGGGCGCAGTCCCGTGCGGCTACGTCTACGTCGACGGTTCATCGGTCGGCGAAGCCGACGAGACCCTGCTCAAGGACCGCCGAATCCTCCGTGACGAGGGCTTCATCTCGGTCATCGTGGTCGTCGACTCGATGACGGGCAAGGTGATCGCCGGCCCGGAGATCACCGCGCGCGGTTTCGTCGAGGACGACGTGGTCTTCGACGACGTGATGCCGCAGCTGGTGAAGGCGCTCGACGAGGCCACCGCCAACGGGGTCACCGACGCGTACGTGCTGCAGCAGGTCATCCGCCGCTCGATGGGTGGCTGGGTGGGTCGCAAGATCCGCCGGCGGCCGATGATCATTCCCATGGTGGTCGAGGCCTGAGCCGCGGAACCGTGCATGGGGGTGGACGAGCTGTCGCGAACCAGTGCCCGACACGGTGGAAAACGGTGGGAAACGGGGGTGCACAAAAGGTTAAAGACAAGGTAAAGTCCGCGTCAGGAAAAGCCCGAGACGGGCCGCTCCACGAAACACCAGGACCTCGCCTTCGGTGGGAGAGAAGCCGCCGAGGTCGATGGTCGTGCGCGCCTCGCAGGGGGGCGGGTACGACCGCATCCGCACCGGGACAGATGCCACCACATCGCTCCCGGTGCGGATGCCTGTCGTCAGGGAGCTCTTCGGCGCCGAGGCCGCCGCGACCCGCCGCCTCCGGAATGTCACCGCCGTGCCGCGTGTGACACGTGAGTCGCCTGTGACTCTCGCGTAGCCTGCGACCATGGCGACTCGTACGTCCTCCTCGGCGCGCGGCCGAACCTCCTCGACCCGGCCGTCGACCCGTCGACCCGCGGCGCGTTCACGCAAGGGGTCGACCAAGCCGCGCTCCGGCGGTCTTCCGCTACCGCTGCGCGCGGTCCAGACCACCTGGATGGGCCTGGCCCATGCCACCGGTGCCGTGGCACGCAAGGTCGGGGACACCGGTCGCGACCTGGAGCCGGAGCACCGCCGCGACGGGGTGGGCCTGCTGCTCGTCGCCCTCGCCGTCGTGGTCGCCGCCCGCGAGTGGTGGGGGATGCCGGGTGCCGTGGGGACGGTCGTGCACGCCGTCGTCGCCGGGACGTTCGGCAGGATCGGCTATGCCGTGCCGCTCGTGCTCCTCGCCTTCGGGGTCCGGATGCTGCGGGCCCCGCAGGAGGACACGGCGACCTCCCGCGCTGCCGTCGGCACGACGGCCCTGGCCTTCGCCGCGTGCGGGCTCGCCCACGTCGCGGCAGGCATCCCGACGCCGCCCGAGGGCGCCGAAGGCATGCGTGCCGCCGGGGGCATCCTCGGCTTCCTCGCCGCGAGTCCGCTCGAGGCCGCCGTCTCGGTCTACGGCACCGTGCCCCTGCTGCTGATGCTCGGTCTCTTCGGGCTGCTCGTCATCACCGCCACCCCGCTGCACCAGGTGCCGCAACGGCTGCGCGCCACCGTGGACCGGCTCACCGGACATCCCCCGGAGCCCGCGGGTGCCGCCACACCGGAACCCGCCGCACGCCGCAGGGGCCGACGTGGCGCTGCATCCGAGGTCGACGGCCCGCGCGTGGGTGACGAGGCGTTCGAGCAGGCCGCCGTGGTCGACCCGGTCACCGGCAAGCGGCTGCGACCCGGCCAGAAGCGCCCGAGCGCCCCCGGCGCGCAGGCCGGTGCCGGCCCGACCCTGACGCCCACCGCCCGTAGGCCGGTCGCGGACAAGGCGCCGCTCGAGGCCCCGCCGACGGCAGCCATCCCGCAGCGTGTCGAGCAGCTCTCGCTGGCCGGCGACATCACCTACACCCTTCCGGATGCCGCGATCCTGGAGCCGGGCAGCCCGCACCGCGCCCGCAGCGTCGCCAACGACCGGGTCGTCGAGGCGCTCACCACGGTGCTGGACCAGTTCGAGATCGACGCCCAGGTCACCGGGTTCAGCCGCGGCCCGACCGTCACCCGCTACGAGGTCGAGCTCGGCCCCGGCATCAAGGTCGAGCGGGTCACCGCCCTGTCGAAGAACATCGCGTACGCAGTCGCGTCGGCCGACGTGCGCATCCTCAGCCCGATCCCCGGCAAGTCCGCGATCGGCATCGAGATCCCGAACACCGACCGCGAGAAGGTCAGCCTCGGCGACGTGCTGCGCAGCCAGGTAGCCCGTGGCAACGACCACCCCATGGTCATGGGCGTCGGCAAGGACGTCGAGGGCGGCTACGTCATCGCGAACCTGGCCAAGATGCCGCACCTGCTCGTGGCGGGCGCCACCGGTGCCGGGAAGTCGAGCTTCGTCAACTCGATGATCACCTCGATCCTGATGCGCTCGACCCCCGACGAGGTGCGCATGGTGCTCGACGACCCCAAGCGGGTCGAGCTGACGGCCTACGAGGGCATCCCGCACCTCATCACCCCGATCATCACGAACCCGAAGAAGGCCGCGGAGGCCCTGCAGTGGGTCGTGCGCGAGATGGACACCCGCTACGACGACCTGGCCCACTACGGGTTCAAGCACGTCGACGAGTTCAACAAGGCGGTCCGCGCCGGCAAGGTCAAGCCGCTGCCGGGCTCGGAGCGGATCATCACGCCCTACCCCTACCTGCTCATCGTCGTCGACGAGCTGGCCGACCTGATGATGGTCGCGCCGCGCGACGTCGAGGAGTCGATCGTCCGGATCACCCAGCTGGCGCGCGCGGCCGGCATCCACCTCGTGCTCGCGACCCAGCGGCCGAGCGTCGACGTCGTGACCGGCCTGATCAAGGCCAACGTGCCCTCCAGGATGGCGTTCGCGACCTCGAGCGTCACCGACTCGCGCGTCGTGCTCGACCAGCCGGGGGCCGAGAAGCTGATCGGCCAGGGCGACGCCCTGTTCCTGCCGAGCGGGGTGAGCAAGCCGATGCGCGTGCAGGGCGCCTGGGTCACCGAGTCCGAGATCCACGCCGTCGTCAAGCACGTCACCGAGCAGCTGAAGCCCCGCTACCGCGACGACGTCACCGTGGTCGCGGCCAGGAAGGTGGTCGAGGACGACATCGGCGACGACCTCGACCTGCTGCTGCAGGCCACCGAGCTGGTCGTCACCACGCAGTTCGGCTCCACCTCGATGCTCCAGCGCAAGCTGCGGGTCGGGTTCGCCAAGGCCGGTCGCCTGATGGACCTGCTCGAGTCACGCGGCGTGGTGGGTCCGTCCGAGGGCTCCAAGGCGCGTGACGTGCTGGTCAAGCCCGACGACCTCGCGATGACCCTCGCGTTGCTGCGTGGTGAGGACGTCCCCGAGCCGTATGCCGCCCCCGTTCCGGCGCCCACCGCGGTCACCGACGAGTCGACCGATGACACCTCCGAGGTTCCGGTCCTGGGCTACGGCGGCGATGCCGTGGCCGCCGAGCTGGACGGCTACGCCGAGGCGGTCGACTTCGGTGACGATGACGGCGGCGAGGACGGCGGCGAGGACGCCTGGGAGCTCACCGGGCGTCGCTGACGCGCCCCGGCTCGACCCTGCGCTGGCCCTCGGCCACCTCAGCCGACAGCAGCACGAGAGAACCGCTCTCGGTGAGCACGGCGGCGTGCGGGGTCATCTCGCGCTGGTAGCTCCCGTCCCCGTTCGAGGCCGGGGCCCTGCGCCGCGTCGGACCCGGGGTCACCCGCGACTCCCCGAGCCCGCCGAAACAGCTGCAGTCGACCGGGTCGGGGCGACCGACCGCCCGGACGACGAGCACGAGGTAGGCGACGAAGAGCAGCAGCGTCAGCACGGCCTCGACGACCAGGGCCGCCCCCCGTGGTGGCGAGCAGCGCCACGCCCAGAGCGACCTCGGCCCAGGGGAACAGGCGACGCAGGACCCGGGTGTCGAGCGAAGCGGGCACCTCGAGCACGGTGAAGGCCGAGTCGACCGAACCGGGAGATCGCAGCGTGGCGACCCCGCTGACGAGGAGTACCACGGCACAGGTGACGACGGCGAGGAGCAAGGCGCTCGGCTTACCGGCATTGTCACGCACCCGCCCCTAGGACCCCGAGTCCGTAACGGTTGAGCCGAGCCGGTGGCCCGACCGTGTCCGGGGCCGTTCGGGGATTGGTGAGAGACCTGGCTGGGGTGTGGCGCCTTGAGTCTGGGAGAGACCTCGAGGTCTTCGACGTGCAGCCGC
>JBBQWX010000150.1:0-10312 GCA_038210185.1 Actinomycetales bacterium
GTCGGGCCCCGGAGCCGGGGGTCGCGGACCTGGCGTCGCTGGCTGCCGAGCGCACGGCATCCGGCCTCATCACGGACTACGACATCGTCGAGTCCAGGCCCGGTGCGGCACAACACCTCCCGGGCCCGCTCGGACTTTCTCTCTACCGCGTGGCGCAGGAGGCCCTGGCCAACACCACGCGGCACTCGACCGCGCGCACGGCCCGGATCGTGCTGCGCGTGGAGGACCGTGAACCCACCCGCTATGCCGAGGTCGAGGTGCTCGACGACGGCCGTCCGCGCGGTGCCACGTCAGGGTCCGGCCTGGGCCACCTGGGGATGCGGGAGCGGGCCGCGGGCCTGCAGGGCGAGGTCGAGATCGGCCCCCGCACGACAGGTGGCTACCGGGTGCGGGTGCGCGTGCCGCTCGAGGGCGACCGTGCCTGAGCCCGACGGAACTCTTCGCCTGCTCATCGTCGACGACCAGCACCTGGTGCGCTCCGGCTTTCGGATGATGCTCTCCGTCGAGCCCGACCTCGAGGTCGTCGGCGAGGCCGACAACGGCGCCACCGCCCTGGAACAGGCCCGGGTGCTACGCCCGGACGTCGTGCTCATGGACGTGCAGATGCCGGTCATGGACGGCATCGAGGCGACCCGGGCGCTCGTCGCCGAGGACCTCGGGCGGGTGCTCATCCTCACCACCTTCGACCGCGACGACTACGTCTTCGACGGCCTCCAGGCCGGGGCCAGCGGCTTCCTGCTCAAGAACGCCGAGCCCGACCAGCTCGTCGACGCCGTTCGCGCGGTCGGCCACGGGCACGCCCTGCTCGCCTCCGAGGTGACCCGCCGGGTCATCGCCCGGATGACGGCCGGCCGAGGCGGCAGGTCACGTCCGGATGCCGTGTCGCCGCCGCAGGGCGTGTCCGCGGCCGGGATGCGCGGCCCCGCCGTCGACGCCCGGCTCGCGGGCCTGGAGCGCCTGACCGACCGCGAGCGCGAGGTGCTCGTGCTCGTCGCCCGTGGCCTGTCGAACAGCGAGATCGCGGCGCATCTCTTCCTCGGCGAGGCCACGGTGAAGACGCACGTCTCCAACTGCTTCGCGAAGCTGCACGTGCGCGACCGGGTGCAGGCCGTCGTGCTCGCCTACGAGGCCGGCCTCGTCCTCCCGGCGGAGGGCTGAGGGTCCACCCACCGGGTGATCCCCAGGGGCGCCGGGCGGGCCTAGCGTGGCGGCATGGGACACATCGAGACACGGGGCCTGACCCGCACCTTCGGAGACGTCCGCGCCGTCGACGGGGTCGACCTCGTCGTGCGGCCGGGTGGACTGACCGGGTTCGTGGGCGGCAACGGGGCCGGCAAGACGACGACGATGCGCATGGTCATGGGGGTGCTGCGCCCCGATGCGGGCGAGGTGCTGTGGGACGACCGGCCGATGACCGCCGCCGACCGGCAGCAGTTCGGCTACATGCCGGAGGAGCGCGGGCTCTACCCCAAGCAGAAGATCGCCGATCAGCTCAGCTACTTCGGTCGGCTGTCGGGGATGCCGGCCGCGGCCGCCCGTGGCTCGGTCGCCGAGCACCTCGAGCGGTTCGGGCTCACCGACCGCGCGAACGACCGGGTCGAGACGCTCAGCCTGGGCAACCAGCAACGCGTGCAGATCATCGCCGCCCTGCTCCACGAGCCGACGGCTCTCGTGCTCGACGAGCCGTTCTCCGGGCTCGACCCGGCCGCGGTCGACGCGATGGCCGACATCCTGCGTGACCGCGCGGCATCCGGGGTGCCGGTGCTCTTCAGCAGCCACCAGCTCGACCTCGTGGAGCGCCTGTGCGACCGGCTCGTCGTGCTGGCCCGCGGTCGGGTCGTTGCGCAGGGCTCGGTCGAGTCCCTGCGGGCCGGGGGGCCGACCCGCTACCGCATCGTCACCGAGGGCGACGCGGGCTGGGTCCGCGACGTGCGCGGCATCCACGTGCACGACGTCGACGGGTCGACCGCCCTCCTCGAGCTCCTGACCGACGGCGCCGACCAGGCCCTGCTGCGCGAGGCCGTGGCTCGCGGCGCCGTGCGGGAGTTCACCAAGGTCGTACCGCCACTGTCCGAGGTCTACCGTGAGGTGACGGCATGACGACGACCAGGCAGCCGGAGCGCTCGATCGAGCCCCGAGCGCCCATCGACTCCCCGCAGCCCGGTGAGCCGGGCCACACCACGCCGCTGCGCCACCCCTGGGCGCTCGTCGCCCGGCGGGAGATCGCGACCAAGCTCGTCGACCGGACCTTCCTCCTGGGCACGTTCGTGACCATCGCGATCATCGCAGGCTTCGTGCTGATCCAGGCGGTGATGGTGCAGCGCGGGAACGACTACCGCCTCGTGTCGACCTCGTCCGACGTCGCCATGGCGCGCAGCGTCGCCGAACGGGCCACGGGGCTCGACGACGCAGTCCGGGTCACCGTGCAGGACGTCCCCGACGAGGCCGGCGCCCGCGACGCCCTCGAGCAGGAGACGGCTGATGCCTGGCTCGTCTCCGGTGACGACGGCTGGCGGATCGTCGGGCAGGACGAGGTCTCGAGCGACCTCGAGGCCGTCGCAACCACCGTGGTCCGGGAGGAGACCATCGAGGCGAACGCACAGGCCGCAGGGACCACGGTCGAGGTCCTCACCCGCGGTGCCGTCCTCGAGACGGAGGTGCTCGTCGGTGACCTCGAGCAGCGCGACTTCGCTGCCGCGATGGGGTTCGCCCTCGCCTTCCTCTTCTACCTGGCGTCCGTCGGGTTCGGCGCGGCGCTCGCGGGGAGCGTGGTCGAGGAGAAGGAGTCGCGCATCGTCGAGATCATCGCGACCAAGATCCCGGTGCGACAGCTGCTCGCCGGCAAGGTCGCGGGCAACACGGCTCTCGCCGTCCTGCAGATGGCCCTCTACGGCGTCATCGGGGTCGTCGGGTTGAGCTTCACGTCGTACGGCGCCCTGCTCCCGACCGTGACCGGAGCCCTCGGCTGGTTCCTCGTGTTCTTCCTCGTCGGCTTCCTCGTCATCGCGTGCCTCTGGGCGGTGGCCGGTGCGCTCGCGAGCCGCAACGAGGACCTGCAGAGCACGTCCATGCCGATCACCATGGTGCTTCTCGGCATCTTCTTCGGGTCGCTCTTCCTCGACGGAACGGCGCAGACGGTGTTCTCGTACGTTCCCCCGGCCTCGGCCGTGCTGATGCCCCTGCGGGTGCTGGACGGCAGCGCCGCCTGGTGGGAGCCCTTCGTCTCGCTCGCCATCCTGCTCGTGGCCGCGGGCCTGGTCGTGCTCGTCGCGGAGCGGCTCTACCGGCGCTCGCTGTTGCAGACCCAGGGCCGGATCTCCATGCGGCAGGCCTGGTCGGCGCCGGAGTGAGGCCTCACCACGCCTGCAGGTCGGTGGGCTCGAGCTCGATGACGACGTGGAACTTCTCGGCGATGGGCGCCAGCCCCATGCCGTAGGCCACCATCGCCTCGGCGTACTTGGCCGTGTACGCCTCGCCGATCTCGGGCAGCCACTGCGTGGCCGTACGGTCGCTGAGAACCGCCGGGCCGGACAGGATGACGACGCCGTTGCCGTCGTCGCGGGTGTGCAGGTGCAGCAGCGCGGGGGAGCCGCGCCGCACGTCGGTGACCTTGGCGGTACGCGGTTCGCTCATCACCAGCAGCCGGTCGTCGTGCCAGAGGAACCACACCGGCACGGCGTGTGGTGACCCGTCGGCGCGCACGGTGGTGAGCCAGCCGATGTGGTCGGTGGTCAACCGGGCCAGCACGTCGGCGTGCCCGGGGTCGGCGGGGTCGAGCCGGAGCGGCGACTTCTCGGTCATGCGGCGACGCTACGCGCGGGGGCCGACATCGCGCCTTCACCTCGCCCCGGTAACGTCGGTGCCGATGACCACTCCACACCTCGTCGCCCTTGACATCGACGGCACCACCGTCAACCACGAGGGCGAGCTCTCCACCGCCGTCCGCGAGACCGTGCAGGCGGTTGCTGCCGCCGGGCACCACGTCACGATCGCCACCGGCCGCGCCATCATCGGCACGTTGCCGGTGCTCGACCGGCTCGGCCTCACCACCGGGTATGCCGTGTGCGCCAACGGGGCCGTCACCATCGGCCTCGACGAGAGCCTCGCCGACGGCTACGAGATCCTCGAGGCCGTCACCTTCGACCCCCGGCCGGCCCTGATGGTGCTGCGCGAGCACTTCCCGTCGGCCCTGGTGGCCGTCGAGGAGCTCGGCGTCGGCTTCAAGGTCACCGCGCCGTTCCCGGACGGCGAGCTCGACGGCAACCCCCGGATCGTGTCGTTCGAGGAGCTGATGTCGACCCAGGTCACCCGCCTCACCCTGCGCGACCCGACGAGCACGAGCGAGGAGTTCCTTTCGCGCACCGAGAAGATCGGCCTGCACGGCGTCGAGTACGCCGTGGGGTGGAGCGCCTGGCTCGACATCACCCCCGAGGGGGTCTCCAAGGGCGCGGCCCTGGAGGCGATCCGTCGCCGGCTGGGTGTCGAGCCGATGCACACGGTGGCCGTCGGGGACCAGCGCAACGACCTCGAGATGTTGCACTGGGCGGCTCGCGGCGTGGCGATGGGCAACGCCCCGGACGAGGTCAAGGCCGTGGCCAACGAGGTCACCGGCCACGTCGACGACGACGGCCTGGTGCCGGTGCTGCTCGCCCTGCTCTAACGCACGCTGGGTTCGTCGCGCGCTACCGCGCAGTACTCGCTGGAATCGCGACGACTACGGCGCGGTAGGCAGCGCCGTAACGTGCGACGGCCCGCCCGAGGTCCTGCAGCGGCGTTCACCTGCTGCGCACGAGGAAGCCGACGCCGGACAGCACCACGGCCACCGGCACGGCGTAGGCCAGCGCCCGGCCCAGCGCCCGGCCCAGCCGCCGGCCCAGCGCCCGGCCCAGCCGCCGGCCCAGCCGCCGGCCCAGCCGCCGGCGCCGGTGCAGAGGTCGTGGTGCCGGTCACCGGGCCGTCGCACAACAGCGAAAGGGTCGCCGAGGGCGCTGCGCGACCGTGGGATGCTGGGGCCGCCATGGCCGAGCTGAAGGTGACCTCCGCGTCGAACCCCCGACTGCGGGCCGTGCTGTCGCTGCGCCGTCGCCGGGTGCGCGAGCAGGAGGGCCGCACCGTGGTCGACGGCTACGAGGAGCTCGCCCTCGCCCTCGATGCCGGCGTCGTCCCCGACACGGTGCTGCACTGCCCCGAGCTGATGCTCGACCCCGCCCGCCAGTCGGCGCTCGTCGAGCGGGCCCGAGCACTGGGCTCGAGCACGATCCGCTGCAGCCGCGCCGCCTTCGAGAAGGTCGCCTACCGCGAGGGTCCCGACGGGTTCCTCGCCGTGGTCCCGGTCGCAGGGGTCGCCCTCCGCGACCTCGCCCTGCCGCCTGATCCCCTCGTGCTCGTCTGCGAAGGGCTCGAGAAGCCCGGCAACCTCGGGGCGGTGCTGCGCACGGCCGATGCCGCGGGGGTGGCGGCCGTCGTGGCCGCCGACCCGGTCACCGACTGGGGCAACCCGAACGTCGTGCGCTCCAGCAAGGGCACGGTGTTCTGCGTGCCGGTCGCGTCGGCGAGCACCGAGGAGGTGCTGACCTGGTTGCGTCGCCACGGCATCCGGCTGGTGGCGACCACGCCCGACTCGCACACCGCGCACACCGCCATCGACTACCGGGGTGCCGTCGCGATCGCCGTCGGCACCGAGAAGGAGGGCCTGACCGACCTCGCGCTGGAGGCCGCCGACGAGCGGGCGCGCATCCCGATGGTGGGCCGCGTCAACTCCCTCAACGCCGCGACGGCGGCGGCCGTGGTCGTCTACGAGGCCGTCCGCCAACGCACCTCGTGAGGCAGGTGTGACGCCTGAGGTCGGGCCGAAGTCACGCGAATGTCACGGTCCCCCGGGGGAACGGGGCCGTGTCAAGAGCACCCCTGCGCGTGTGCGACGATGACGGGCATGCGAGTTGACCACGTCGTCTATGCCGCCGAGCGCGACGGCCTGAAGGCCACGGCGCAGCGCCTCGCGGAGCAGATCGGCGTCACGCCGGTCGACGGGGGAATCCACCCGCGCTTCGGGACGCGCAACATCATCCTGCCGCTGGCCCACGAGCGGTACGTCGAGGTCGTGGAAGTGCTCGACCACCCCGCCAGCGACAAGGCGCCCTTCGGGCAGGCCGTCCGCGCCCGCTCCGAGGCCGGGGGCGGCTGGCTGGGCTGGGTCGTGCAGGTCGACGACATCGCCGAGGTCGAGACCCGGCTGGGCCGCGAGGCGGTCCTGGGCAACCGGCACCGCCCCGACGGGGTCGAGCTGCGATGGAAGCAGGTCGGCGTCAGGGGCCTGCAGGCCGACCCCCAGCTGCCCTACTTCATCGAGTGGGAGGACGGCTTGCCGCACCCCTCAGACGACGCGCACACCGAGGTCACCATCGACTCGCTGCAGATCGCGGGCGACCCCGACCGCGTGCGCGCCTGGCTCGGCCTGCCGGCCGACAGCACGTCGTCGGTGATCGACTTCGAGTTCGTCTGCCCCCACGGCACCCCGGGCCTGATGGCGGTCACCTTCGACACCCCGCAGGGCGACGTCACCATCTGACCCCCGGTCAGGGCTGCCTGGTCCAGCTGCGCAGCCGCAGGCTGTTCGACACCACGAGCACGCTCGACAGCGCCATGGCGCCACCGGCGATCATCGGGTTGAGCAGGCCCGCCATCGCGAGCGGGATCGCCGCGACGTTGTAGCCGAACGCCCAGCCGAGGTTCTGCTTGATGGTGCGCAGGGTCGCCCGCGACAGCCCGATGGCATCGACCACCGCCGGCAGCTCGGCCCGCAGCAGCACGATGTCGGCCGAGTCGGCCGCCACGTCGGTTCCGGTGCCCATCGCGATGCCGAGGTCGGCCTGCGCCAACGCCGCGGCGTCGTTCACCCCGTCGCCGACCATCGCGACGACCTTGCCTCGCGACTGCAGATCGGCGATCATCGCGTGCTTGTCCTCGGGGCGCACGTCGGCGAACACCCGGCCGGCCGGGATGCCGACCTCACGCGCCACCGTGAGGGCGGCCTGGTCGTGGTCGCCGGTCAGCAGGTAGGCCGACAGCCCCGCCTCGGTGAGGTCGCGGACGGCGCGCTGCGAGCTGCCCCGCACGGTGTCCGCGACGGTGAGCGAGGCGCGGGCCCGGCCGTCCCAGCCGACCCACACCGTGGTGCCGTCGACGGTGGGGCGGGCCAGCTCGCGCGGTACGTCGGCGAAGAGGTCAGCGCGGCCGACGGTCACCTCGGTGTCCTTGATCCGGGCGCGGGCACCGGCGCCGGGCAGGGCGCCGAAGTCGGTGGCCCGCGGCACGACCATGGCGCGGTCCGTGGCCGCCGCGACGATCGCCCGGGCCACCGGGTGCTCGCTGCCGGCCTCGACGGCCGCCGCGGCCCGCAGCGCCTGGTCCTTGGGCAGGCGGCCCGCGGTGCTCACGTCGACGAGGGTCATCTCGCCGGTGGTCACGGTGCCGGTCTTGTCGAGCACCACGGTGTCGATGCGCCGGGTGTCCTCGAGCACGTCGGCACCCTTGATGAGGATGCCGAGGCGCGCCCCGCGCCCGGTGCCGACCAGCAGCGCGGTCGGCGTGGCCAGGCCGAGCGCGCACGGGCAGGCGATGACAAGCACGGCGATGGCGACCTCGAGCGCGCGTGACGGCTCGCCCGTGGCCAGCCACCAGCCCGCGAAGGTCAGCACGGCGAGCACGAGCACCACCGGCACGAAGACGGCCGAGACGCGGTCGGCGAGCCGTTGCACCGGGGCCTTCGTGGTCTGGGCCCGCTCGACCAGCCGGGCGATGCCGGCGAGGGTGGTGTCGGAGCCGACCCGGGTGGCCTCGACGACGAGACGCCCGGTGGTGTTGATGCTTCCGCCGGTCAGCTCGTCGCCCGGGGTCACGTCGACGGGCATCGACTCACCGGTGACCAGCGACGCGTCGACGGCGCTGCTGCCGTCGACGACCCGGCCGTCGGTGGCGACCTTCTCGCCGGGACGCACGACGAACCGGTCGCCGGCCGCGAGCTGCTCGACGGGGATGCGCACCTCCACCGTGGCCCGGGTCGTCGGGTCGACCCGCTCGACGGCGACGTCCTTCGCGCCCAGGGTGAGCAGGCCGCGCAGGGCGTCGCGGGTGCGGTCGGTGGCCCGGGCCTCCATCCAGCGGCCGAACAGCAGGAAGGTCGTGACGACGGTGGCCGTCTCGAACCAGAGGTGCGCGGTGGTGACGTCACCGGCAGCCATGCCCGGCGTCCCGGCATCCATGCTGGACATGTCGGCGGCGCGGCCGGTGAGCACGACGACGGCCGACCACAGGTAGGCGGCGAGCACGCCGATCGAGACCAGGGTGTCCATGGTCGAGGCGCCGTGGCGCGCGTTCATGGCGGCGGCGCGGTGGAACGGCCAACCCGCCCAGAACACCACCGGCGTCGCGAGCACCAGCTGCACCCACGCGCTGTTGTCGAGGTGGATGCCGGGCACCATCGCGAGCACGACGACCGGCACCGTGAGCACGGCCGCGACCAGGGCCCGCCGCTTGAGGGCGTCCTCGGGCGCGACCCGGTGGTCCTCGGGCGTACCGGAATCGACCAATAGGTCACCGGAGGTACGCCGGCCCGTACCGGAATCGACCAATAGGTCACCGGAGGTACGCCCGCCCGCTCCCCGGACGACCTCGGCGCCGTACCCGGTGGCGCGCACCGTGGTGAGCAGCTGCTCGACGGTGACCGGTTCGGCGTAGCGCACGGTGGCCTTCTCGGTGGCCAGGTTCACCACGGCATCCACTCCGGCGATCCGGCCGAGCTTCTTCTCGATGCGTGCCGAGCACGAGGCGCAGGTCATGCCCGTGATGGCGAGGTCGACCTCGTGCACCTCGTCCGCTGCCGGGCGGTTCGTGGTCTGCGTCATCTCAGCTCCTCACCAGTCGGGCGATGGCGGCGGTGGCCTCGGCGACCTTGGCGGCAGCGGCCTCGTTCGAGGCGCGCGCGGCATCCACGACGCAGTGCTCGATGTGCTCGCCCAGCAGGCCGATGCTGACGGCCTGCAGCGCCCGCGTCGCGGCACTGACCTGGGTCAGCACGTCGATGCAGTAGGCGTCGGACTCCACCATCCGGGCGATGCCCCGCACCTGTCCCTCGATGCGGCGCAGCCGCTCGAGGTGGGCGTCCTTGGTGCCGGCGTAACCCGGCACGACGGTGGTCTGTTCGCTGGTGTCCACGAAGGCAGCAT
Organism: Actinomycetales bacterium; assembly: GCA_038210185.1. Lineage (GTDB taxonomy): Bacteria > Actinomycetota > Actinomycetes > Actinomycetales > Dermatophilaceae > Fodinibacter. The sequence continues at coordinate 9,225 of JBBQWX010000150.1, forward strand.
ACCCCTGTGGGGTATGGTGCTCCACCAAGGGCAGTCAGCCCAGGGTCTGCTTGACGAGGCGCTTCGGGGCCCGGCTGGCCCAGGCGTCGGCGATCACCTCGGCGAGCTCGACCTCGTCGAGCAGGTGCAGGTCGCGCTCGCGCACGAGCACGTACTGGTAGCCGTCGAAGTGCGGCGTCGTGAACCACGGCGGTCCGCCCTGCAGCAGGGCCTCCTTGTCGGCCTGTCCGGGCACGACGACCGCGATGACGTCGGGCATCGGCGCTCCGGTCTCGGGGTCGACGGCATCCTTGCGCGGGCCCCGCCAGAGCAGGAACTTCCGCCCGCGCACGGCATAGGCCGGGTGCTCCGCGGTGCCCTCGCGGGTCACCTCCGCAAGCGCGAGGGCGAGAGCGTCGACGTCGGCCCGGGTGGGGCCGTGGGGTGACCGAGGAGACATCGGTCCACCGTGCCACAGGTGACACGATGGGCGGTATGAGCACCATCAAGGAAGCTGCGACGGACTTCCTGTCCTGTCGCCGGATCGCGGTGACCGGGGTGTCCCGCGAGCCCAAGGAGCACGGGGGGAACATCGTCTTCACACGCTTGAAGGAGCGCGGCTACGACGTGTTCCCGGTCAACCCCAACACCGACGTCGTGGAGGGTGAGCGGGCCTACCCCGACCTGGCCTCCATCCCGGGCGGGGTCGAGGCGGTCGTCATCGCGACCCGGCCCGAGCACGCGCTGGGCACCGTGCGCGAGGCGGCGAACCTGGGCATGACCAAGGTGTGGATGCACCGGTCGATGGGCGCCGGCAGCGTCTCGAAGGAGGCGACGCAGTTCGGCCGCGAGCACCACATGGTGGTCATCGACGGCGGCTGCCCGCTGATGTTCGGGCCGACCGCCGACGGCGGGCACAAGGTGATGTGCGCCGTGCTGAAGCTGACCGGCACGGTGCCCCGGAAGGTCTAGGACCCCGAGTCCGTAACGGTTGAGCCGAGCCGGTGGCCCGACCGTGTCCGGGGCCGTTCGGGGATTGGTGAGAGACCTGGCTGGGGTGTGGCGCCTTGAGTCTGGGAGAGACCTCGAGGTCTTCGACGTGCAGCCGC
>JBBQWX010000151.1:0-10268 GCA_038210185.1 Actinomycetales bacterium
GGCTGGGTGTAGGAACCTCCAAACCTAGGTCAACGCCCGTGCGCGTCACCCGAGCCTCAGCACGCCACCCAGATCCCCTGCCCAGCAAAGCAGTCCGTCATCCTCACCGCAGAATCGACCCACACTCATGCCGGGAGAGCCAAAAATCAACCGACCCGACACCGACCGAAGCAGCCCGACCTCAGACGCAGGCAGGTCACATGTTTGCGCAGGTCACAGGCGTGGAGCCGTGGCGGGTCGGGTCGGGTCGGGTCGGGTCGGGTCGGGTCGTTACGGAACCGAGATCCGCGGAGTCATGGGTCACATTCTGGGTCACTACGGACGGCTGCCCGTGAACCGAAGCAGCGGCCGGTCCGCGCTCGAAGTCGAGTCCATGCGCTGCCCACAGGACGGAGGAGGCCGATGGGGCGGCAGCCCCATCGGCGGACAGTCACAACGCCTTGAAGGGTGACCGCCCCTGGGCGCAGTCGGAGCCGATCGGCTGGAACGGCCCTGTGCCGTGGGCCGAGGGCAGTCGTGACGACTCGTCAGTCCCGGTGGGCGAATCGGCTGAGCACCCAGAGCGCACCGCCGACGAGCAGCGCCGCGAGGAGGATGGTGTAGATCTCGGCCGGGCCCATGGGTTTCATGATGGCAGGGGCGAGTTTGCCCGTAGCCTCCTCTACCCCAGCCGGACTGCAGGCTGTCGGCGCTACCAGCGGGGTCCGGAACTCTGGCAGCGGGCGGGGCGTTTCCCCTTCGACTTCTGCCTTGACGACGAAAGAGCCATGGATCCCGACGGCCATTCCAGGCGCCCCCTCCACCTGACGACGTGTGAGGGGGTGACTCGCTGATGACCACCGTGCTGTCCCTGCTCGCCGGGGTGCTCGTCGTTCTTCTCATCACTGCCGTGACTGGGTATTTCGTCGCGCAGGAGTTCGCCTACATGGCGGTGGACCGCTCCCGCATGGGGGCACAGGCAGCGACCGGTGACGCCGGCGCCGCGCGGGCTCTGCGGGTGACCGGGCGCACGTCGTTCATGCTCTCCGGTGCCCAGCTCGGCATCACCGTGACCGGCCTGCTGGTGGGGTACGTCGCGGAGCCGCTGATCGGCGAGTCCCTTGGCGAGATGTTCGGGTGGGTCGGGGTTCCCACTGGTGTGGGCATCGCCGTCGGGACAGTGTTGGGCCTGGGGCTGTCGACGGTGGTGCAGATGCTGTTCGGCGAGCTCGTGCCGAAGAACCTCGCCATCGCACGCCCGGAGCCCTTGGCTCGCTGGCTGTCCCGATCCACGCTGCTGTACCTCAAGGTGTTTGGGTGGCTCATCTGGATCTTCGACCAGTCCTCGAACCTCCTGCTGCGGCTGCTGCGCATCGAGCCCGTCCACGACGTCGAGCACTCAGCATCCCCTCGCGACCTGGAGCACATCGTCGCCCAGTCCCGGCGAAGCGGTGACCTGCCAGCGGAGCTCTCGCTCCTGCTGGACCGGATCCTCGACTTCCCCAGCCGCGACGTGGAGCACGCGATGATCCCCCGCTCACGCGTGGATGTCGTGCGGGCGAGCGACACCGTCGCGCGGGTGCGCGACCTGATGGGCTCACAGCACTCCCGCTACCCCGTGCTCGACGACACCGAGGAGATCCTCGGCACGGTCCACCTCGAGGACGTGCTGGCCGCCGGTGGCCGACTGGACGCGGAGGTCCGTGAGCTCGTTCGTCCCGCCGTGGTCGTTCCCACGCTGATGGCCCTGCCGGATGCCGTGCGCGAGCTGAGCGCCTTACACAACCAGCTGGCGTGCGTCGTCGACGAGTTCGGTGGCTTCGCCGGCATCCTCACCCTCGAGGACCTGGCCGAGGAACTCGTCGGCGAGATCACCGACGAGCACGACCCGACCCACCCCGACCAGCCCGTCGTGGACGACGACGGCGTCTGGGTCATGGGCGGCGACGTCCACATCGACGAGGTTGAACGCGCCATCGACCGCGACCTGCCGCGCGGAGACTACGAGACGATCGCCGGGCTGGTGATCGCCCAGCTCGGCCAGCTCCCCGAGGTGGGAGCAGCGATCGAGGTCGAGCTCGACCCGGACCACGCCGACCTCGTCGAGGACGAACCCCGAGTGGTCCGGATCCTCATCGAGGTGCTGCAAGTCGAGCGGCACGTCCCCTCGCTCGTCCGCCTCTCGCAGACCAAGCACCATGACTCCACGCAGGAGGTCAGTGCGTGAACCAGAACTGGATCGTCGTCATCGCCACGGTGTCGATCATCGCCCTGAGCGCGTTCTTCGTCGCGGTCGAGTTCGCGCTCATGGCCGCCAAACGGCACCGCCTCGAGGACGCTGCTGCCACCAGCCGCTCGGCTCGCGCCGCCCTGCGCAGCTCCAACGAGCTGACCCTGCTGCTTGCGGGTTCCCAGCTCGGGATCACGATCTGCACCCTCGCGCTGGGTGCCATCACCAAGCCTGCCGTGCACCACTGGCTGACCCCGACCTTCGAGGCGTGGGGGCTGCCCGCGGTGGGCGCGGACGTCGCGGGGTTCGTCCTCGCGCTCATCATCGTCACCTTCCTGCACCTCGTCATCGGCGAGATGGCCCCCAAGTCATGGGCCATCGCGCACCCGGAGCGCTCGGCCACCCTGCTGGCCCTTCCGATGCGCGCGTTCATGTGGGCCACCAGGCCGCTGCTGCGTGCGTTGAACACCATGGCCAACTCCGTGCTGCGCCGGTTCGGTGTCGAACCCACCGACCAGGTCGCCGCCGGGCAGGACCCCGGCGGGCTCCTCCACCTCGTCGAGCACTCGACCAACGTCGGCGCCCTGGACGCCGGCTACTCCCGGCAGCTGACCGGTGCATTGAAGCTCGAGACGCTGACCGTCGGCGACCTCGTGCCGACCGGGGCGTCGTTGACCACGGTCGCCTCCGACGCCACCGTCCGCGACGTCCAGGAGGCCACGCAGCGCTCCGGGCACCTGCGCATCCTGATCGGCGCGGGCCCTGACGTGCGCGGTGTCGTGCACGTCCGGGACACCCTGAGCGCCGCGGGCGAGCTGGGCGCTGCGGCCCTGATGCGGCCGGCCTTCGCGCTGGACGCCCGCACCCCCGTCTACACCGCACTCGCGCAGATGCGGGAGTCGAGGAACCATCTCGCCGTGGTCCGCGACGGCACCGACGTCGTGGGTGTGGTGACCTTGTCCGACGTCCTGCGGCGGCTCTTCCCCCAGCCGCAGCCATTGCCCGCAGCCCCGCGAGGCTGACCGCGAGGAGGACCCGTGGACGGCTACTGGATGAACCTCGGGCTGGTCGGGCTGCTCGTGCTGGTCAACGCGGCCTTCGCCGGCAGCGAGATGGCCCTGGTCTCCCTTCGTGAGGGACAGCTGTCCGCGCTGGAGCGGGTGGGCACCACCCGGGCGATGCGCCTGGTCCGCCTGGCCCGCGACCCCAACCGCTTCCTCGCCACGATCCAGATCGGCATCACCCTGGCCGGGTTCCTGGCCTCCGCAGCGGCGGCGGTGTCCCTGGCAGAGCCCCTCGTGCCCCGGCTCACCGCCCTGGGTGGCGCTGCCGAGCCGGTGGCGATCGCCGGGGTCACCCTCATCCTGACCTTCGTCACGCTCGTCCTCGGGGAGCTCGCCCCCAAGCGCATCGCCATGCAGCGGGCGATGCCGTGGGCGCTGGCAGCCGCCGGGCCGATCGACCTCCTCTCGCGCCTGTCCCGGCCGGTCGTCGCCGTCCTCGGAGCAGCCAGCAACTCCGTCGTCCGCCTGTTCGGGGTCACGCCGGGTGCGGCCGGTCCCACCATGACCCGCGAGGAGCTGCGGGACCTCGTCACCAGCCACGGGACGCTCCACGCCGAGCAGCGCGAGATCCTCTCCGGGGCCCTGGAGATCGACACCCGGCTGCTGCGCGAGGTGATGGTGCCCCGGAGGTCGGTGTTCACGCTCGACGCCGACCTGTCGATCTCGCAGGCGCTGGAGGCGCTGGCCACCGCCGGCCACTCCAGGGCTCCGGTCACCCGGCGACACCACCTCGACCACGTCGTCGGCGTGGTCCACTGGTCGGCCGTGTTCCGTGGTGGGGACGCTCCTGTCGCCACGGTGGCCACGCCCGTGCTCTACCTGCCCGACACCATGCGAGTCGCCGACGCGCTCCACCGGTTCAAGACGCAACGCCAACAGCTGGCGCTCGTCCTCGACGAGTACGGCGACGCCGACGGCATCGTCACCCTCGAGGACCTCCTCGAGGAGATCGTCGGGGAGATCTACGACGAGACCGACCCTGACCTGGCCACCGTCACGCGCCTCGAGGACGGCGGCCTCGTGCTGCCGGGCGCATTCCCGCTCCACGACCTGCCCGACCTGGGGGTCGAGCTTCCCGATCGCACGTACGACTACACGACCGTCTCCGGCCTCGTGATGGACGAGCTGGGTCGGGTGCCGCGCGGCCCCGGTGAGGTCGTCGCCATCGACGGGTGGACCATCGAGGTCCTCGACGTCGCCCACCACGCGCCGACCCGGGTCGTCCTCCGGCCCGCCCCGCCGCCAGGGCCCACGGCAGACGAGTAGAAGAGGCGACCACATCCCGGCTGGACCGGCCCGCGTGCGCGGAGCCAGAGGGCAGCGGTGAGTGCGACGCGCTGGATGACCAAGACCGGAAAGGTGCGGCTGGCGACGTGGTGCAGCAGCCGGGCGATGACCGCAGACCCGATGACGAGGGCGATGGCGATGGCGGTTGCGATGGCGGTTGCGGTTGCGGTTGCGGTTGCGGTTGCGGTTGCGTGGATCGTGGGGCCTCGGGCAGCGGTGGAGTCCTCGCCGATGACTCTCAGCTGGTGCAGACCGCAGGAAGCACGGCGGCCACCTTGGGGATGAGGGCCGAGCAAGCCGGACACCGACGAGGGTGGGGTGCCGCCGGCAGAGCCGCGACGGCGGGCGGTCTCACCGACCCGGCAGGGCCCGCAAGGCGCACCCTCCGCGGCAGTCCCGGCTGTGCGCCTCCGGACGGGCAATCGGCCATCGGGCGGGCCCTCCCCCGCTCAGCGTTCGGTCCCTTGACAACGTTTGCCCGTCCGTGGGTGCACCGTCGCCAGGGGTGCCGGGCGCGCGGCGGGTCGCGCCCCTGACACCCCCACGGGCAGCGCTGATCGGACCAGGGGTGCCACACGCGCGGCGGGTCGCGCCCCCGACACCCCCACGGCCGGCGCTGATCGGACCAGGGGTGCCACACGCGCGGCGGGTCGCGCCCCCGACACCCCCACGGCCCGGGGTCAGATGCGGGCGGCGACCTCGGTGCCCTGGCGGATGGCGCGCTGGGCGTCGAGCTCGGCCGACACGTCGGCGCCACCGATGACGTGAACGGTCAGGCCGCGGTCCGCGAGGGCGTCGGCGACGGTGCGCACCGACTCCTGGCCGGCGCAGACGACGACGCTGTCGACGGCATACGTGCGCTGCTCGGTGCCCCCTTCGGCCCCACCGTCATCCTTGCCCTTGCCCTTGCCCTTGCCTCGGGCGAGCGAGACGGTCACATGCAGGCCCTCGTCGTCGATGCGGTCGTACGACACGACCCCGGTCACCTGCTCGACGCCCTTGGCCTTGAGCGAGGCACGGTGCACCCAGCCCGTGGTCTTGCCCAGGCCCTTCCCGATCGAGCTCGACTTGCGCTGGAGCAGCACGACCTGGCGTGCGCTCGGCTCGGGGCGCGGCCGGGTGAGGCCCCCGCGGGTCTCGTCGGGGTCCCCGACGCCCCACTGCGCCTTCCACACGTCGACGTCGAGGGTCGACGAGTGCTCGGTCGTGAGGAACTCGCTGACGTCGACCCCGATGCCGCCCGCACCGAGAACCGCGACCCGGGCACCGGCGGTCCGCTCACCGCGCACCAGCTCGGCATACGACATGACCATCGGGTGCTCGATGCCGGGGACGGACGGCATCCGCGGCACCACGCCGGTGGCGACCACGACCTCGGTGAACCCGGCATCCACGAGCTCGTCGGCGTCGACCCGACGGCCGAGGTGCACCTTGACCCCGGCCAGGTCGAGGCGCCGGGTGTAGTAGCGGATCGTCTCGGCGAACTCCTCCTTGCCGGGGATGCGCATCGCGATGTCGAACTGCCCGCCGACGTGGTCGCGCGCCTCGAAGAGCTCGACCTCGTGGCCCCGGTCGGCCAGGGTCGTCGCGGCGGCGAGCCCGGCCACCCCGGCCCCGACGACGGCCACCCTCTTGGCCGTGCGGGTGGGCCCGAGCACGAGCTCGGTCTCGTGGGCGGCCCGCGGGTTGACCAGGCAGGTGGCCCGCTTCTTCACGAAGGTGTGGTCGAGGCACGCCTGGTTGCAGGCGATGCAGGTGTTGATCTCGTCGGCCCGGGCCTCGGCGGCCTTGCGCACCCACTCGGGGTCGGCCAGGAAGGGCCGGGCGAGCGAGACGAGGTCGGCCCCACCGGCGAGCACCGACTCGGCGACGTCGGGCATGTTGATGCGATTCGTCGCGACCACCGGCACCGACACGTGCTCCTTGAGGCGGGCGGCATACGAGGTGAAGGCGGCGCGGGGCACGGAGGTGACGATGGTGGGCACCCGGGCCTCGTGCCAGCCGATGCCGAGGTTCAGCATGCTGGCCCCGGCCGCCTCGATCTCGACGGCGAGCGCGGTCACCTCGTCCCACGTCTGGCCCTCCTCGACGAGGTCGAGCACCGAGATGCGGTAGATGAGGATGAAGTCGTCCCCGACGGCCTCGCGCACGGCGCGCACGGTCTCGACGGCGAACCGTCGACGCTTGCTCGGGCTGCCGCCCCAGTCGTCGGTGCGCTTGTTGGTGCGCGGCGCGAGGAACTGGTTGATGAGGTAGCCCTCGGACCCCATGATCTCGACCCCGTCGTACCCGGCCTCCCGGGCCAGGGTCGCCGCCCGGGCGAACGCGCGGATCTGGCGCCGCACACCATGGTCGCTCAACGCCCGTGGCCGGAACTTCGAGATCGGGCTCTTCACGGCCGACGGCGCCACGCACCACGGCGTGAAGGCGTAGCGCCCCGCGTGCAGGATCTGCAGGGCGATCCGCCCACCGGCCCCGTGCACGGCATCCGTGACCTGGCGGTGCTGGCGTGCCTCGCGGCGGGTGGTCAGCTTCGAGGCCATCGGGTAGAACGTGCCCTCGATGCTGGGCGCGAAGCCCCCGGTCACGATCAGGCCGGCACCCCCGCGGGCCCGCTCGGCGAAGTACGCCGCGAGCTTCGGGAAGTCGCGCGCGTGGTCCTCGAGCCCGGTGTGCATCGAGCCCATCACCACCCGGTTCGGCAGCGTCACGTGGCCGAGGTCCAGCGGCGCCAGCAGGTGGGGGTAGTCGCTCATCGGCCCTCTTCGTCGTCGGTGTCAGGTCGCGCTGTGCTTCCGGTGCGGTGAGGCGGCGGATGCCGTGCGCCGGCATCCGCTCGCGGCTCACCGCCGGCGGCGCCACCAGCGGCGCCGGGTCGAGCCTGTCCCGATGTTACCGGTGGGTCAACATCCGCCGGCTGTGAGGCTGCTCGCAGCGCCCCCCAGCGCTTGAGCGGCGCGTCGACGTCGACGGTGGGGGCGACCACGTCGGGTCGTTCGGGTCGCCCAGCACCACGGCATTCGAGGTGATGTTCTGGCCTCACGGACCAGCGGATTACCTCGACTCCACCGGCAACCCGCTGGTTCGAGGTGATGTTCCGGCCTCACGGACCAGAAGATCACCTCGACCCGGCGGGGGCCGAGGTGGTCAGTCGGTGAGGAAGGTCAGGAGGTCGGCCCGGGTGAGCACGCCGACCGGCTTGCCGTCCTCGACGACGAGCACCGCGTCGGACTGCTCGAGCTCGTGGCGCGCGGTGGTGATCGGCTCACCGGACCCCACGAGGGGCAGCCCGGTGCTCATGTGTGCCGACACCGGGTCGGCCAGGTGGGCCTTGCCGGTGAACAGCGCCTCGAGCAGGTCGCGCTCGGACACGGCACCGGCCACCTCGCCGGACATCACCGGCGGCTCGGCGTTGACCACCGGCATCTGCGACACGTGGTACTCGCGCAGGATCTCGATGGCGTCGCGCAGGGTCTCGGTCGGATGGGTGTGCACCAGCGCCGGGAGGTTGCCCGCCTTGGCGTGCAGCACGTCGCCGACGGTGCGCCCGGCATCGGTGCGCAGGAACCCGTACGACTGCATCCACTCGTCGTTGAAGATCTTCGACAGGTAACCGCGACCGGAGTCCGGGAGCAGGACCACGACGACGGCCTCCGCCGGCAGGTCCGCGGCGATGCGCAGAGCGGCGACGACCGCCATACCGCACGAGCCGCCGACGAGCAGGCCCTCCTCGCGGGCCAGCCGGCGGGTCATCTCGAACGACTCGGCGTCGGAGACGGCCACGACCTCGTCGACCTGGGTGGGGTCGTAGGCCGAGGGCCAGAAGTCCTCGCCGACCCCCTCGACGAGGTAGGGGCGGCCGGAGCCACCGGAGTAGACCGAGCCCTCGGGGTCTGCGGCGATCACCCGCACGGGACCGCCCTCACGGTCGGCCGACATCTCGTGCAGGTAGCGCCCGGCGCCCGAGATCGTGCCGCCCGTGCCGGCGCCGGTGACGAAGTGGGTGACCAGGCCATCGGTGTCGCGCCAGATCTCCGGGCCGGTGGTCTCGTAGTGCGAGAGCGGGCCGTTGGGGTTGGAGTACTGGTCGGGCTTCCACGCGCCGGGGGTCTCGCGCATCAGCCGGTCGGAGGTGGAGTAGTAGGAGTCGGGGTGGTCCGGGGCCACGGCGGTCGGGCAGACCACGACCTCGGCGCCGTAGGCCCGCAGCACGTTGCGCTTGTCCTCGGAGACCTTGTCGGGGCAGACGAAGATACACGAGTAGCCCCGTCGCTGGGCGACCAGGGCCAGGCCCACACCGGTGTTGCCCGAGGTCGGCTCGACGATGACCCCGCCCGGCTTCAGCTCCCCGGACGCCTCGGCGGCCTCGACCATCTTGACCGCGATGCGGTCCTTCACCGAGCCGCCGGGGTTGAGCGACTCCACCTTGGCCAGCACCGTCGCCGCGATGCCGTCGGTCACCGTGTTCAGCTTGACGAGAGGGGTGTTTCCGACGAGGTCGATGATGTGCGCCGCATACTTCATCGGGTCATCCTTTCACGAGCGCCGGGCCTCCCCGGCCGCCCGAAAACACGAAGCGCGCGAGCCCACCATCGGCGACGATGGCTGCCATGGACGACTACCTCGAGGTGAACCGGCTCAACTGGGACGAGCGCGCGGCGGTGCACGCCGCCAGCGCCGAGTACGGCTTCGACCGCTACGTCACCGACCCGGGGCACCTCAGCGACGTGGTGCGGTTCGACCGACCCCTGCTCGGCGACGTGACCGGGCTGACCGGCATCCACCTGCAGTGCCACATCGGCACCGACACGGTGTCGCTGGCGCGGCTCGGGGCGCGGATGACCGGGCTGGACCTGTCACCGGTGTCGCTGGAGCAGGCGCGGCGGCTGGCGTCCGGTGCCGGCGCGGAGATCGACTACGTCGAGGCCGACACCTACTCCGCCATACAGGCACTCGACGGCCGCACCTTCGACCTCGTCTACACCGGCATCGGAGCCCTCTGCTGGCTGCCCGACATCGACCGCTGGGCCGGTGTGGTCGACGCCCTCCTCGAGCCCGGCGGGCGGCTGTTCGTGCGCGAGGGCCACCCGATGATGTGGGCGGTCGACGAGACGCGCCCCGACGGGCTGACCATCGGCTACGCGTACTTCGAGACGCCGGAGCCCCTCGACGTCGAGGAGGAGGGCACCTACGTCGAGAGCGACCACGAGTTCGTCAACACCCGCCAGCTCTCCTGGAACCACGGCATCGGCGAGATCCTCACCGCCCTGCTGTCGCGTGGGTTCGAGGTCACCGGCTTCGTCGAGCACCGCAGCGTGCCGTGGGACGCCTTGCCCGGCCGGATGGTGCGCGACCGCGAGCTCGACGAGTGGCGGATGGCCGACGAGGCGGAGCGACTGCCGCTCACCTACACCCTGCAGGCGCGAAAGCCCGGTGGCTAGCCGGGGTCCGCTGGCCGGGGTCCGCCAGCCGGGGTCCGCTAGCCGGGTCCGCCCACGCCCGCTTCCCCACCCGACAGCCGGGCCATGAAACGGATGTCGTCGACGACGACCCGGTCGACGGTGCCGCGGCCGACCACCGTGCCCACGGCATCCGTGGCCTCGACCTCGAAGCGCAGCCGCCGCCCGTCGACCGAGACCAGCTCTGCCCGCGCGGTGACCCGGTCGCCGACGGCGCTCGGCGCGAGGTGCTCGAGCCGCACCGCGGTG
>JBBQWX010000152.1:0-10235 GCA_038210185.1 Actinomycetales bacterium
TGTACAAGCTCGCCATGCTTTAGGTCATACACTATTCCGACCCCGCAGAACAGCCGACACGCCGAGAAACCGCAGGTCAGCCCGGGTGTCTCGTCCGCCTCACCCGATCAAGACCCGAATAGCCCGGAAACTCCCGCTAGAGAGCGGTCCGGATGCCGGTCGCGCGGCTCACGATGCGGCCACGCCGACGCGCGCCTGCCAAGGCCCCTCAGATCAGCAGCCGGCGCAGAGGTCGCTTGTGGCGGCGAGCCCGCTCGGGTCTCGACAGCGCGTCACGCTGCAGCTGGCGCTCGCCGCCACCCCTCGGCTCGCGCGCTGCGGACGCCGCCGCCGGGTCGGGCTCCTGTACGACGTCATCGCTGCCCCAACCGAGCAGTGGTGGCGGTTCGGAGGTGAAGGTGTGCCCGAGCGGCGTCGTTCCCAGCACCACCCGTCGAGCGCGTCGGTCGCCGTCGCCGGCGCGACGCCTGCCCCCACTGCCGCTCCCGCTGCCGCTGCCGCCCCCGCTGCCGCCCCCGCTGCCGCTGCCGCTGTCACTGCCGAGCTCGCTCGCGCTCATGATGCTCACTCGATGGCGCCAGCCGGGGGCTTCCTTGGTCTGGTTGCAGCGGGCGCACTTGCCGGCACCCTGCGTGAAGCTGGTGGCGCCACCCTCACGAGCGGGTGTGGTGTGGTCGGCGTGCACGATCGGCGCCTCGCACCACGGGGTCGTGCAGATGTCGTCCCGCAGCAGCAGCATCCGCCGCAGCAACCCACCGAACCGCCGCCGCCGGGAGTCCATCGCCACCAGGTCCCGACCATCCGGGGTCGCGTACAGGCGCCGCACCCACACCCGCGCCGCAGGATCCGTGCTGGCCGCGGGCGGCGTACCCGCGGGGTCACCCGGCGGCGCAGCACCGACGCGCACGCTGGGCAGGTCTCCGCCGAGCTGACTGCCGCCGTGGCCGGTTCCCGACGGGCCCTCGAGGCCTGCACGCAGCCACGCCCTGGCCACCGGCGCGGGCACACTGCCGTGGCCCGGGATCCGCACAGGCTCGAACACCGAACGGCCCGGGTCACCCGTACCGAGCAGGGCCCGATCGGTCATCACCAGGTGCACCTCCACCGGGGTCAGCTGACCGACCTCGCGCCCGGACAGCAGCCGCAACGCCGTGTCCGCCGCCACCGCACCCACCCCACGACCCTCCGGACCCTCCTGCGGGCACTGACCACCCACCACCGCCCGGGATCGGGCCTGCAAGGCCGCGTGCGCCCCCACGACGTCCTTCAGCGGACCGAGCACGGACAGGTACGCCATCCCGTCCGGAGCCGGCCGCACCGACACCCCGCGGCTCCGAACCGCCGCCTCCATGCGGGCCACGACACTGGCCGCGTCGAGCTCGGCCGCGACCCGCGCCGCCGCCGACCCCGCCGCCCTGACCCCGAGGCGTCGCAGCAGCGGACCCACCCGGGCATCCACCTCCCCACGGTCCTCACGGCTCAGGGTGGCCGTCGCCGCCACCACCGCCACCGCCACCCGCTCACCGCACTCCCCCGCCGCCAGAGCTGCCATGGTGTGCGGCATCTCGTGCACCAACGCCCGCGCGAGCCCCACGAACCGGTCCCCCAGGCTCGGCGACTCCCGGCGCGCCAACGCCACCATCGAGCCCACCGAACGGCCGATGTGGGCAGGCGCAGCCAGCGTGCGCGAGCACCGAAGCGAGTCCGTCGCCCGCGCCTGCGAGGAGCACGCCGCCCCCTTCACCCGCTCCAGGCTCGCGACCAGGTCAACCCGCTCCCGGTCCGACAACGACCCCACATCCACGCTCGTCAGCCATTCCCGGAACCGGTCCACCACCACTACCGGTGCCTCCAGGGCCTCCGCCGGCTCTTCACAGTTCCTGTGGAGCACAGTCGAACCCGGGTCCAAGACCCGCCCCGCCACCACGCCCCCACCCATGCATCAATCGTACACATGTCCACCGACAACCCACCGCACCACCAGTCGCCTGGGGACAACCGGCATCACCAGCGCGCCCTGCGGACAGCGACATGCGGCGCCGAACGTGATCGGCGCTCAGCCGGCTGACCGCAGCACCGCCGCAATGTCCGCGAACCCCGACCGTTCCGCGTGCTCGAGCGCCGTGACGCCGTCGTGGTCGGCGATCGAGGCGTCTGCACCGGCGTCGAGCAGGATCCGCACGATCTGCTGGTGCCGCACTCCCCCGTCGCCGAGGATCACCGCCTCGAGCAGCGCGGTCCACCCCAACCGGTTGACGTGGTCCACGTCGATCCCGGTGGAGACGACCCGCCGCACGTACTCGACGTGCCCACGCTCGCTGGCGGGGATCACCGACACCCCGCCGAACCGGTTCTCCAGCCGCAGGTCGGGCGCGGCCGGAAGCAGGGCCTCCAGCATCGCGACGCTCCCCGTCACCCCGGTGACGAGCCACGGGGTGTCGTGCTGGTCGTCGAGCGCGTCGGGGTCGGCCCCCATCGCCACGAGCACGCGCGCCACCTCCACGTGGTCCCCCGCAGACGCCAGCAACAGCGGCGTGCGCCCCGAGCCGTCGCGCACCTCGAGCCGCGCCCCGTCGCGCAGGGCGAGCGCCACGGCATCCGCGTCGCCGGCGCCAGCAGCCGCCAACAGGGCAGCATCCGCGCTTGGCGACGGACGATGTCCATCCGCGCCGGGCGACGGACGGTGTCCATCCGCGACAGTCAGCACGCGTTCCAGTGTGCGGTAGCCGCGTTCGCGTGCCATCGCCAGCGGAGTCAGCCCCTCCGTGACCGACGGCCGCCCCAGCTCGACACCACCCGCCACGAGCACCTGCACGGTCGCGACCTCGGCCGCGGCGTCGGCCCCGAACCACACCGCCTCGTGCACCGCCTGGTAGCCGATCCGGTTGACGTGGTCCTTGTCGATCCCCGCTCGCAGCAACCGCCCGACGACGAGGTGGTGCCCCCGCTCGGCGGCCCGGATCAGGCCCGTGCCGTTCCACGAGTCCTTGGCGTCGACGTCGGCCCCCGACTCCAGCACGACCTCGAGCAACTCGAGGTATCCCTCGCTGGTCGCGACCAGGTACGCCGACTGGCCCGTCGCGTCGGCAGCGTCGACGTCGGCACCCTGCGCCACCAGCCGGCGCGCGGTGGCCACGTCGTCGGCCCAGGCCGCATCCCGCAACGCCGCGTCCAGAGAACCCTGCGCGGTTCCCGACGGCGCCCCAGTCGGCACCGGGACCACCGGCGTCCCGCCGGACGTGCACCCGGCCAGGACGACGACGAGCACGGATGCCGTGAGCAGCGCGCCGTTGCTGCGTGCGTGCCGGCCGCTCATCCCACCATCACGACCGCGACCGCGACCGCGACCGCGACCGCGACCGCGACCGCGAGCGCGAGCGCGAGCGCGGGTGCAGGACGTACCGACCCCACCAGAACGTGCGCCGCGTCCGCCACCGCCACCCCGACGGTGGCGGCACCTCCTTCGCCTCGTCGAGCCGCCGCAGCAGCTCGGCCCCGCGGCCGGTGAGGGAGGGCGCGACGTCATCTCGCCCGGGGCGGACCGACACCAGCCACCGGTAGCCGGCGCCACGGTCACTCAGGTCGACCGCGTACGAGCGACGGGCCGTCCACACCGCCGCCTCCTGCGCCTCCTGGCCCGGCTCGGCCTCCACCGCGTCGAGCACCGCGAACCGGGTGCGACCGACGTCGCGCACGTGCTCGCTCCGTTCGAGCGCCCGGATGGCGAGGGGAGGTGCGAGGAACGGCATCCCCAGCGTGAGAGCCGCGCCCAGCACCAGCGAGGTGACGACGAGCGCCACGACCCACGCCGACGATGCCGCCTCGAGCCCGAGCCAGGTCACGGCGAACGCGAGGACGAAGTACCCCGCCCCGTACAGCCACGACCACGACGCGTTGACGCCGGCCGGCTGCACCAGCGGCCCATAGTCCCACTCCAGCTCGGCCTCACCCGCGGGCCGCGTCCGCACGGCCGGGCGCAGCAGGTCGCCGAGGTACAGGGCGGCCACACCGCCGACGACGAGGCAGGCCCCGGCCACCGCGAGCAGCCACAGCCGGTTGTCGAGGATCCACACCGCCACGGCCGGGACGCCCACCCGCACGACGCCCCACGCCAGCAGCACCGGCAGCCCCACGACGACCATCGGCTTGACCACCTCGGGCAACGAGCGGAGCAGACCCTGCACCCGCCGGGACGTCGCAGCGCAGAAGGTGGCGAGCCGCCCCCTCCCGTGCATGTCGATCGCCGTGACCCCCCGACGGTCGGCCAGCGACCCGAGCGCCAGCCAGACGCTGCCGTACGCCGCGGGCAGGCTCCCGAGCACGAGCAGCCCCACCGCGACACCCACCATCGCGACCAGGGTGAGCCCGCCCTGCACCGCACTGGTCGTGCTCGTGGCCCCGCTCTCCCCAGCCCCCGTGAAGGCGAACGTGAGCAGCGGCACGATCGGGCTCAGCAGCACCAAGCCGTGCAGCAGGGTGCCGGTGCGCAGCGCACCGAACGCGAACGCGGCGAGCACGCACGACCAGCCGATGAGCGTCGCCGGGCCGGCCCACGAGTCCGGAAGTGCACCGAAGAGCGAGGCGATGAGCAGGATGCCGCCGATCGACAGCCCCATCAGCGCCAGCATCCGCGGGATCACCCCACGCGAGGTGAGCCCCACGACCGTCCAGTGCAGGACGAGCATGCCGCCGCGCACCAGCCGGGTGACCGGACGCACCGCCCCCAGGCCGGATGCCGGGGAGTCCAGGACCGTGGCGCCCACGGCACCCGCTGTGGACGCGCTGCGGATCATCAGGTCGCTGGAGGTCTCGTCGGCGATGGGCTCTCGTCCGATGCCGGCCCGGTCGAACGCCGCGAGCAGCGCCGCGCGGTCGGTGCCGGTCACCGGCACCCCGTCGTGACGCGCCGCCTCGACCCGGTCGAGCAGCGGGCCCTCCGCGGCGAGGAAGAGCTCACCGCGTGAGCGCGGGTTCGCGCCGTCGGTGCGGTCCTCGCGGATCGCGGCGGCGAGGCGGCCCACCTCCGCCGGCACGACGTCGAGCTGGATGGCCCAGGCGAACAGGTGCGCGAGCGCCGGCATCATCGCCGGAAGCTGGGTGGTGGGGGTCGTGCGGGTGAAGGCGCCGGTCAGCTCGGCGACCGCGTCGACGCGCAGCGCCTCGACGCGGCCGTCCTTCTCGAGGCCCGTGCCGCCCAGCAGGCGCTCGACGAGGTCGTCGACGGTGGCCTTCGCCAGGGCGCGCGGGTCGGGGTCGGTGTCGAGGTAGCCGGACAGCTGAGCGGCTCGCCGCACCCGCGCCGGGTGCAGGATCGTGCGGCACAGCACCGTCGCGGCATCCAGCCGCCCCCAGGTCCAGTCGTTGACCCGCCACGACCGCTTCAGGAAACCCCCGAACCGCTTGACCGACCAGCCGCCGAGCTTGTCGTCACCGGTGAGGCTGTAGCGGGCGAAGGCGTTGCCGGTCTGGGCCGAGAGCTGGACCACGTGGATCGGGATCGTCGACCCGGTGCTCATCTCGTCACCGATCGTGGTGCTCGCGACCTCGAGCTGGAGCAGGGTGGTGAGCAGCTCGGTCTGTCCGACCGCCGCGTCGTGCGGGCAGAGCGCCGCGCGCCAGCGATGCAGCGCGGCGACGTCGCCGACCCCGGTCCGGGCGCCGCGCTCCCCCAGCGGGTGGGTGTCGCAGTAGCGCTGGAGCACCGGCAGGGCATCCTGCAGCACCGCGACCACCCGCTGCACCTGGTGCCGCACGGCCCGCCCGGCACTGCCCGCCGTGGCCTTCGGGTCGTCCACGAGCCTGCGCTGGAGTGCTTCGGTCACCGCTCGGGACCAGTCGTCGGCCGCGCCCTTGTCGCTGCCGACCATGAAGCGGCGCTCGTTCTCGGAGCGCGCCACGTGGGCGATCGCCACCCGCACCGGGTCGTCGTCGGCACCGGTCATCAACCGGGCATAGGACGCGAGGCGCAGCATCCAGTAGTGGTGGTCGGGGCGCAGGGCGGTCAGCACCTCGTCGGTCTCCCACGGGGCGTCGGTGAGGGCGCGGCTTCCTCGGATCAGGGCGATCTGCTCGGTCACCTGGTTGCGCACCGTGCGCGCCACATCCCAGTCGTCCCCCGCCGGCAGCACCCAGACGAGCTCGCGGAGCAGCTCGTTGGCCGCCTCGGCGACCGAGATGGCCCCGGTGACACCCCAGTGCCACAGGTCGCCGTCATCGGGCTCCGCGAGCGTCGGGTAGGACTCGGGCACGTAGGGGATGGAACGGATCGGCGGCTCGTCAGCGACGGCGACGCCGCGCCGGGCGTCCTCGACGTCCTGCTGGGCCCGCTCGGCGGCCGAGCGGATGCGTTCGTAGTCCCACACCTCACCCTGCTCCGGCCACGACTGCGGCGGGCGCTGACGAACCTGCCGGCGGGCCAGGTCTCGGGCCGCGTGCCAGATGCGCAGCCGCCGGTAGTGGGGGAACAGCTGGTCGCCCAGGCTCTCCAGGTGCTGCACCTCCCCCGAGGCCATCGGTTCGTCGAACCCACCGAGCAGGTCGGCGCGGGTGCCCCGGCGGCTCGCAGCCCGGATGTTGTGCTCCTCGAGCTCGTCGACGAAGGTGCGGCTGCCCTGCGCCGAGAGCGCACCGAGCACCCCGGTCAGCGCGCCGGTGAGCGTCGGCGCGTCGGCGAGGGTGTCCGCCGGGTCGGGGCCGGGCTCGGGCGCGTGCGGGTAGACGAGCAGCATGACCCGGCGCACCGGCCCGTCGGCCGGCATCCGCTCGATCGCCTCGACCGCGGCCCTGGTGGGGGTGTTGGCCAGCACCCCGCCGTCGACGACGAAGCGCGACCGGTTGCGCGCCGGGAAGACGTCGCCCCAGTCCTCGACGACATCCCTCATGTCGGGGCGCAGGTCGGAGGTCTGGGGCGGCGTGCCGGGCACCGCGCCCTCGTGCGGCGACACCGGCACGAACGCCGGCTCGAACGCGAGGGGGAAGCTCGACGAGCTGCGGGCGGCGAGCGCGAGCTGGGCGGCGGTGTCGCGGATCCTCGCCGGGCCGAACGGGTCCTCGTCCTCGGACACGTCGACCGGGCGCCTCCAGCGGAACCGGGCGCCGTGCACCGACTGCGGCAGGCGCTGGCCGAGGGCGTCGACCGTGACCTCCTGGTTGCCGTGCAGCACGGTGGTCATCATCGTGAGGTCGATGGGGGCGTCGCGGGCCGGCACCGTGTCGGTCGGCACGGCCAGGTTGGTCAGCGCGGCGTTGAGCTGGGGCAGGAAGTGCTCGTCCCCCTTGAGCAACGAGCTCGGCGCCCCCCGGAACGGCTGGCGCAGCAACGCCTCGATGCGGCCCTGCTCGACCCACACGTCCCGCAGCGTCGCGATGTCGGCCCGTCGGTTGACCTGGGCGAGGGCGAGCGCAGCACCGTTGACCCCTCCGGCGGAGGTGCCTGAGACGACGTCGACCCGGGCGGTGCAGCCGGTGAGGCGCAACAGCGCGGCGTACGGCTCGTCGTTGCGGGCGGGTGCCTTCACGAGCCGGTCGAGCTCGAGCGCGACACCGCCCATCCACACCGCGAGCGAGACGCCGCCGTTCAGCACGACTCCGAAGCGCACCTCCTCGGCCGGAACCCTGGCGAGGTCGTGCCCCAGTAGCCCGCGTCGGCCCGGCTGGTGGCTCATGGCTTCCTCCTCATGCCCGGTGGTGAGCCCATGGTTCACCCGCGTCGTGGTGCTCGACAACCACAAGGAGCAGGAGGAGACGGCCTAGATACGCCGCAGCACCGTCGGCACGCACGTGCCTCCCCCCCGAGAAAGGCGCGTCCGTGCCGACGGTGGTGTGCGGTGGTCCGTCCGCAGGCAACGCACCGCCGTGGCACCAGAGTGCGGTGTGCAGGGGGCCTGGCGCCAGTGGGTTGCGAGTTCTCGCAACGGGCCGACCCGCCCGGATGCCGGTGCGGGTGCCGTGTTCTCGCCAGGTGGGCGCTCTCGCCCCGCGCTAGAACCCCAGCCGGCCGAGCTGCTTGGGGTCGCGCTGCCAGTCCTTGGCCACCTTGACGTGCAGGTCGAGGTGCACCCGCTGGCCCAGCAACGCCTCGATGGCGGCGCGGGCGTTCGTGCCCACCTCGCGCAGGCGTGACCCACCCCGCCCGATGACGTTCGCCTTCTGCGAGTCGCGCTCGACGAACACGTTGACCCGCACGTCGAGCAGGGGTCTGCCCTCGCTGCGCCCCTCTCGGGGCACGATCTCGTCGACGACCACCGCGAGGCTGTGCGGCAGCTCGTCGCGCACGCCCTCGAGGGCTGCTTCCCGCACGAGCTCGGCGATCATGACCAGCTCGGGCTCGTCGGTGAGCTGCCCGTCGGGGTAGAGCGGCCCCGGCGAGGGCGGCAGCAGCTGCGCGAGCACCCCCGCGACCTCGTCGACCTGGTCGCCGCGCGTGGCCGAGCAGGGCACGATCGCCGCCCAGTCGCCCAGCCGGTCGATGGCGATCAGGTGCTCGGCCATCCGCGGCCGGTCGACCTTGTCGGACTTCGTCGCCAGCGCCACCACGGGTGTGCTCCGGCCTCGCTTGAGCTCGGCGAGCTCGCGCGCGATGAACTGGTCCCCCGGCCCGATGCGCTGGTCGGCGGGTAGGCAGAAGCCGATCACGTCGACCTCGAGCAGCGTCTCGCGGACCAGGTGGTTGAGCCGCTCCCCCAGCAGGGTGCGCGGCTTGTGCAGCCCCGGTGTGTCGACGAGGATCAGCTGGCTGTGCTCGCCCGAGACGATGCCCCGGATGGTGTGCCGGGTCGTCTGCGGCTTGCTCGAGGTGATGGCGACCTTGCTGCCCACCAGCGCGTTGGTGAGCGTCGACTTGCCGGCGTTCGGCCGCCCGATGAGGCAGGCGAAGCCTGCGAGGTACTGCTGCTCGTGCTCGCTCATCCGGCCCGCTCCTCGACTGTCGGCACAGGGTGCGCCGACTCGACCCGCTCGACGACGACGGTCGCGATGCGGTGCCGGCGACCCGACATCCGCTCGGCGGTCAGGCGCAACCCTGCCACCTCGCACGTGGAGCCCAGGATCGGCACCCGGCCGATGGTCTTGCCGATCAGCCCTCCGACGGTGTCGACCTCGTCCTCCTCGATCGCGACGTCGAACAGCTCGGCGAGGTCGTCGACGTGCAGCGTGGCTGCGACCCTCAACCGGCCGCCGCCGAGGATCTCGACCTCCGGGGCCTCGCGGTCGTACTCGTCGGTGATCTCGCCGACGATCTCCTCGAGGATGTCCTCGATGGTCACGAGGCCGGCCGTGCCGCCGTACTCGTCGACGACGACGGCGAAGTGCGTCTGGTCGCGCTGCATCTCGCGCAGCAGGTCGTCGACCGGCTTGCTCTCGGGCACGAAGTGCACGGGCCGCATCAGCTGGTCGACGTGCTGGAGCACCGCGTCGTGGTCGGCGTTGGTGCGCCGGGCGACGTCCTTGAAGTAGAGCAGGCCCCGCACGTCGTCGGTGTCGTCGCCGACGACCGGCACCCGGGAGAACCCCGTGCGCAGGAAGAGCGACATCGCCTGGCGCAGCGACTTGTCGCTGGCGATGGTGATCATGTCGGTGCGCGGCACCATGACCTCGCGCGACAGGGTGTCACCGAGCTCGAAGACCGAGTGGATCATCTCGCGCTCCTCGGTGTCGATGACCGACGAGTCGCCCGCCCGGTCGAGCAGGTCGCGCAGCTCGGCCTCGGTCGCGAAGGGCCCGTCGCGGTAGCCCTGGCCGGGCGTCACCGCGTTGCCGAGGGCGACCAGGACCCGGGCCACCGGGCCGAGCACCGTGCGCAGCCCGACGGTGACCGGCGCGGCATACAGCGAGACGGTGTCGTAGTGCTGCCGCCCGAGGGTGCGGGGCGAGACGCCGGTGATGACGAAGGACACGACGGCCATCACGGCGATCGAGACCAGCAGGCCCACCGTCGTGTTGTCGACGTGGTCGAGCACCGCCACCGTGATGAGCACGGCGCTGGCCGACTCGGCCACGACCCGCAAGAAGGCCAGGACCGCGAGGTAGGCGGAGCTGTCGGCGATGACCGTCATGAGCGAGGCGGCCCCGCCGCGCCCCTCGTCGAAGAGCTCCTCGGCGCGCACGCGCGACATGCGGGAGATGGCGGCCTCGCAGGCCGAGATGCAGAACGCCAGGACGACGGCGAGGAGCGCCAGCACGACCATCTGGGTCACGTCGTCACCTGCGGGAGGGGGGCCGACCGCGACCGGCGAGGA
>JBBQWX010000153.1:0-10126 GCA_038210185.1 Actinomycetales bacterium
CCAGGTAGTAGTAGGTCTGTCCGCCCTGCTTCTTCCCCACAATCGATGCCATATCTAGGTAATACACGATCGGTGACGAAAAGCCAACCACCGCAATGGAAGACACGCCGGTCAATCAGCTAGCGGGGAAACTCCCGCTAGTGGTAGGGGCGGGTCGTGACACGCGAATCCCCCTGCGGGCGAGAGGACCTGGACTGCCCTAGGGTCCTGTCCCATCGCGTCCGAAGCGACATCCGACAAGTGCGAGTGTCGCAACCGGGTACTCGCGGTTGTCGATGACACGAACCGGATCGCCTCCTCTTCTCGCCGCACCGGTGCGGGCGCGGATGAGGGTCGGTGAATGTCGCGCCCCAGGGTCAGCGTCTCGCCGCGTCGAAGGGCCGATCGTCGAGTACGGCTGGTCGCGTGCAGCTTTCAGAAGGGCGGCTCAGCCGTGAGGGCCGAGCACGTTGATCACCTGGCCAGCGCTCGAGCGCAGGAAGGAATCGGCGGACGCCCAGTTCTCGTCCTGTACTGGATGGACGATCTCCGCGGGGCCCGGTCCTGCGGTGGCACAACCGCCATCGTGGTGCGGGTCTCGTGCGTGGCGGGGTCAGGTGACACTCCTGCACCTCTGCGGGTAGGAAGGCGGGGGGCGTCGGCCGGGAACCGTTACGGAGGTCACCCGTCTGGCGCTACCGAGGCCTCGCTCCGCGAACGCGCGCTCGTCGTTGAGCTGCAGGAGCGGCTCCACTCGGTGTTCGCGTCTGTCGTCGGGCTCTTCGTCATTTGCCGGGGTGGCGACCACGCTGGTCGTCCGCCGCCCGCGACCCCCCGGAAAGCGTGCTGGGCGACGACGCGGCACTCACGGGCACGGGCGCATCCGGCTGCTGGTGGCACGGCGGGTGTGGCGAGGTTCTTCAGCGGAGTGCTCTTCACCGGAGCCGCCTCGTACGCGTTGGTGGTGCACCGTCAGGCTGCTGTCGACCGTGCCCTCCACCTTCAGGAGCCGAGGAGACGAGGAGGCGTCCGGAAGGAGTGGCGAAGTGGAGATCGCCCGGCAGGCGATCGTTGACCAGCTCCGCGGCCGAAGCGACTACGAAGCGGCCGACCGCGCGGAGCGTGAGCCGCCCAGAACAGGTGGACGCCGAGCGGCACGCGAGCCTCCTTCATCAGCTGGGCATCAAGCAGGCAGATCCGCTCGGCGGGATCGGCGGAGCCTTCGGGTGACACGGCAGCTCGCGCAGGGTCGCACCGGCGGCGGACGGACGCATGGTGATCGCCGCGCCCAAGCCGCTTCGGGTACACGACCGGGCTCGCGCTCACCCCGGTCCTAGAGGACCTGGTGGCCGTACATCTCGCCGAGCGGGTCTGCGATGAGCTCGATGCGCGCCCCGTCGGGGTCACGGAAGTAGACCGACACACCGCTGTGCACCTCGTGCTCGATCCCGGCCTCGGTGAGCCGGGCGACCAGCGCGTGCCAGCGTTCGGGCTCCACCGAGATCGCCATGTGGTGCAGGCCGCCGAGCACCTCGGCGTACGGCCCGACATCGAGCCCGGGGAAGTCGAAGAAGGCCAGCAGGTTGGAGTTGCCGATGTCGAAGAAGAAGTGGGAGGAGCCGGGGTAGTCGCGGTTCTCGATCAGCTCGGTCAGCGGGAACCCGAGCACGTCCTGGTAGAAGCGCACGGTGCGCTCCACGTCGCTGCTGATCAGCGCGGTGTGGTGCAGTCCACGCGCCGTGGAGGCGGGGCGCGTACCGGTGGGGCGCAGGTAGGCCTCGCGGATCTCCTGCCGCCGTGCCTCGAGGTCGGCAGGGCCGGGTGTGGACAGGTCAGGGGTGCTCATCGGTTCTCCTCGTCGGGGGTGGGTGGCTGGCTGTACTCGGGGGCAGTGCCGGCGATCGTGGTGCCCTCGGTCGCGTGGGTGAGCAGCTCGACGATGCCCTCGTGGTGGACCGGGCGCGGGTTGGGGTACGGCCGTGCCGTGGCGAGGTCGGCGGCCCGCGGCACATCAGCGAGGCCGAAGCCGAGGTCGCCGAGGCGAGTCGGACCCCCGAACCGGGCGACCAGAGCCTGCAGCCCCGCAGCGGCATCGTCGACGTCGAGCGCGGTGGCTGTGGCGCGCATCGCCTCCGGCGCGGCCTGCGCGTTGTAGGCCATCGCGTGGGGCAGCACCACCGTGTGGGTGGCCGCGTGGGGCAGGCCGAAGCTGCCACCCAGGGTGTGGCACAGCTTGTGGTGCAGCCCCATGCCGACGGCGCTGAGGCACCGGCCCGCGAGCCATGCTCCGTACAGCAGGTCGGCGCGCGCGTCGAGGTCGTCGGCGTCGAGGTGCAGTGCCCGTAGCCCGCGGGCGAGGGCCCCGATCCCGTCGGTGGCCATCGCGTCGGTCTCGGCGGTCCGGTCCGCCGCGTAGAGGGCCTCGACCGCGTGGGCCATGGCGTTGACCGCGCTGGTCACGGTGACGGGCCACGGGAGCGTGGTGGTCAGCGCGACGTCGTAGACGACCACCTCGGGCAGGATCTCCGGGCCGGTGCGGGTCACCTTCTCGCCGTTGGCTGTCTCACCGAGCAGAGTGGTGACCTCGGAGCCGGAGTACGTCGTGGGCAGCACCAGGTGCGGCATCCCGGTGCGAGTGGCCAGGGCCTTGCCGAGGCCGGTCGTCGAGCCACCACCGATCGAGACCACTGAGTCGGCCGCCACCTGCTCGGCGCGAGCGAGGGCGGCGTCGGTCACCTCCACTGGGGTGTGCTCCGCGGCGCCGTCGAAGATCCCCGCGGCGGCGTCGCCCAGTACGCCGGCCACCCGCGTCGCGAGAGCCCGCTGACCGGGGGTGGACAGGACCAGCGCGCGCCGCCCACCGATCCGGCGCAGCTCCTCCGGAACGCGGGACAGCGTGCCCATGCCGAAGACGGTCCGCGACGTGTCGGTGTCGTGCTCGAAGGAGTGCATGGTCCGTCCTCGGGTTCGTGGAACGATTCTGGCCCACGTTCGCGCGGAAGGGCAGCCCAGGTCGGGGTCCGGGAAGTGCACGGGGTGCGCGCCGTGGCTCGGGGTCGTGTCACCCGTTGGCAGCGACGCCCGCAGGCCGGCGTTGCCGTGACTCCGGGATCGTCGCGCCGCCCGGCGTTGCCATAACTCCGGGATCGTCGCGCCACCTCCCGCGGATGCGGACGTCTCGACCAGGCCGGCGGCTTCGCCGGCCTGGTCGAGCGCGGGCCTGATGCCGTCGTCGACGAAGTGGGAGGAAGGTCTTCCGCCCGGCCGCTGCCAGGGCTCACGGCACGCGGTTCCGGCGAGGTCCGTGCGTGGGGTGTTGCACCTGAGCTGGACCGAGTGGCGTGGAGGTCCGTGTTCGCTGGGCGCCACTGCTTGCGGGCTCGTCCGTGTCGTCGCACAGACGGAGGGCGGGGAGTCCTACATTGCAGTCATGGCAGACATCCTGTTGGGCCTCCTCGCGATTCTCGCCGGGGGCGTCATGCTCTTCGCCGGGCAGTTCGTGCTGCGGTTCGTCTTCCCGATCTGGGGCTTCTTCGCCGGGTTCGCGTTCGGGGCCGGGCTCTTCGCCGCGCTGGCGGATGAGCGCGTCCTGGGCACCGCGCTCGGGTGGGTCTCGGGGTTCGTCTTCGCCCTCATCTTCGCCGTGTTCGCGTACCTCTACTACGCGGTAGCCGTGATCCTCGCCATGGCTGCCTTCGGCTTCGCGATCGGTTCTGGTCTCGTCGTCGCGCTGGGGATCGACTGGAACTGGATTGCGGTCCTCGCGGGCCTGGCCGTCGGCGCGGTCCTCGGTCTGGCATCGGTCGTCGGGAACATGCCGATGATCGTGCTCGCCCTCGTCAGCTCCATCGCCGGTGCCGTCAGCATGGTCGCGGGCCTGATGCTGCTGGTTGGCTCCCTGAACTCCGCCGACTTCACGCAGGGCACGTTCACCGATGCCGTCTCAGCCAGCTGGGTCTGGTCCCTGACACTGCTGGTGCTGGCCGTCGTCGGCTTCGTCGCCCAGACCCGGACACGGGTGAACCGGAGCCGCACCATCAACGAGGCCTGGTACGCCGAGCGTCGCTGAACTGCGACCGCGGACTCACGTACCTCCGGGCCCGACAGGCAAGCCGGCTCGAGCTTCGAGACGACCGGATGGGTGATGCGGCGGGCGGCGCGGTAGACCCCTTCCGCCGAGTACGCACCTCGCGCCCACTCCCGGCGTGCCCGCGACGGATGGTCCAGCCGATGCCCGCCGAGCGGGGCAGCGGCACGGCGGCACCCGGCATACCATCGGGCGCATGATGCGGAGCGGTCTGGTGCGTGCCGGACACGCCCGTCTGCGAGATGTCGACGTGCGACGAGCGCAGTGGTGGTGGCTGGGCCTGCCCATCGTGCCTCTCCAAGGATACCGACTCGCCCGCACGCTTCCACGATTCGCTGATGCTGACGGCATCACGGGACGGGTCGGCTCTGGCGTTCGCCGCATGAAGGTCGTCGCACTCGGGGACAGTGTCACGGCGGGGTACGCCGTCGGGCACCACCGATCGTCCGTCGCAGGCCAGCTCGCCGTCCGGCTCGCCGACCGCTACAGCGCGACGGTGGACTGGCAGGCCTGCGCAAGGACCGGCGCCACCGCAGGGCTGGCCACGAGCCTGGTCTGCGCCGAAGCCCTGGTCGACACTGACCTCGTGTTCGTCTCGATCGGTGTCAACGACCTCAAGAACCTCCACAGCACGACCCGTTTCCGCCATGAGCTCGGCACGCTCCTCGATGCGATCCTCGCCGCCGCTCCACGGGCCCAGGTCTGCCTGCTCGGCATCCCACCGCTCGACCACTTTCCGGCGTTTCGGCGGCCTCTCGCCGACGCCCTCGGCTGGCGGGGCCGGGTCTTCGACACGATCGGGGTCGCAGCAGTCCGAGCTCGCGAGCGAGCCTTCCGGATCGAGACCGACGAACCGCTCGGGCCGCAGATGTTCGCCGGCGACGGGTTCCACCCGAGCCCGACGCTGCACGCCGCATTCGCTGACGCTGTCATGGCGGGACTGTCATTTCCCGAAGACCCCCATCAGGGTCGTCCGAAGGATTGATCTCGCAGCTCGCGAACCACTGCACTGGCTCGTGGGCGTGGGCGTGGGCGTGGGCGTGGGCGTGGGCGTGGGCGTGGGCGTGGGCGTGGGCGTGGGCGTGGGCGGCGGCGGCGGTCAAAGGGCGACGAGTCACGGCCCTGTTCCTATCGGCACCCCTCACGAGCGCTCCTCGGGCTCGGCGCGACGTCGAGATCGTTGCTGGTTGCTGTGCTCGAGTCGTCGCTGCACCCGGCGCGAGCGGACGAGAACAGAGCCAGGCGTGCCGTAGTACGTTCACGTCGCTGAGCCGGGGCCGAGGCGCCGCAGGTTCACTGTCGGTGCCGTCCGAGGGGTCGCTGACCTTCCGGCTGGGCGCGCGCCTGCGTGGACGCGAAGGTAAAGGAATGGTCAGGAAGAGGCCACGGGTCTCCCCGGCGAGCACGATTCCGTGGTCAACTGTGCCGGCCGGTCTTCGAAGGCCCGAGGCGACCTCACTCCCCCACGCGGACAGGATCATCGATGACACCCTCCCCCACCCGAGGCGGGCGCATGGCGCTCGCCGCGATCGCGGCCGCGGCTCTCGCCAGCGGGGCCGTAGCGACGTCGGCCGCGGCCGTGGAGCCCGAGCCCAACGCCAAGGTGGTCGCCCCGAAGGCGTCCGTCGACAAGGGTCAGGCCAAGGGCCAAGGTCGCAACGACAAGATGGGCTCGCACGACCGCACGCTCCTGGAGCGGGCGCGCGCCAAGGGTGACAAGCGCGTGACGCTCCTGCTCGCCACCGAGAAGGGCGCCACGAAGAGCGTCGCCGCGTCGGTGAAGGCCAACGGTGGCTTCACGGGGATGACGAACGACCGGATCGGTTACGTGCGGGCGACGGTTCCCACGTCGGCCGTCGAGAAGGTCGCGGGGCTGGCGAAGGTGCTCGCCGTCGACCTCAACGAGTCGATCCAGCGGCCCGACCCGGCGGTGGAGAAGTCCGCCAAGCACGGCGCGTCGGCATCCGTCGCCGCCCCCGGCCCGTCCACCCCTGACAGCAACCCCTTCATGCCGACCCGCGAGACGGGGTCCGTGAAGTTCAAGAAGGACCACCCGTCCTGGGACGGCCGCGGCGTCACCATCGGTGTCATCGACTCCGGTGTCGACCTCGACCACCCGGCGCTGCAGACCACCTCGACCGGCGAGCGCAAGATCGTCGACTGGGTGACCGCCACCGACCCGCTGTTCGACGGTGACGGCAGCTGGCGCGCGATGCTCACCGACGTGACCGGCCCCACCGCCGAGTACGTCTCTGAGACCTGGACCCTGCCGTCCGCCGGGGCGTACAGGATCAACCGGTTCAGCGAGAGCATCACGGCGGCGAGCGAGCCCGGCGGTGACGTCAACCGCGACGGCGACACGACCGACCGCTTCGGAGTGCTGTTCGACTCCGCGACCAACGACACCTGGGTCGATGCGAACCAGGACAACACCTTCGAGGCCGGCGAGAAGATGCGCCCCTACAAGGAGAACTTCGACGTCCGCCACTTCGGCACCGACGACCCGGCGACCGCCATCGTCGAGCGGATGCCGTTCGTCGTCGAGTTCCGCAAGGGCATCGACCTCACTCCGGCCGGGCTCCCCGGCCAGACGGCCGACTTCGTCAACATCGGCATCGTCGAGGACGCACACGGCAGCCACGTCGCGGGGATCGCGGCGGGCAACAGCCTCTTCGGTGGAGCGATGGACGGCCAGGCGCCCGGCGCCAAGGTCGTGTCCTCCCGTGCCTGCACGTGGGGCGGTGGCTGCACCGCGGCCGCGCTGACCGACGGCATGGTCGACCTCGTCGCCAACCGCAACGTCGACGTCGTCAACATGTCGATCGGCGGACTGCCCGCCCTCAACGACGGCAACAACGCCCGGGCGCGCCTGTACGACGCGCTCATCGACGAGTACGGCGTGCAGCTGTTCATCTCGGCGGGCAACAGCGGCGCCGGCATCAACACCATCGGCGACCCGTCCGTGGCGACCGACGTCGTGAGCGTCGCGTCCTCGGTGAGCAAGGCCACCTGGCTGGCGAACTACGGCTCGGTTGTCTCCACGCCGCTGACGCTGCACAACTACTCCTCGCGCGGCCCGCGTGAGGACGGCGGCTTCAAGCCGAACATCATGGCCCCGGGCTCGGCGATCTCCACCGTGCCGCAGTGGCTCAGGCAGGCCGACGTGGCGGAGACCGGCTACACCCTGCCGGTCGGTTACGCGATGTTCAACGGCACCTCGATGTCCTCCCCGCAGGCCGCCGGCGCCGCCGCGCTGCTCCTGTCGGCCGGCTTCGCGACCGAGACGCCGATCACGCCGACCCAGATGCGTGAGTCGATGTACACGACGGCCGACTTCCTCAAGGGGGTGGAGGCCGTGTCCCAGGGCACCGGTCAGCTCGATGTCCCCAATGCGTGGAAGCTCCTGCGCACCAGGCCGGCGACCCAGTCGTACGCGACCGACGCGCCGGTGTGCACGGCGATCTCCGACTTCCTCGCCGTCCCCGACCGCGGCACCGGTGTCTACAACCGCTGCGCCTCCGGTGCGGGTGGCCAGAAGGCGGGCCAGACCAAGAGCTACCAGGTCAAGGTGACCCGAACCTCGGGCAGGTCCGGTTCGGTCAACCACCGTGTCCGAGTTCTCGGCAACGACGGCACGTTCACCGTTGCCAAGTCGGCGTCGCTGCGCAAGGGCCGCCCTGCGACCATCACGGTCGTGGCCAAGCCCAGGAAGGCCGGCCTGCATTCGGCGATCCTCGTGGTCGACGACCCGAGGACGGGCGTCGTGGACCACCGGGTCATGCTCGCCGTGGTCGCGTCCGAGGACCTCAAGGCCCCGGCGTACTCCCTGACGAAGACCGGTGAGGTCGAGCGCAACCTCGTCCAGCGGCACTTCGTGACCGTCCCCGAGGACGCCAAGGCCCTCCAGGTGAACCTGGGTGGCATCGCCACGAACAGCCAGGTCCGCTGGATCGCGTTCGACCCGTACGGCGTTCCCGTGGACAGCACGGCGACGACGCAGTGCTACACGAACTTCCCCGGTTCGCCGTGCAAGGCGACGTCGCGCGCCTACAGCAACCCGATGCCGGGTGTGTGGGAGCTCATCGTGGAGTCGCGGCGCACCTCGCCGTTCCTCGACAACCCGTACCGCCTGACCGCCGCCGTCCAGGGCGTCACGGTCGACCCGGCGACGCAGACCGTCACGGCGCCGCAGGGCGTCGCGACCCCGGTCTCCTGGACCATCGAGAACGACTTCGGTCCGGTCACGGTCAAGGCCGTGGGCGGCAGCCTCGGCTCGGCGCTCAGCGAGCGTCCGACGATCGCTGATGGCGAGTCCGTTGAGTTCGAGATTGCGGTCCCCGCCGGCGCCGAGCGGCTCGACGTCGCCATCGGCAACGTCTCTGACCTGTCCGCCGACCTCGACCTGACGGTCTACGACGCGGATGGTGAGGTCGTCGGCCAGGCCGCCGACGGCGACTCCGAGGAGGCCGTGTCGATCGCCAACCCGGCGGCCGGGACGTACACCGTCGTCGTCGACGGTTACTCCGTGCCCGCCGGCACGACCGAGTACGACTACCGCGACGTGTTCTTCTCGTCGGCGCTGGGGTCGCTCACGGTTCCCGGGAACGACATCACCCTGCTGGGCGGCCAGTCGGCCACGGTGACCGGTTCGCTGACTGCCAGCGCCCCGGCAGCCGCCGGTCGCCAGCTGTTCGGCGAGATGAGGGTCGTCACCCCGGCGGGTGCCGTGCTCGGCACGGGGTCGGTGCTCGTCGCTCCCTGAGCGAGCGACCGCACCGGAACCACCGCATGGCAGGGCCCCGTGGACCACTGGTCCACGGGGCCCTCCCGCGTCGGCGTCGGTGTCGGCGTCGGCGTCGGCGGGACAGGGAACGGACACCTGCCTACTGCACCCCGCCCTCGACCCGGAGGGTGGATGGCGTCAACGGCCGCGTCGCCGGCCGCGCTGACGACCACCGGCCCGACCGGCACGTCAGCCCCAGGACGGACCCGGACGCTCCTGCGCGCCGGCTTGCCGCGAGGCCCTGGTGTCCCGGTCAGAAGCGACCCTCTGCCTCCGCTGGGCTGGTCGGCCGGCGCGGTGTGACTCCTGTTGGTGGCTGCGCTGTTGCCGATCTTGCGGGCGCCTGCCCATCTCCGGGAGCCGGCTGTGTGGCGTGCAGCCGATCACAGACCCCGCCGGCTGCCCTCGGCTGCGATCTCCGTGCGACGAGCCAGCCCCAGCTTCTGCATGACGTGGGCGACGTGGGTCTCGACCGTCCGCGCCGACAGGAAGAGGCGCTGGCCGATCTCCCGGTTCGTGTGGCCGGCCACGAGCAGACGAACCACGTCCATCTCCGCGTCGGTGATGCTCTCCCAACCGCTCCGCGGCCTGGGTGGCCGCCCGGCCCGGCCCGACGGCACACCGGCCGCGAACGGTGTTCTCCCGAGGAGGTCGCGGATGGCGAGGAGGGTCTCGTCCTGGTCGCCGAGCCAGTAGAGGTGGTCGGGTCCCGTGCGCTCCAGAAGGTGGGCACCGGGGATCTGGTCGGCCAGTGCGCGACCGCACTCGACCGGGACCACCATGTCCTCGCTCTGGTGGACGACGAGGGTGGGCACCCGGAGGTGGGGCAGGGCTTCGTGGACGTCGACCTCGAGGTGCAGCCGGAGGGATGCGGCGACCGCACCAGGTGAGCAGGCAAGCCGCTGGTAGGAGGCCCACCAGTCACGGGCCCGGTCGTCATCCACGAGGCTGGGCGCGTACAGCTCGAAGCCGACCCCGCTTCCCCAACCCTCTTCCAGGACGTCGATGAAGGTCTCCAGTACCGCACGAGGGATAGCTGAGGGGACCGCTGCCGACCGCACGAAGGAGCAGGTGGTCCCGGCCAGGATGAGCCCCTCACACCGATCAGGGCGTGCCTGAGCGAACGACAGTGCGGTCGGGTGTCAAGGGCCATTGGTTTCTGCCCGGAGGCGGTCGTGAAACCTGCCCGGTGACGGTCACGAGAAGTGCCCGGTGGTGGCCATGGGATCTGCCCAGTGCTGGCCACCACCGGCTCGGGTGCTCAGCTCAACGGGCTC
>JBBQWX010000154.1:0-10052 GCA_038210185.1 Actinomycetales bacterium
CGAACGGGCTCGGCGTCGGCGAGGTCGGGTACCTGATCACCGGGGTCAAGGACGTGCGCCTGTCCCGCGTCGGCGACACCGTCACCAACGCCCACAAGCCGGCCGCCGAGTCGTTGGGCGCCTACCGCGACCCGCGCCCCATGGTCTTCTCCGGTCTGTACCCGATCGACGGTTCGGACTACCCGATCCTGCGCGACGCCCTGGACAAGCTCAAGCTCAACGACGCCGCGCTGGTGTACGAGCCGGAGTCGTCCGTGGCGCTCGGGTTCGGCTTCCGCGTCGGGTTCCTCGGCCTGCTGCACCTCGAGATCGTGCGCGAGCGGCTCGAGCGCGAGTTCGA
The DNA here is from genome assembly GCA_038210185.1 of Actinomycetales bacterium. Classification (GTDB taxonomy): domain Bacteria; phylum Actinomycetota; class Actinomycetes; order Actinomycetales; family Dermatophilaceae; genus Fodinibacter. The sequence continues at coordinate 341 of JBBQWX010000154.1, forward strand.
CCTCGACCTGATCTCGACCGCGCCCAACGTGGTCTATCAGGTGAGCCTCGAGGACAAGTCGGTCGTCACGGTGACCAACCCGAGCGAGTTCCCGAGCGGCAAGGTCGGCGAGATCCGCGAGCCGATCGTGCGCGCGACGATCCTGTGCCCGGCCGAGTTCATCGGCGCGGTCATGGAGCTGTGCCAGATCCGGCGCGGCGACCTGCTCGGCATGGACTACCTCTCCGCCGAGCGGGTCGAGCTGCGCTACACGCTGCCGCTCGCCGAAGTCGTCTTCGACTTCTTCGACCAGCTCAAGTCGCGCACCCGCGGCTACGCCAGCCTCGACTACGAGCCCGACGGCGACCAGGCCGCCGACCTGGTCAAGGTCGACATCCTGCTCCAGGGCGAGACCGTCGACGCGTTCTCCGCGATCGTCCACAAGGACAAGGCGTACGGCTACGGCATCATGATGACCGGCAAGCTCAAGGAGCTCATCTCGCGCTAGCAGTTCGAGGTGCCGATCCAGGCCGCCGTCGGCGCCCGGGTGATCGCCCGCGAGAACATCCGCGCCATCCGCAAGGACGTCCTCGCGAAGTGCTACGGCGGTGACATCTCGCGCAAGCGCAAGCTGCTCGAGAAGCAGAAGGCGGGCAAGAAGCGGATGAAGAACATCGGCTCGGTCGAAGTGCCGCCGGAGGCCTTCATCGCTGCCCTGACCTCCGACGGCGCAGGAGCCCAGGCGACCAAGAAGTAGACCGCGGCACCGGCCGCCCCCGAGCGCCGGCTCGTGCCCGCGCCCTGGTCCTTTCCTAGCCGCTCGCCTCCGCGATGGCTCGCAGCCTGGCGACGTAGGCCTCCCACCACGCCGGGTCGACCTCGGGGAGGTTGGTGCCGCCCTCGCGCAGCCCGAGGGCCCCGTCGGCCTGCTCGCGCAGGATGTCGAGGTGGCCGGCATGCCGGGCGGTCTCCACGGCCATGTGCACCAGCAGGGTGTGCAGGTCGGTGTCGGGGGAGCGCCACCACGGCACGGATGCCGGTGCGTCGAGCGCCAGCGCCTCGATCGTCTCGTCGGCGAACGCCGTGACCCGGCGGTAGAGGTCGAGGATCTCGGCCGGGGACTCGTCCTGCGTCGCCCACATGTCCGCGTTGGGCTCGGCGTCGTCATCCCAGAATGCCATCGGGTGTGGCCACGGGCGGCCCAGGCACCCCCCGAAGTACTCGGCCTCGCACCCCGAGAGGTGCTTCACCAGGCCGAGCAGGTTCGTGCCGCTCACGGTCCGCGGCATCCGCAGGTCACGCTCGCTCAGCCCCTCGACCTTCCAGAGCACTGCCTCACGCTCGGTCGTCAGGTACCGCCAGGCCGTCGCTTTCGCATCCATGCGGCCACCCTGTCAGCCCGCACCGACATGGGTCGCCTGAGTTTCCATCCGGCGGCCCGGTCCGGACCTCACGTGGGGACGCTGGACTCCTCGACGGGTGCGGCCTGCACCGGGCCGTCGCGCCACTGCTCCGGGCGTGGGGCGAGCTCGAGCACGGCGAGCACGTCGCGCGGCCAGACGTCGTCGGCGGTGGTCGCGAGGTCGGCCGGCGTCCACCAGCGGATGTCCGCGACGGTCAGCCGCTCCTCCTCGGTGTGGGCCGTGGTGTCGACCTCGAAGGCCGGCACCCGCACCACGTAGAACACCTCTACCTGGTCGACGACCTTGTCGCTGTAACCGTGCACGACCAGCCTGGTCAGCAGCGGGCCCACGAGGTCGGCGGCATCCACGACGAGGCCGGTCTCCTCCCACAGCTCGCGGACCCCGGCCTCGAGGTCGCTCTCGCCGGGGTCGACCCCGCCGCCCGGCGTCACCCACCAGTGCGTCACCGGGTCCAGGCCCAGGTCGGAGTCCTGGAAGAGCAGCATCCGGTCGTCGTGGTCGACGACGAGCACGCGCACGGCCCGGCGGTCGAACCGGGGCCGGTCCTCGGGATCGGGCACGACGAAGCCGGGCTGGCCGGGAAGGGGGTGGGTGGGCATTCCCACACGCTAGTGCGACCCGGCATACCCACCGGTAACCTCGGCGGGTGCCCGACACCTACGCCCTGTACCAGCGCGCCGCCGCGCTGCCCTTCGGCAAGCGCGCCTTCTCGGTGCTGTTCGCGAACAAGGCGCCGTACTTCCGCACCGTGCGGCCCCTGGTGCGCGACGTGCGCCCGCACCACGCCGAGCTGAGCATCCGCAAGCGCCGGGCGGTGCAGAACCACCTCGGCACGCTGCACGCCATCGCGGTCTGCAACGGGCTCGAGGCCGCGATGGGCCTGCTCGCGGAGGCGACCACCCCGAAGGACCGGCGGTGGATCCCCAAGGGGATGCAGGTCGCCTACCTCGCGAAGTCGACGACCGACCTGCTGTGCGTCGCCGAGACCGACCCGGCCGACTGGGCCGAGGTCGGTGACGTGCCGGTTCGGGTGCGGGCGGTGCGCACCGACGGCGTCGTGGTGGTCGAGGGCGTCATCACGATCTACGTCAGCGAGAAGCCGGCTCGGTGAGCCGGAGGCGCAGGCGCTCGACGTCGGCCCCGCTCCACCCCTGGGCACGCAGCCACCCGGCCGCCCCACCCCAGCCCTCGTCGACGGCGGTGAGGATGGTGCGGATCGACTCGGCCTGCGGCAGCTGGTCCGCGAGCTTCTGCTTGGCCAGGGCCGGGCCGTAGGCCTCGCGCGGCATCAGCCGCCCGACGATCCGCTCGAGCCGCTCTGCGGTGAGCACGTAGTCGGCCACGATCTCGTCGTGCGGCACCCCGGCGACGTCGAGCGCCATCGCGACGACGGTGCCGGTGCGGTCCTTGCCGGCGGCGCAGTGCACGACGACGGCGCCCTCGGCGGTGGCGACCACCTCGAGGGCCGCCGCCACCGAGTCGGGTCGCCGCGCGAGGTAGCCCAGGTAGTGCTCGGCCCAGAACGAGGCGTCCCTGACCGGGTCGTCGCTGCGCCAGGGCAGGGCTCGTGCGCCGACCGCTTCGGCGCTCTCGTCGGGCGCCCGCTCCTCGATCAGCGAGTGGTGGTGGTGGGTGAGCGACTCCACCCGCCGCAGCGGACCCGGCCCCTCCAGGTGCAGCTCGGTGCCGGTGCGCAGGTCGACGATGTCGGTGACCCCGAGCTGGTCGACGAGGTGCCGAACGTCGGACTCGGAGAGGTCCTGCAGGTTGTCGGAGCGGATCAACCGGCCGGATGCCGTGTGCCCGCCGTCGCGGGTCGGCAGGCCGCCCAGGTCACGCATGTTGACGATGCCGTCGAGCTCGATCCACCGGTCCGTCACGGTGTCATCGTAGGTCGGGACGCCGGGGGAGAATGGCGCGGTGCCCCGACTGCCCGACGGTGACCCCGCGCCGGTGACCGGTGAGCTGCCGCCCGAGGCGCTCGCCACCCTCGCGGGATCGCGGCTCGGCATCTACGTGCACGTGCCCTTCTGCGCGGTGCGGTGCGGCTACTGCGACTTCAACACCTACACGCTGACCGAGCTCGGTCCGGGGGCCTCGACCTCGACCTTCGTCGACTCGGCGCTGGTCGAGCTCGACCTCGCCGCAGGGGTGCTCGGCCCGGGTGCCGGGCCGGTCGACACGGTCTTCGTCGGCGGTGGCACGCCCACGCTGCTGCCGGCGGCCGACCTCGTGCGGTGCGTCGACGGCATCCGGGAGCGGTTCGGGCTGGCGCTCCACGCCGAGGTGACGACCGAGGCCAACCCCGACTCCGTGACGCCCGCCGACCTCGAGGTGCTCGCGGCGGGCGGGTTCACCCGGGTGTCGATCGGCATGCAGTCGGTGGTGCCCCACGTGCTCGCGACGCTGGAGCGCACCCACGACCCGGCGCGGGTGGCCACTGCGGTCGCCGGCGCGACGTCGGCCGGGCTCGCCACCAGCGTCGACCTGATCTACGGCACACCGGGGGAGAGCCTCGACGACTGGCGGGCCAGCCTCGACGCGGCGGTGGCGCTCGAGCCCGACCACCTCTCGGCCTACGCGCTGGTCGTCGAGGAGGGCACCAGGCTGGCGGCCCAGGTGCGGCGGGGCGAGGTCGCCACGCCCGAGGGTGACGACGAGGCGGACAAGTACGAGCTGGCCGACTCGGTTCTCGCACAGGCGGGTTACCGATGGTACGAGGTGAGCAACTGGTCGCGCGACGACGCCGGGCGGTGCCTCCACAACGAGGGCTACTGGCGCGGAGACGCGTGGTGGGGCATCGGGCCCGGAGCGCACAGCCATGTGGGTGGGGTGCGCTGGTGGAACGTGAAGCACCCGAGGACCTATGCCGGCCGGCTGGCCGAGGGCGCGTCGCCGGCTGCCGGGCGCGAGACCCTGACGGCCGAGCAGCGGCACGACGAGGAGGTGCTACTCGGGGTGCGGTTGCGCGACGGGCTGCCGGTCGACGTGCTCGCCGCCGCCGGGCGCTCGGCCGTCGCCGGGTTGGTGGCCCACGGCCTGGTCGACGGTCGGGCCGCGGTCGTTGACCGTCGAGTGGTGCTCACCCTGCGGGGGCGGCTCCTGGCCGACACCGTCGTGCGCCGCCTGCTGGGCGTCTGACCGGGCGTCCCGGGGGTGGCCGGTGGACGCACGTGCGTTGCGATGCACGGGGTGCCCTCACCCGCCCCCCTGGACGAGGTTCGACGTTGGTTACCGCGCAGGAATCGCTGGAATCACGACCGTTCCTGCGACGTAGGTGGCGTCGAACCCAGGGCTCCGGTGGCGCGCCGTCCCGCTCGTGCAGGTCGGTGATGGGACAGTGCTGCGGCCACCGGTCCTCGGACCGGTGGCCGCAGGGTCGTTCAGCTCACTTGACGAACTGGGGCGTCATCGGCGGGGTCCACCACTCGCCGTTGTTGGCCTTCACCATCCCGACGACGTGGACGATCACGGCGAACAGCCAGGCCGCGGCGAAGCTGACGAACCCGATCAGGACGAACATCAGCGGGAATGAGATCAGTATGACGATGCCGGCGATGATCTGAACGTTGAGCGCGTTGGCGCTGTTGTAGCGCGCGAAGGGCCCGCGGTCGCGGAAGACCAGGTACATCACCAGTGCGGCGACGAAGCCCAGGAATCCGCCCGACAGGACGGTCGCGGCCAGGGCCACGCCGTGGGCCGCCAGGCCGGCGGTGCGCTCCTCGGTCGGCGACATCGGGTTCGGGCCGGCCATGGCGGTGCCGGGAGCCGGCGCGGCGTAGGCCGGCGGCGGGGGCGGGGGCGGGGGCGGCGGCGGGGGCGGGAGCTGCTGCCCGTACTGCTGCTGCTCGTACTGCGGCTGCCCGGACGCGGGCTGGGCGTACGCGGGCGGGGCGGGGGCCGGCGGGCCGTCCTGCGGCTCAGCGGGCGCGGGCACGGGCGCGGCCGCGGCATCCGCAGCGGTGGGCACGATCTCGGTCACCTCGACGTCCGCGGGCTGCGGGGGAGCGGTGGGGTCGCCCGTCATCTCGTCGGGTCGGGGTGTGGTGTCGCTCATCGGAACTCCTCGTTCTCAGTGGGTCTGCACCCATCAAACACCCGCTGGGCGTCGCGGGGAACGGATCCCGGGGTGTGGCCGGGGTCGCGTTCAGGGTCGGGTCAGGGCCGACCCCGAGCGCGACCCGGTCAGCCCGGGGCCGTGACGAAGTCGATCAGCTCCTCCACCCTGCCCAGCAGCTCGGGTTCGAGGTCGGCGTAGGTGTCGACCGCGGACAGGATGCGCCGCCAGGCCAGGGCCAGGTCGGTCTGCGTGGAGTGCGGCCAGCGAAGGTGTGCGGCGATGCCCACCTTCCACGACGTGCCGCGCGGGATGACCGGCCACGCATCCATCCCGAGGCGCGCCGGCTTCACCGACTGCCACACGTCGACGTAGGGGTGGCCCACGACGAGCACGTGCGCGGCATACGCACCTACGCCGCGCGCCTCCTGCACGACCCGCCACTCCTTGGTGCCGGGCACGAGGTGGTCGACGAGCACGCCCATCCGACGCCCCGGCCCGGGGGCGAAGTCGCGGATCGCTGCCGCCAGGTCGTCGACGCCGTCGAGCATCTCGACGACGACGCCCTCGACCCGCAGGTCGGCACCCCACACCTTCTCGACCAGCTCGGCGTCGTGCTTGCCCTCCACGAAGATCCGTGAGCCGCTCGCCACCTTGGCCCGCTGCCCGGTGACGGCCCGCGAGCCGCTCGCCGTGCGGGTGGATGCCGCCCGCGCCTGCGCCAGCCGGACGTCGGACCTCGCGCGCGGGGGAGTGAGGACGACCGGCGCGCCGTCGACGAGGAACCCGGGGCCGAGGCGGAAGCCCTTGGTACTGCCGTGCCGGTCCTCGAGGTGCACCACGCGCACGCCACCGGCCGTCTCGACGCGCACCACGGCGCCGACCCACCCGGTCTCGACATCCTCGACGACGGTGCCCGGCTCGGCGGCCACCTCGACCGAACGCCCCTTCGCCGGCCGTCGCCAGTCGCCGCCCAGCACGTCTGCGCCATAGCTGTCCGTCACGGCGGGAAGGCTACGCGAGGTGGTGCGCGGTCCCCGGCATTCGCCTGCGTCGGACCCAGCCCGTAGAATTGGCACTCCGAGCGCGAGAGTGCCAGCACCACCGCCCCGCCGCCAGCGAAGACCCCGGAGGTGATCACGAGATGAGCGAGGACCGCCGGCTGCGCGTGCTGCGCGCCATCGTCCAGGACTACGTCCAGACCTCCGAGCCGGTCGGCTCGAAGGCGCTGCTCGAGCGCCACCAGCTCGGCGTGTCGGCCGCCACGGTGCGCAACGACATGGCAGCGCTCGAGGAGGAGGGGCTGATCGCCGCTCCGCACACCAGCGCCGGTCGGGTGCCCACCGACGCCGGCTACCGCCTGTTCGTCGACCGGCTCTCGGCCGTGAAGCCGATGAGTGCCGCCGAGCAGCGCGCCATCGCGCAGTTCCTCGAGGGTGCGGTCGACCTCGACGACGTCGTCGACCGCACGGTGCGACTGCTCGCGTCGCTCACCCACCAGGTCGCCGTGGTGCAGTACCCCTCGCTCGCCCGCTCCGCGGTGCGGCACGTCGAGCTGGTGCCGATCGGCGGCGCGCGGTTGCTCGTCGTGCTCATCACGACGACCGGCCGAGTCGAGCAGAGAGTCATCGACGTCGGCACCGACCTGCTCACCGACGACGGCGAGGGCACCCTGTCCACGCTGCGCACCGAGCTCAACCGCGCCACGAGCGGGCGCACCCTCGCCGAGGCGGCCAGCGAGCTGACGGCGGTGCCCGGGCGGCTCGCGCCGGCCCTGCGCGACCTGGTGCGCGCCATCAGCACCGCCCTGGAGGACTCCCTCGTCGAGGAGCGCGAGGAGCGCGTGGTGCTCGCCGGCACCGCCAACCTCGCCCGGGTTGGCCCCGACTTCACCACCAGCCTCGGCCCGGTGCTCGAGGCCCTCGAGGAGCACGTGGTGCTGTTGAAGCTGCTCGGCACCGTCGCGGAGCAGGGTGGCAGCATCGCCGTGCGCATCGGCCACGAGAACCCGTACGCCGGGCTGCGCACCACCTCGATGGTCAGCACCGGCTACGGCGCCGGGTCCGACCTGGTCGCCGGCCTTGGGGTGCTCGGCCCCACCCGTATGGACTACCCCACGACGATGGCCTCCGTGCGCGCCGTCGCGACCTACGTCTCGCGGATCCTCGCGGAGTAAAGGAAACCAACCACCTGTGAACGACTACTACGCCGACCTCGGGGTCGCCCGCGACGCCAACGCGGAGGACATCAAGCGGGCCTACCGCAAGGCCGCGCGGCGCTACCACCCCGACGTCAACCCGGGTCCGCAGGCCGAGGAGCAGTTCAAGAAGCTGTCCCAGGCCTACGACGTGCTCTCCGACCCGGACAAGAAGCAGGCCTACGACCTCGGCTCCGACCCGTACGCCGCGGGTGCGGCCGGCTTCGGCCAGGGCTTCTCGTTCAGCGACATCATGGACGCCTTCTTCGGCGGCCAGGGCGCTGCCGGGCGCGGGCCCCGGTCGCGGACCACCCGCGGCCAGGACGCCCTGGTGCGGCTCGACATCGGCCTCGGCGACGCCGTGTTCGGGGCGCAGAAGGACCTCACCATCGACACCGCCGTGGTGTGCAGCAGCTGCCACGGCGGGGGCAGCCAGCCCGGCACGTCGACCCGCACCTGCGACGTGTGCGCCGGCCGCGGCGAGATCCAGCAGGTGCAGCGCAGCTTCCTGGGCCAGGTGATGACCACCCGCCCCTGCATGACCTGCCAGGGTTTCGGCCAGATCGTCACCGACCCCTGCTACGAGTGCTCCGGCGACGGCCGGGTGCGCACCCGCCGCACCCTGACCCTCAAGGTGCCCCCGGGCGTCGACACCGGCACCCGCATCCAGCTCGCCGGTGAGGGTGAGGTCGGCCACGGCGCCGGCCCCGCGGGCGACCTCTACGTCGAGGTCGCAGTCAACCGGCACCCCACCTTCCAGCGTCGCGGCGACGACCTGCACGCGACCATCGAGGTGCCGATGACGGCCGCGGCGCTCGGTGCCACCCTCGCGATGGACACCTTCGACGGCTCGCGCGACCTCGACGTCAGGCGCGGCACGCAGTCGGGCGACACGATGACCCTGCGCGGGCTCGGGGTGACCCATCTGCGGGGCACCGGCCGCGGCGACCTCGTGGTGCACACGATGGTGCAGACCCCCACCAGGCTCGACGCCGCCCAGGAGGACCTGCTCCGGCAGCTCGCGTCGGCGCGGGGCGAGGAGCGGCCCGAGGGGCGGCTGGCCAACCCCACCGACGGCTCGATCCTCGGCAAGCTGCGAGACGCCTTCAAGGCCCGATGACCCTGCCGCTGCACCTGCTCGCCCCCCACGCCCTGACCGGCCGCGGTGTCGGGGACGTGGTGGTGCTCGACGGACCCGAGGGCCGGCACGCGGCCACCGTGCGGCGCACCCGGGTGGGCGAGCACCTGCTGCTCACCGACGGTGCCGGCCTGCGCGTCGAGGGTGAGGTCGTCGCCGTGGGGCCGGGCACCCTCGACCTGCGACTCGTGACCGTGGCCCTCGACCCGGCCCCCAGCCCACGCTTCGTGCTCGTGCAGGCCCTGGCCAAGAACGACCGCGACGACCAGGCGGTGGAGGCCGCCACCGAGTGCGGCGTCGACGAGGTCGTGCCGTGGCAGGCAGCGCGCTGCGTGGTGCAGTGGCGGGGCGAGCGCGGGGAGAGGGCCCGGGGCAAGTGGGATGCCGTGCTCGTCGCGGCCACCAAGCAGTCCCGCCGCACCCGCCGGCCGGTCCTCGCGAGCACGGCCACGACGGCCGACCTCGTCGAGCGGGTGCGTGACGCCGCATCCGCCCTGGTGCTGCACGAGGACGCGACGCTGCCGCTCGCGGCCGTCGAGCTGCCGGATGCCGGCGACGTCGTGCTCGTCGTCGGCCCGGAGGGCGGTATCTCCCCGGAGGAGCTCAGCGCCCTCGAGGGCGCCGGTGCCCGGGCGGTGCGCCTGGGCGGCACGGTGCTGCGCTCGTCGAGCGCCGGCCCGGCCGCACTCGCCGTGCTCAGCGCGATGTCGCGCTGGCGCTGACTCGTGCAGGCGCTGACTCGTGCCGGCGGGGCACCCTCCCGACGACCCGTGCGTCTAGCGGGAGTTTCCGGGCTATTCGGGTCTTGATCGGGTGAGGCGGACGAGACACCCGGGCTGACCTGCGGTTTCTCGGCGTGTCGGCTGTTCTTCGGGGTCGGAATAGTGTATGACCTAAAGCATGGCGAGCTTGTACAA
>JBBQWX010000155.1:0-10052 GCA_038210185.1 Actinomycetales bacterium
CCACCACCATGGTGGCGGCCAGGGAGAACCACAGCTGGTCGGACGCCCGGCCGGCCACCTCACCCGCGCCGACGACGAGAGCGGTGTAGCCGACTGCCGCGAAGGCGGTGCCCGCGGCCACCATCAGCGTCCGGTTGATGATCACCTCGACGTCGTACAACCGGTAGCGAAGCACCGCGATCGCGAAGAGCACCGGCATCAGCAGGTACGACGTGAAGAGCGGAAGGGAGGTGGCCCACGTCTGGCCCCCGCTGCGCACCTCACCCACCACCGACCAGATCAGCCCGAGACAGACGAACCCGGCGGACAGTGTGATCAGGCGCAGCTGCCGCCTCTGCTCGCCTTGGCTGCGGACCAGCCGGATCCCCAAGCTCACCAAGGACGCGAGCAGCCCGGCAGCGATCAGGAGGAAGCCGGCGTCGAACACCACGCCGTTCCCGGTCTGTGCCAGCCCGACCTCCCCAGTCAAGGAGTAGGCGCTGGGGTCGAGCGTGCCGACGGCCAGGATGCAGAGCATGCCGCCCAGCGCCGGGACTGCCACGGCCAACCGCCAGCGCCGCGAGATCAGGTGGCCGTCCGGAACGAGCAGGAAGATGAACGCAATCCCCATCAGGGCGATCTGGCCGCCCACGAGGGTCGAGAGCCAACCGGCATACCCAGCGATCCCCGCCGAACCGGGGCCGTCGTGGGCGCTCGCCCAGATGGCGTAGCCCTCCAGCATGATCGAGAGCGCACCCAGGGTCCCGATCACGTTCAACAACCATCCCACGACGTGGCGCGAGTCACGGGTGATGATCAGCGCACCCATCACCGAGCAGCCGAGGACCGCGCCGGGGATGAACGGGAACCCCTGCATGGCCACCGCGGCTTCGGACGTCAACGACAGGTACTGCGCGATGATGACGCCGTCGGCGACCACGAGGAGGGTGGTGAGCCCGGCCAGGGCCCACGCCAGAAGCGCCCTCATGTCACACTCCCCTGCACCGGTGCGCGCCTGGGGACCGGCAGACGAGCTTCGACCCGGGTCCCCGAGCCGGGGACCGACCGCATGGTCAGGGTCCCGCCCAGCGCCTCGACGCGGTCGCCCATACCTGTGAGTCCGGCCCCCGCCGGAGTGGTGGACCGGTCGAACCCGATGCCGTCGTCCTCCACCTGCAGCGTCAGCTGGTCGGGCTCGCCGGTCAGCCGGACCTCGATGCGCCCGGCGCGGGAGTGCTTCGTGGCGTTCTGCAGCGCTTCCAGGCAGACGAAGTAGGTTGCGGCCTCGATCGCTGACGGATAGCGGCCGACGTGGCGTGAGGTGATCCGGACCGGGATGATGCTGCGCGCGGAGGCCTTGGCGATCGCGTCGGTGAGGCCGTCGTCGCGCAGGGTCGGCGGGTAGATGCCTGCGGACAGGTCGACCAGGGTGTCGATGGCGTCGGTGGTGGCGGCCCGTTGCTGGGCGAGGAGGGCCCGTGCCCGGTCGGGCGCGTCGGTGGTGAGCGTCTGGGCCAGACGCAGGTTGACGGCCAGTGCCACCATGTGTTGCTGCGCGCCATCGTGGATGTTGCGTTCGAGCTGTCTGCGCTCGTGGTCCTGCACGTCCACCAACCGTTCTCGCGACCGCTGCAGGTCACCGGCCCGTGCCGACAGCTCGGCCACCCGCAGCCCCAGCTCGGTGTGCAGCCGTGCGCCGCGCAGCCCCAGCCCCGCCTGGTCGGCCAGCCCGGCGAACAGCCGCTCCTCCACCGTGGTGAGGGGCACGTCATCCTGCTCCTGAACCACGATGACGCCGAGCAGCTCGCCGCCCTGACGGACGGGCAGGGACCGGCGTCCCGGGACGAGCGCGTCGGTGGTGCCCGTGCTGTCCCTGGTGACCGCTTGGGGGGGCCAGGTCGCGGCGAGCACAGGATCGCCGTCGACCACGACCCAGACCTGGCACCACGTCGCACCGGTGCCTTCGACCAGCACCTTGGCGATCCGCGCCGGGAGCTCCTCGACGGCGTGGCTTCCTCCCAGCGTCCCCGACAACGAGCGGAGCACCTCGTACGGCATCGGACGACCTCGCCGCACGGCCCGCGCCACGGTCGCCTCCGCGTGGGCCTGCACGCGGTCGAACAACAGCGCCACGACGGCAGTGGCGAGGACGGACAGGGCCAGAGGGGAGGACTCCTCGCCCAGCAGGCCCGCTCCGCCCAGGACGACGATCAAATAGGTCAGGACCACGAAGCCCAGCAGCGCAACCCAGGTGAGCAACCCGGCAACCAGCTCTCGGCCCGCGGGCCGGCGCCACTGCCGCAGGGATCCCATGTCCGCAGTGTGCTCCTGACGACCGCGTGCGCCTAGGGGCCTTTCCACCGCCGGTGGTGGTGGTAACCGCACGTTCACCCCACCCCCACGTCGTCGGCCAGCCACGGAGGTCGTGGGTCCATCACGCTGGGCCGCCGGCCCTGGAGGCGATGTGCTGGGAACACGCCGCTCGACCGGGGGGCTAGGACACCGAGGAGCACCCATGTCAGTCATCACTAGTTCCGAAACACGCGGAGGAACCACCTCGCTGGTGACCTCCACGCCCCGGAGCATGTCGGCGCGCAACTTGTGGCTCGCGCTCACCGTCTCCTTCATCGCACTCGGGGGGACCTTCTACTCCAGCACGCTCACCCTGGACGCGGGAACCCAGGGGCGGCATCTCGTCGACCTCCTCTGCACGGTCTGCGCAGCAGTCGCGCCCTTCAGTGCCCCGGTCTGATGTCCGCCGCAGAGGAGACCCGAGACCCGCTACACGGGGTTGACCGCAGAGCGACGAGCCGATACTCGCCGAGAGTGCTCGGTCTGGGGACGATCGTGCGTCGGGTCCCCTTGACGACAGCCCTGGTTGTTTCCATGGTCCTGCTCTCGGTCATGACCCGAACGCTGTGGGTGGCCCTGGACGGTCGCGGCCTGTCCGACGCCGTGACCTACGGCCTGCCTGCCCTGGAGGACGGGGCCTGGTGGACCTTTGTGGTCGGGCCGTTCTTCGCGTTGCAGCCCGGGGAGTACCTGCCGATCCTGTTCGGGTTGGCGGTGTTCGGCGGTTTCGCGGAATGGCGGCTGGGTTGGCGCCGGACCGCTGCCGTGATGCTGGTGACCCAGGTGGTCGGCTCGCTCGGCGCGGCCCTGCTGCTGTGGGCCACCCGCGACCACGGGTATGCCTGGGCCACCTCCCTGGCCCAGCTGCGCGACGCGGGTCCGTCCGCCGGGTTCCTCGGCGCCGCGGCGGCCGCCTGTGCCACGATCTCTCCTCCGTGGCGGGGTCGGCTCCGGGCCGGACTGGCCACCTACGTCCTGCTTTTCCTCATCCACCTGGGCACCATCGCCGACCTCGAGCACGTCATTGCCGTGGGGCTGGGGCTCGCCCTCGGGCCCGTCCTGCTGGGCCGGCGCCCACGCCTGAGCCTGCGACCGCTGACCCGCCGCGACTACCGGCTGCTGGCCAGTGCGTTCTTCGTCCTGGCCGCCCTCCAAGGGCTGATCCAGCCCTTCACCACCGCCGACGGTCCCCTGGCCAGCACCGTGTCCGCCGCTGCCCGCTCCGTGGAGCCCGCGCAGCAACAGATCCTGTCCTCGCTGGTGATCGCCGGGCTCTGGTTCTGGCTGGCCCGCAGTCTCTACAAGGGACGGCGGCGCACCTGGCGCTGGGCCACCGGGCTGCTCGGGTTGGTCGTGGCGGTCGAGCTCGTGGGGCTGGTCGTCATGCTCGTCGTGGGCGAGCCCGGTGTACCCGTGGCGATCTACGAGCTGGTCGGCAACGCACTTGGCCTGTCGATCCTCTACCTGGGCCGGCACGCCTTCCGCAACCCCTCACCCCGACGAGCCCGCCGCACTACCGGCAACCTCGTGGCACCAGCCGACGAGGACCAGCAAGCCGCGGCCACCCAACAGCTGCTCGAGGCGGGGTCCGTGAACCGGTTGGCGTGGATGACGACCTGGCCGGAGAACCGCTGGTTCACCACACCCCAGATCGCCGGCTACGTCGCCTACCGCGTACACGCCGGGGTCGCCATCGGGCTCTGCGACCCGGTCTCCGCGCAGGAGGACGACCGCTCCGCACTGCTCGGCGCGTTCGCCGACGCGGTTCACGCCGCCGGCATGGTGCCCTGCCTGTTCACGGTGACCGCCGAGACGGCCCAGCACGCGCTCAGCCAAGGCTGGCAGAGCCTGCAGGTCGCCGAAGAGGCAGTCATCGACCTGCCAAACCTCAGCTTCACCGGCAAGGCCTGGCAGGACGTGCGCACCGCCCAGAACCAAGCGACCAAACAAGGCATCAGGCTGCGCCTCGGCCCGCTCAGCGACATGCCCCGCGGCATCCAGATGCAGGTCAGGGCGATCTCCTCCGAGTGGGTGGGCGACAAGGGCCTGCCCGAGATGGGCTTCACCCTCGGCGGCGTCGACGAGGCCATGGACCCTCACGTGCGGGTGGCCCTCGCCGTCGACGAGGAGTCCACCGTGCACGCGGTGACCTCCTGGCTGCCCATCCACGACGTCAACGGCGGCCAACCGGTCGGCTGGACCCTGGACGTCATGCGCCGCCTCCCCGGTGGCTTCCGGTACTCCATCGAGTACCTCATCTCCTCGGCGTGCCTGGCCTTCAAAGAAGAGGGCTGCCAGGTCGTCTCGCTGTCGGGCGCCCCCCTGGCTCGCAGCACCGCCGGGCCCGGCGGGCAAGCCCTGGATCGAGGCACTCTCGACCTCTTCCTCGACCGCCTCGGAGCCGCCCTTGAGCCGTACTACGGGTTCCGCTCCCTGCACGCCTTCAAAGCGAAGTTCCAGCCCCGCTTCGCCCCACTCCACCTGGTCTTCCCCGACGAGACCGCACTTCCCCGGATCGGGCTCGCGCTCAGCCGCGCATACCTGCCCGACGCTGGCGTGCGCGACCTGGTCACCCTCGCCCGGTCAGGACGAGCCTCCACCGCAAGTGCCCCCCGGTAGTCACCCCGCGCCATGGGCGGCGCAGTGACGGCTGCTGGCCTCAGAGGCTCTGATCACCGCCCCTGTCATCGAGTAAAGGCGCGAGCCACATCGTCGGAGGTGCTACGGCCGAACTACCCTGCGACCGGATCTCGCAGAACGTCCGGAACTGGCTCCCTTCTGTGTCAAGAGGCCTTGAGCATGGTGGTCGTAGGCTTGGTGGTGGCGGGTCCGGGAAGTGGCTTGTCCGAAGTGCCGGTGTGGGGTTGTGAGCCGGTCGCGCTGGAGTCAGAGTCGTTGCCCCGTTGCCCTCCCGGGCCCGTCATCTTGCCTGCGGTGTAGTCGCCGAGCATGCAGCGGTAGACGATGTCGGACAGGCGCCGTTTGAGGCATCGCATGGCTTCCATCGAGGTCTTGCCGGCGGCCTTCTTGCGGTCGAAGTAGGTGCGGCCTTCGGTGGGCGGTCCCGCCGGTGTCGGCCCAACCGATCGAACCGTTGGGGGTCAAGTTCGCCGCGCTCCGTCGGGTAGGGGGCCGTCCGCGTCGAGTCGCAGCATTCGCCAAACCGATGACCCTCGAACTTGGAGCGCCGTAGAGGCGTTGTGAACGGTTCCGGGCCGACGCGGGCCATGGCTCGCCCACCGGGGGGCCCTCAGGTGCCGCAGTAGGTGGTGTAGCGCCCGAAATCCTTTGGGGCTGGTCCGGCGTAGCGCTCTAGACCTGGACGCTCCTCGAAGGGGCGCTGAACGACCTCCAGGAGCCGGTGGACCGCGTCGAGATCGCCGTCTGTCGCGGCGTCGAGCGCCTCCTCCACCAGGTGGTTACGCGGGATGTAGACGGGGTTGGTGCGGTCCATCAGGGCTGGGTCGGGGCCGAGCGCTTGCCAACGGGCGAGCCAGTCGTCGATGGTGGCCGGGTCGAGAAACAGTTGGCGGACCGGCTGCGTGTCGCCGCGGGCCGCCGCCCCGAGTGCGCGGAAGCCGCTGGTCCAATCGACGTGGCTGCCGCGGAGGATCTCCAGCAGCTCCGCGCCGAGCTCCGCGACGACTGAGTTCTCCAGCACCGCGGGGAGCCCGAGCTTCGCCCGAAGGCCCGCCGAATAGGTGGCCGAGTATCTGGTGGGGAACGTGTTGAGCGACTCCTCTGCCAGCGTCACCGCCCGGTCTTCGTCGTCGGCGAACAGCGGGAGGATCGTCTCGGCGAAACGCGCGAGGTTCCACTGAGCGACCACGGGCTGGTTGCCGTAGGCGTAACGGCCGCCAACGTCAATCGAGCTGTAGACCGCGTCGGGGTCGAACGCCTCCAAGAACGCGCACGGTCCGTAGTCGATCGTCTCGCCGGAGATCGTCATGTTGTCGGTGTTCATGACGCCGTGGACGAAGCCGACGAGCATCCACCGCGCCACGAGGTCGGCCTGCGCCGCGACGACGGCCTCGAACAGCGCACGGTACGGGTGCTCCGCGCAGGCTGCGGCCGGGTGGTGGCGCTCGATCGCGTGGTCCGACAGTCGCCGCACCAGCTCGACGACGCCGATCGACGCGGCGTACTGGAAGGTGCCCACGCGAAGGTGGCTGCTTGCCACCCGGGCTAGCACTGCGCCCGGCAGGACAGTCTCGCGGCGCACATGCCGGCCGGTGCCGATCACCGCCAGCGCGCGGGTCGTGGGCACGCCCAGAGCGTGCATGGCCTCGCTCACCACGTACTCACGCACCATCGGACCGACCGCGGCACGGCCGTCGCCGCCACGCGAGAACGGCGTGCGCCCCGACCCCTTCAGGTGGAGGTCGTGCAACCGTCCCTCCCGGTCGGTCAACTCGCCGATCAAGAGTGCCCGACCATCACCGAGCCGCGGCGAGTAGCCGCCGAATTGATGGCCGGCGTAGGCCTGGGCGACCGGGGTGACACCAAGGGGCACCAGCGTGCCGGTGAGCAGGCCAAGGCCGTCCGTGCCGCGAAGCGCCTCCGGGTCAATGCCGAGCTCGGAGGCCAACAGATCGTTGAGCACCAGCAACCGCGGGTTCGGCGCCTCCTCGGCCCGCCACTCCAGCGCCAACTCGGGCAGCTCCGAAGCGAAGCGTTTGGTGAACGGGAACGTCACGAAATTCGTCGTCACCCCGTCCAGCGTACCGGCCGGACCGTCACGAGCGGCTCCGTCTTCGCAGACCGCGAACACTCCACCATGACCCGATTGGGGCGTGATGCTCAAGAGATGGGAAAGGTGAGCGCTGGCACCAGTCATTATCGACCTAGAACACGATTGACAGGGGTGGACGGCGCCGAAGTCAACTCCCGGCCAGGAGGGTGCCGGTGGACTGGGGTAGGGACGGACCTTGTCGAACTCAACTCTGCCACAGCTCGGACGGAACGCGCCCACTCAACGGAGGGGCCGAGGAAGGGTGCGTCCTTCGCCAACCTTGGGGTGCCCCACTTCGCCCAGAGTGACGCATGCTGCCCTGCAGTGTCGACAGTTGGCTGACGCTCCCGGCCCGAGTGGTTGAGGCTGGTACCAACTTGAGCAAGCAGGGGTAGGCACATCCGCAAGAATCGAGCTACCCGGCAGGCCGACCCGCCTCCATGTCAACTTCCGCATCTTCATTGTCTGTACCAAGGTGTTGCGCCGAAGCAGCCGATCGGTCCCACCGCCGCCGAAGGAGCCATTGGCGGACACTGATGCCAGCCCCCAGAACGATGCCACCGTACAGGACGACTGCAGAAGCCCAGGTCGAGAACCGCATCGCTAGACCGCCGAGAACCAAAGCAATCAAAACGACGCCGTAGCCCAGAATTGGCGCCCTGGGATATTTTCCGATTCCGAGGGAAATGCCATATCGGTTACGTTCCCGAGATGTTCGGACCAAGCCCTGGATGACGAAGACGCCTATACCCCCGAGGAATAGACAGAATATCAGCGCGACCGCCCCATTCAGAACCGCAGACGCCCAAGAGGGAGTTTCTTCGTCGGTGAACGTCACGACCAGAGGGATGAAGAATGAGGTCATCGCTAACAGCGCTCCGGCGGAGGCAAGCATCCGAATCTCGACCGTCCACTTGCTCCAATTCCTCCTCACGACGCGAATGACCCAAGCATTTGAGAGAACTGCGGACGCCCAAATCCAGAGCAGAACTAGTCCTTCTGGGGGACTTGAGAGGCGCGGGATGCGGGCGACCATTTGAACAATGAACGGAAGGCCAAGAAGAAGTGCAGCTAGAGCGGCGCGGGCCACAAGCTCCACGTTGGGTCGTGCTTCGGAGCGTACGCCGATATCTCGAAGGTAGCGGATGCTCTCGATTCCTGCGAGGATGACTGGCCCATAGAGGAGTGCCATCCCGTAGTCCCGCTCAAAAACAACACTCGAAAATGACGGACTCCCACCGAAAGCCATCCACTTGAAGGCGATGGCGAATGACGTAACTAACAGTCCCACGCCAGCTCCGACAGATGCCTGCTGCGATACTCGTGTAACGAGACTTCTAAGACAGGGAAGAGAGACATGGCGGAGCGATTCAACTGTGGCCCTGAACTCTAAACGCCTCGAAATTCGCAGAATATCTCTGACGAGGAGATACGTTGGGGAACGATTTTGCAGTGCATTTGCTTTCTCCATAACGGTCTCTAGACACGCATCCTGTAGCGAGGTGAACGCGGCCAAGTGCTCGGCTCGACATTCTGGTCCATCTTTGCCGGCCGCCTTAAGGAAGAACCCAATATCCTTCTCGCTCGGAGTGAGCAAAGGCTCTTGCCACGGAAGAGGGCTCCGGAGCGCCTCAGGTACTGATGAAGTCATTTCACTGTACCGGTCCGCCAGAATCGTTCTGTACTCATTTCTCATCCAAGGGTCCATCAGGAAGCGGGCCGACCTGACAGTAACGACAGTTAACGAGAGTGTCAGAGCTATGGCGCAATAGACGCTCATCACCGCGAAGATCTGCACGTGGCCTCGCCTTCTCCTGAACCGCGATCCGCTGACACGTTCCGGGGTTATGAGCGTGCCGTGACAACGAGATGCCCTGCCCTGCCGGGAGATCGGGACTTGCGACAGCTCGATACTACCCGCGTGAAGGGGCATTTCTGAAGGTGAACCTCTCTCACACCCGCCGCCACGGCTGCATTATTCAATGGTCCGGATCTGGTGGCCCCCTCGGGGCTGGACCCGGTGATGCTGCTGGCCGACTCGGTGGGCCTGTCGACGGTGGCCGACGAGCATTTGAGCGTCCCGGGCAATAGGGAATCGCCAAGCCCAACCAGTGCGACCAGGGCGATCGGTCGAGCTACGCATCCGTAGGGACTTGACGACTCACCCCTGTGTACTCTCACGCCGCCTCGACCCGTCTGCGATGTCGCTATTTGCGCAGTAGCCTTGAGAGTTGGCCGAACCCGCGGGACCCCAGCGAGGACGCCGCAACCCCGATCAAGAACAAGCCGGCCCCGAGCCGCCAGTTGGGGGACGCGATGGTGTGTGGAGAGCCTGCGGAGGTGGCTTCGTTCAGGCGCTCCTCAGTCTGTCGAGTTTCACGGATTGCTGTCTCAATGGCGCGGCTGAGGCTGCGGAAGGTTCCAGTCCAGATGGCTGATCCTGGGCCTCGGCCGGACTTGCCCGCGAGCAGAACCACTCCGGTTGTCAAGGGAGGTGTGACGAGGACCAGTGCTGGTACTAGTTCGTCCGGTTGGAGAGGCAGTGCCGCGGCCGCGGCTACCAAGGGGAGGCTTGCGAAGAGGACGGCGATGGATCCGTACATGTACGTGCTGCCTCGGTCTTCAGTCTCCCAGCGGGAGATCGTGGCAAGCTTGACAAAGCTGCCCGCCGCGGCCGCGAACGTTGCGGGTATTAGCCCGACAAGCAAGACGAGGGCCGCCCAGTAGGCGGACAGCGACCAGCGACTGTAGAGGAGCCCGTCGACGACCAAGTAGATCGCCGCGATCGCAAGAGTGCCTACAAATGGGGCCGCAACGAACGCGACCATATTGCGCCTCGAGTGCGGACGCCCGACTGACCATGGATGCGCCGCGGCGAACGCCTGTGACCGAGCCATCGCGCTCGTGACCCATCGCCGAGAATAGTGCAAGCGGATGGCCAGTCGCCTGGAGTCCTCCCGTTCCTGCACCGCCGCACTCACGAGCGTGG
>JBBQWX010000156.1:0-10040 GCA_038210185.1 Actinomycetales bacterium
GATTCCCGACCATGATGTTCTCGGCCGCCAAGGGGCACAAGGTCGTCGACACCAGCAGCGCCGACACCTTGGGCACGGTGAGCGGGTTCCTCGTCGAACCCTCGACCCACTCGATCGTCGCCCTGCGGGTCAAGAAGACCACGACCGGCGAGGTCATCCGGTGGCGCGACATCACCGCCTTCGGCAGCGAGGCCGTCACCGTCCCGCGGGCCGGGGTGGTCACGGACACCGACGCCGAGCTGCAGGCGTTGGCAGTCAAGGCCCGCGAGCTGGTGAAGAAGCGCGTCCTGACCAGCGCTGGCGATGAGCTCGGCACCGTCAAGGACGTCGACTTCGACCCCGCGACGGGCGCCCTGACAGCGTTCCTCCTCGACGGCGCCCCGGACGTCGCGGCCGACCGCCTCATCGGGGTCGGGTCCTACGCCGTGGTGGTCCGTGCAGCACCTCACGGCTCCTGACACAGAAGCGTCCGTCCCGAAAGACACGACCAGTGAAGGTCGTGCCTGGCCCCCGGTGGAGGGCGAGGGCATCGCACGATGGGGGCGGTTTGACGCATCTGCGGCGCGCAGCGCCGTTGTGTACCCCGTCTTCCATAGGCGAGGTCGTGACCTGCGTCAACGAGGAGCCCTTGGATCGGTCACCGGCCGATCTTGATCCCCCGTTGGCCAAACCCACGGCGTTGACCTTCGTGGTCACGGTCGCCTTGGGGTCCACGCTCTAGACGATGCTGCCGCCCTGGCACTCGCACTGGTCGAGGGCTCCTTCGGTCGCCGGGGGCCACCTGCAGGTCTCCGGCCCCTGAGAGCGAGTCGAGGGAGCGCGGTCCGCGTCACCTCGACCAGGATTCGGGCACGGCTTTCAAGGCCGCACGAGAGCAGAAGGCGCCGCTCGCCGGGGCAAGGGAACGCGCTGTCCTGGGTCGCCCTTTCAGAAGACCGCGCCCGGGTTGTTCATCGCTCACGATTGGGCAGGGCTTGGTGCGGCTCGAGGTGGCGTCAGCCCGGCTCTCGGCGGTTAACGGCATCCAGCAGCCGTGGGCCACCCTCGACGACGACGACATCGGACCCGGTCTTGACGCCGGCATCCTTCAGCCCGCGAAGGACCGCGCGGATCACCTCGTGCTGAGCAAGTCTGGTCTCCATCTGTCGGGCGCCGGACCAGAAGCGCAGGTCCAGCCGAACCGTCGCCGACCCCACCTCCTGGAGCAGCGTCTGCGGGGGCGGCTCCGCGAGCACGGCACCGACCGACCCCATGGCCGACTGGGCCGCTGCGACCGCGACATCCAGGTCGCTGCTGTCGTCGACGTCGATCGTCAGCGTCGAGCGCACCTGCTCGAACCCTGTCTGGACGGTCACGATCTCGGAGTGCACCAGCGAGTTGGGGATGAGCACGAGCCGTCCGTCGAACGTGCGCACCGCAGTGCTGGTCAAGGACACCGCCGTCACGGTGCCGGCGACGTCGCGAACAGCGATCTGGTCGTCCACACGAAACTTGTCCCTGGCAAGGATCACCATCCCGGCGAACATGTTGCCCAGCACGGTCTGGAACGCGATGCCGGCAGCAATGGTGATCACTCCGATCCCACCGAGCGCGTTGACCGGCCGCACGCTGGGGAAGACCACGGTCACTGCCGCCGCGAAGGAGAACAGCTGCGCGAGCGTGCGGGTGAGGGCGGCAAAGATGGCGCTGGCGCTCGGGGAGCGCCCCCTCCAGAGCAGGAACCTGCGGGTGAACCAGCCGAGCGCTCGGCTCAGCAGGTAGCCGCCGACCACGATGGCCAGCCCCCAGCCCAGGGCCTGCCAAGTGATCGCGGGCAGAGCCACCGCACCGTCGACAGAGGCCAGGATCAGTAAGGAACTGGGATGCATCCGTGGAGTCTGACAGCCTGGGCCACGAGCCGCTCGACGTCACAACGTCAGGTCCCGACGCTCTCGACCAGCACCCCCGCGACGGCCCATCGACACCGTCACCTCCAAGATGGAGGTGAATGGTCCTCTGGTTGCTGTGAACGGCCGAGCTGACAGGGAATCCTGGAAGTTTCCGCAGCTCCACGGCCACCCGGGTTGCGCACTAGCTGTACTGACCCGAGAGGTTGGTCAAGCGGGTGACGGGTGGCTTGTTCCCGCAGGCGGTGTGGGGTCGGTGGTGGTTGTACCGGTGGAGCCATGCTGGCAGGGCGTCGCGGCGTTCGCTCTCTGAGCCGTAGCAGCGGGCGTAGCCCCAGCCGTCGGACATGGTGCGGTGGAAGCGTTCGATCTTGCCGTTGGTCTGTGGCCGGTAGGGCCGGGTGCGGGAGTGCTTGATGCTGAGCTCGGCACAGACGTCGCGCCACAGGTACGAGACGTAGGCGGAGCCGTTGTCGGACAGGACCCGTTCGGTGGTGATGCCGCGCTCGGCGTACCAGGCCACGGCTCGGCGCAGGACGGCGGTGGCGGTGACGGCGGTCTCGTCGTCGTGGACCTCGGCGTACGCGACCCGTGAGTGGTCATCGATGACGGTGTGCACGAACGCGTGGCCCATTTTCGGGTTGCGCTGCAGGTTCTTGGGCTTGCCCGGGGTCGCGGCCCGGTTCCTGCCGCCTTGGGCGCGGCCGACGTAGCGCCACCCTCCGCCGTCGGGGATGTTGCCGTACTTCTTGACGTCCACGTGCAGCATCGCCCCGGGGTGGGGATGCTCGTAGCGGCGCACCGGTTCCCCGGTGGCACGGTCGACGTGGGAGAGCCGACTCATCCGGCACCGGGTCAGGACCCGGTGCACCGTCGAGGGCGCCACGTCGACCAGCGGGGCCAGCTGAACCGGACCGAGGCGGTGCCGCATCCGCAGCGACACGATCCGCTTCGTGATCGCTGGGCTGGTCTTGGCCGGCATCCGGTGCGGCCGACTCGAGCGGTCGGTCATGACCTGCCCGGCGGCGTACCGCACCGCCCACCGTTTCACCGTGGGCCAGGACACCTGGAACCGGGCGGCGACTTCCGCGATCGGCACCTGCTGGTCAACGACCAGTTGAGCAACCCGAAGCCGGGCACGAGGAGTCAGAGCAGCGTTAGCGTGGGACACGAGGGCCTCCTGTTAGTGGCGTGAACCTTCAGCAGTTCCACTCCCCCGCAGGGGGCCCTCCCACGTCACTCAGACGCGCGGATCACATCCGCTCAACCAACGTCCCGGGTCAGTACAACTAGCGCAGCTCGTCGCCGTCTTCACGGGCGCCCCGTGACCCTCATCGTCCTTGGATCGCAGCCTCCATCGGACCCGGGCGATTTCAGGGTGGGTGGAGTTTCGCGACGCTGCCTGTCATCACCGTGCGGCGTGCCATGGTGGTCACTCGAAGCACATGCACCTTCGTGCCGGGAGGCGCGGGCCGCGCCATCGCGGTGAAGGCACAGGAGGTGACCGTGGATGCTCGAGTGTGGGTGGTGTGCTGGCTGGTCCTGATCGGTGCGATCACGATCGACGTGACCGTCTCCGGCGTGGCGTTGTCCGGTTCGTACGGTCTGGCAGCGGTGTTGGCCGGCGCGCTGGTAACAGTGCGCAGGACTGTGGTGCTCGGCGTAGCGGCGGTTGCTGCGTCGGTGCTGTCGTTCCTGTGGAACGACAACTTCGGCTCGCTCGAGTGGGGCCTGAGAGTCGTGATCGCTGCAGCACTGTCCGCCACCGGGATTGCGATCGCTGCTGTGAGCGAACGCCGCGAGGCACGGCTCGCCCGGATGACGCTGATCGCTGACACAGCGCAGCGCGCGATCCTCCGAGCCATGCCCACAGCCGTGCGCGACGTCGGCTTCGCCGCCAGGTACGTCTCCGCCGCCGAGGAAGCACGCATCGGAGGAGACCTGTACGAGGTGATCAGCACGCCTTATGGCACCCGCGCCATCGTCGGCGACGTCAGGGGCAAGGGCCTTGAAGCGGTGCAGCTGGCCGCCACCGTCCTGGGCGCGTTCCGACGGGCGGGGGCCTCAGTGGACCACCTGACCGACGTGGCCCGTGAGCTCGACGTGGTCGTCACCTCGGCCGCGGGCCTTGAGGACTTCGTCACCGCAATTCTGGTCGAATTCGGACCCGACGGGACCCTCACGGTGGTCAACATCGCTCACATGCCCCCCGTGCTGATCGACCCGACCCCCGGCGTGCCACCTCAGGTGTTGGACACCGGCGACCCAGTGCCACCGCTGGGCATGCACCCCAATCCCACCATCACCCGCACCACCTGGGGGCCCGGGAGCCGGCTCCTGCTATACACCGACGGCACCACCGAGAGCCGCGACAACCACGGCCGCTTCTTCGAGGTCACCGCGCACGGCGCCCTGTTGTCGCAAGGTTCGCTGGAACAAGCCCTCGACCGGTTGGTCGACGCACTCACCCGGCACGTCGGGCACCAGCTCACCGACGACGTCGCACTCGTCCTGGCTGAGCGACGGAGCGACTCAAAGTGACCGGCGACCGGTCACGCATGTTTGCGTGGTCCCGCGGGTTCCGCAGCCGGGTCCCAGCCCCCTCACCGGCGGTCACCCTCGGTCGGCAGGGTGCTGGTGGGCGTTCGCGTACGCCGCGAAGACGGCGGCCGGTACCGTGCGGCTGGTCCTGAGATAGGTCCGCTCCAGCCGGCTCGCCAGGTTCGTCGCCGCCTCGCCGAGCATCTCGGCGGCGTGGCGCACCTCCGGGCCCTGCGCGGCGCGGCCGGCGGCGACCAGCTCGAGCACGTAGGGCAGCTGGGCGGCCAGCGAGACGTCGCGCTCGTTCTCGCGGAAGTAGTACGTCTCGCCGTACTGCACGAAGTCGACGTCGACCGTGGTGACCCCTACGGTGACGGAGTCGAGCAGCAACGCAGCCACACTCACCTCACCGGAGGTGACGACCTCGGTCGCCCGGGTGGCCGCCATGATCATGAGCCGTCGCGCCACCTGCCGTCGGCGGGCCAGCGCCGGGTAGATCTGGAGGATCCACGAGATGGATGCCGTGAGGAGGACGAAGCCGATGAGCGCCTGAAGAGGTATGGCGAACCGCAGCAGGGGAGCAGACGGGACGATGTCGCCGAAGCCGAGGGTCGCCACGGCGACGAGCGAGAGATAGAGGGACGCCACCGCATCCGAGGAGTCGGCGGGTCGGAGCGAGGTGCCGAAGTAGAAGCCCTGCGGCATGTGCGGCAAGTAGATCAGTGCCTACTCGATCACGATCATCGTCGTCCAGACCAGCACGGTGAGCAGGGCGGCCACGGGGCCCCTCAGCTGCGTGGGCCGCCCTCGGGCGGCGAGCGCCCGCGAGACGCGCCACACACCGCGGAAGACCAGCCGGCACAGCGTGCCCATGCCGCGCGGCTGCCAGAGGGTGTGGAACATGGCTCGCAGCGCCACCAGGACAAGGACGGCTCCGAGGCCGGTGAGCAGCGCGGTCATCTCGCTCACGCTACTGACGACGACGTGTCTGGTCAGTGCTCGTGGTGCACCGACCCGCCCCTACGCTCAGCGCAGCCCCACGTCGTTCGGCGAAAGGGGGCCAAGGCCCCAGGACGGCGGCGTGGTGTGTCGCGCCAAGGCATCGGCCACGGCCAGCCGATGCTCTGGCCGGGCGGCCACGTCGATGTCCCGAAGGGCGACCTGGATGCGGCGTTGGATGCGGGGGCTGTCTTTTCCCCAGTGGGCGAGCTCGTCGAACGCGAGCCCCAAGTACTCGGCGAAGCTGGCCTGGGGCACCGTGAGGACGAGTCGCCCGTCGTCGGCCGTCCGTTGTCGTGGCGCCAGAGGCCGTGAGGCCAGCAGGCGGACGATGTCGTGCAGGTGGTCCAGCGCCTGCACGGCGGTCGTGGGGTCGTTGACTCCGGGGGAGAGCGCCCGCTCGGCGATGTCGACGAGCTGCCGCAGCCCGAAACCGATGTCCTGCTCCATGCTGCGCTCCCGGCCGAGGTGGACCGCGGCACGCAGGAGCTCCTCGTCGATCTCGCCCTCCCCGTGGACGGCGGCGAGCGGGGAGCCGGTCGCGACGAACTCGCCTACGGCACGCAGCAGCTCCACGGTCACCCCGGCCTCCTCGGCGGCCTCCCCGAGTGCGGTGTCGTCTACCCGCTGCACTACCCCCGGAGTGCCTGCGAGGATCGTGCGCGATGGGCCACCGCTGCTTGCCGGCAGCACCGGGCGGGGAGCGGCATCGGGCGGCACGAGGTCGTCGATGAGGTCCCTGGTGTCGTCGGCGATCGCCGCGAGGATCGTCGCCGCACGGATGGACTGGGCGATGTGATGGATGTAGGCCAAGAAGACGACCACCGAGGCGAGGACCAGCAGGAACGCCACCGTGACGGCCAGCTGCGGCACGAAGGAGTCGACCTGTGCCGTCCCGCGAACGCCCCGCAGCACGACCAGCGCGTAGACGAACGTGGCCACGAAGACGCCGAGTGCGACCTGGTTCAGCCGGTCGTCCAGGAAGAAGCGAAGGACCCTAGGCGAGAACTGGCTGCTGGTGAGCTGGAGGACCACGATCGTGATCGAGAAGACCAGGGCCGTGAACGAGATCATCGAGGTGATGATGGCCGCCAGCAGGGCCCGGGCCCCCTCCGGCCCACCGGAGAAGAGGAACGGGAGGTGAAGGTCGGTGTCGAGCGACTCGTCGATCGCCGTCAGGCCCAGCGCAAGGAGGCTGGCGGCGATGGCAAAGAGGAGCGGCACCGCCCAGAAGCGGTGCGTCAGGCTCCTCAGCGCTGCCCTCACGCGCCCGGCACGTTGGACCCGGCGGCACCCGGACGCTGGAGCGAGACCGGAACCTCGGACAGCACGCTGAGCGTCCCGTCGGTCTCCAGCACGACCGCCGCCACTGCGTCGAGGTCGGCCTTGCCCGCACCTCGTGCGGCCTGACGAACCTCGTCCTCGGTCGCGCGCATCCGGCGCATCGCCCCATGCACGAACCCCTTGCGGTACAACAATGTCGGCTCCGACTTCACGAGCCTCTCGACGGTTCGGCTCCGAACCGACAGCCACGCCACGAGGAACTGCATGCTGGCCAGCAGAACCATGGCGACAACGCCTTCGGCGAGGGCCACATCGGAGGAGAGCAGCACGGTGGCGAGGGTGGAGCCGAGGGCGACGGTGACGACGAAGTCGAAGGCATTGAGCTTGGCGAGGGTGCGCTTGCCGGACACCCGCAACACCACGAGCAGGCTGAGGTAGGCGCACACCCCGACCACCACACCCCGAACCAGGCCAGCCCAGTCGTCGAAGAACACGTGAATCCTTCCGGTAGGGACGCAGGGTCGGAGGATATCCGAGGCGCCGCCCCGTGCCTGCCGGAAGGCGGCCTGCAGGCCCTGAGCCGCGACCCTTGGCATGTAGGTGGATCGCGGCACGCAGGTTGGTTGTCGCTCCCGGTGAGCGCCTCCCTGGGACGGGGTGGCCGGGGGTAGCGGTGATTGGGTTGGTCACACGAGACATTGCTCGTCACGCACGGCCGTCGCCCACCTGAGAGTCAGGGCGCTTGGCGGCGATGAGACGCACCCACCATGGCGTTGGTACTGGTTGGGCGATCGCCGTCGGACACGCGAGCGGAGGTGCCGGACGCCGCGGCGTCAGGGCGAGATCGTGGTGTCGTCCACCAGGTTCAGGATTACCGCTGAGGGAGCTGCGTTCAGTAGGCCAGTAGCCTGCTGCAGGCTCCATACCCGTTCCTTCAGGGCTCGATGGAACGTCGCTGCCGCGTCCGCGTCGTCGAAGACCAGGTCGATGGTCACCTCCGACTCGGCGTCGACGCTGCGGCCGACTCGGTAAGAGCGGACGTCGTGGTCCGCCCTGAAAGCGTGGAAGCCGTCGAAGACACGCTTCCACGCGTCGAAGTCGCTGACCGGGTGTTCGATGTGCAAGGTCGCTCTCATGGCGACCATGGTCGAGGCAAGGCGACGACGCGGTCCATCCCCGATCTCGGGGATCTGCTGCCCACTGGTGCCGGCCCTACCCTGATCGGGTGGACCTCGCCGAGCGGCTGACCGCGCTGGAAAGCGAAAGGCTGACCGACCGGAGGCTTCGCACCGCGCAGCTGGACCTGATCGCCACCCGGTGGGGCTTCGACGCCCACGTGTTCGCCATGACCGACCCCAGCACCGGCATCGTCACCTCACCCCACGCAACCGTTCCGATGGTCGCCCAGAGCGACCTGCCCGGCCTGATCCGTCGCCGGTACGCTGCCGCCGACGTGACGGAGTGGCGCACGGTCCTGACTGAGTTCGGCGTCACCGACGCGATGGCCGTGCGGCTCGACGACCGGTGGGGAGCGTGGGGGTTCCTGGAGCTGTGGCGCTGTTCCGGAAGGTTCTCGCACGACGAGCGCCACCGGTTCGCCGCATTGGGACCGGTGGTGACACCGTCGCTTCGGATGTCCGTGGCACGCACGTTCGCGGTCCCCGACGCGCGACCCCCGCGGCTGGAGTCGGGAGTGGTCCTCGTCGACGACAGCCTGCAGGTCCGTTCGGTGACCTCCGGCGCCGCGGAGGCCCTGATGCGGCTGCTCCCGCCCACAGAACCCGGCCCGCCGGTGCCGGCAGCCGCCTACAACGTGGTGGCGGCCCTACTCGCCCACGAGCGCCGCATCTGGCCGGGTGAGCCCTGGGTCCGCGTACATCTCGGATCGAACCGCTGGGCCACCGTTCGGGCGGAACGGCTCGATGACCGCATTGCAGTGACCATCGGCCCCTCGACCACAGCAGAACGCGCCGACCTGTTCGCTCGCGCCAACCAGCTCAGCCCCAGAGAGACCGAGGTGCTCCACCTGGCGCTTCACGGCATGGACACCCGAGCCATCGCCGACGAACTTGTCATCGCCCACTCGACAACCGAAGACCATCTCAAGGCCCTCCTGGCAAAGACCGGCTCCGCGTCCCGCCACCAACTCCTCGCCCGCGCGCTGGGCGGCTGAACACGCCGAAGTGACGCAGGTGGTGGTAGGAAGCAGCCCGGCCTTTTGGCTCAGCCAGGTCGATAGGCGTCACCGCGGTGGTTGATCCGTACGACGATGACCTCCCGGCTTTCCTCGTTGGTGCGGTACAGAACCCGGTAGGTACCTCGTCGAGCAGAATGAATGCCCGCCAGGTCTCCACGTAGGGGCTTGCCTGCCCGACGAGGGTTCTCGATCAGTGCACCGCTGAGGAACTCGATCACGGCGGCCGGTCACCTCCCCTGAGGTGACCGGCCCAAATTTGTCGACCTTGGTCTAACGCGAAGCGAGTTCCAGCCAAGCGAAGTCCCCCGTGAATCGTGTCTCGCTCTTCATGGTGGTGTTGGCCTTGACCCACTCGGCGAGCGCCACGTCTGCTGCCTTTGCGTGTTCCTCGGACTCCCACTGACTCACCGAGACCACTCGGTCGTCTTGGAACATGACGCCGTAGGAGATGTATCCGGGGGTGCCGGTGACGATCGGGATCACGCCGGCGCGTGCCTTCGCCTCGAGCGCGTCCCTGTCCTCGTCGTGGGTGTAGATGACGACTCGTCCATACATGCGGATCTCCTCTGTACCGGACCGACCTGACGGCCGAGCGGCCGTCTCCCGTGCCCGGTGCTCGAAACGTAGCCCTGCTAGTGCGTCCCGGCCATAGCCCACCTGAGCGCTGAGAGGGCCCTGGCGGCGGATA
This sequence comes from Actinomycetales bacterium, assembly GCA_038210185.1. Taxonomy (GTDB): domain Bacteria; phylum Actinomycetota; class Actinomycetes; order Actinomycetales; family Dermatophilaceae; genus Fodinibacter. The sequence goes on from JBBQWX010000156.1 coordinate 9,596, forward strand.
GACGCACGGGTGGGGTTGCTCAAGTCCACTGCAACGGAGCTTGTCGAGTCGCACGTGTGGCCTGGAATCGGCGGTGCCATGCTCGTTGTGTGAAGACCCAGGTGCTGACTAGCTCACTTGGCCCTGTGGAAGTCTCTTTGGCAGGTCCGATCGGCGGAGCGCCCGTGCTGATCTTCCCCGGGGGGCACTGCTCGGCGGCCACTCCAGTTGGGTCGGACCTCTATACCGATCTGGGTTTCCGGGTGGTGTCCTTCTCCCGCCCCGGGTACGGCAGCACCAGGGTGGGTTCGCTGATGGCGTCAGAGTTGTTGACGGACGCGTCAGTTGAGGACGATGGCGTCGCACAGGGTGGCGACGGTGAGAGCCTGAGCGTCACTGACGGTGAGGCTGAGGAGGCTCCCACCGCGTGGTCCGTGGTCATGGTGTCGCCGGCCGGAGGGCAGGG
>JBBQWX010000157.1:0-9846 GCA_038210185.1 Actinomycetales bacterium
CGTGGCACCGTTCGAGGTGGTCTCGGAGCTCACCCCGAGCGGTGACCAGCCGACCGCGATCGCCGAGATCGCCCGGCGGATCAAGGCCGGCGAGCAGAACACCGTCCTGCTCGGCGCGACCGGCACGGGCAAGTCGGCGACGACGGCATGGGTCATCGAGCAGGTCCAGAAGCCGACCCTCGTCATGGCGCCCAACAAGACCCTCGCCGCGCAGCTCGCCAACGAGTTCCGTGAGCTGCTGCCCAACAACGCCGTCGAGTACTTCGTCTCCTACTACGACTACTTCCAGCCCGAGGCCTACATCCCGCAGACGGACACCTACATCGAGAAGGACTCCTCGATCAACGACGAGGTCGAGCGGCTGCGCCACAGCGCGACCAACTCGCTGCTCACGCGGCGGGACGTCGTCGTCGTCGCCTCGGTGTCGTGCATCTACGGCCTCGGCACCCCTCAGGAGTACGTCGACCGCATGGTCCGCCTCCGGGTCGGCGACGAGATCCAGCGCGACGACCTGCTCCGCCGGTTCGTGCAGATGCAGTACACCCGCAACGACCTCGCCTTCACCCGCGGCACCTTCCGGGTGCGCGGCGACACCGTCGAGATCATCCCGATGTACGAAGAGCTCGCCGTGCGCATCGAGTTCTTCGGCGACGAGGTCGAGGCGGTCTACACGCTCAACCCGCTCACCGGTGAGGTCGTGCGCGACGAGCAGGAGATGTACGTCTTCCCCGCCTCGCACTACGTGGCCGGGCCGCAGCGCATGGAGCGCGCGATCGCCGGCATCGAGCACGAGCTCGAGGAGCAGCTCGCGCTGTTCGAGAAGCAGGGAAAGCTGCTCGAGGCGCAGCGGCTGCGGATGCGCACCACCTACGACATCGAGATGATGCGCCAGATCGGCTCCTGCTCCGGCATCGAGAACTACTCGATGCACATCGACGGGCGCTCGCCCGGCACCGCTCCCAACTGCCTGCTCGACTACTTCCCCGAGGACTTCCTGCTCGTCATCGACGAGTCGCACGTCACGGTGCCGCAGATCGGTGCGATGTACGAGGGCGACGCCTCCCGCAAGCGCAGCCTCGTCGACCACGGCTTCCGCCTGCCGTCCGCGATGGACAACCGCCCGCTGAAGTGGGAGGAGTTCCTCGAGCGCATCGGCCAGACCGTCTACCTCTCGGCCACCCCGGGCCCCTACGAGCTGGCCAAGGCCAGCGGTGTCGTCGAGCAGATCATCCGCCCGACCGGCCTGATCGACCCCGAGATCATCCTCAAGCCGACCAAGGGCCAGATCGACGACCTGCTCCACGAGATCCGCACCCGCGCCGACGTCAACGAGCGCGTGCTGGTCACCACGCTCACCAAGAAGATGGCGGAGGACCTCACGGACTACCTCCTCGACAAGGGCGTGCGGGTGCGCTACCTGCACTCCGACATCGACACCCTGCGCCGGGTCGAGCTGCTGCGCGAGTTGCGCCTGGGTGAGTACGACGTCCTCGTCGGTATCAACCTGCTGCGCGAGGGTCTCGACCTGCCCGAGGTGTCACTCGTGGCGATCCTCGACGCCGACAAGGAGGGCTTCCTGCGCAGTGCCCGCTCGCTCATCCAGACCATCGGGCGCGCGGCCCGCAACGTGTCCGGCCAGGTGCACATGTACGCCGACAAGGTCACCCCCTCGATGGCCGCGGCGGTCGAGGAGACCAGCCGGCGCCGCGACAAGCAGATCGCCTACAACCTCGAGCGGGGCCTGGACCCGCAGCCGCTGCGCAAGAGGATCGCCGACATCACCGACCTGCTCAACCGCGAGGACGCCGACACCGAAGAGCTGCTCGGATCCGGCCGGGCCCGGTCGCGTGGCAAGAGCGACGGCGGGCGCGGTGGTCGTGGTGCGGCCGCCGCCGACATCTCGATAGGGGCACGACGGGGCGAGCCGGTGGCGGCAAGCGACCTCGCCGGCCTGATCCAGGAGCTCACCGCCCAGATGCACCAGGCCGCCGGCGACCTGCACTTCGAGCTGGCCGCCCGCATCCGCGACGAGGTCGGCGACCTGAAGAAGGAGCTGCGCCAGATGAGCGAGGCCACCAAGTGAGCCCGGTGGCCGCCCTGCCGAGGTCTCGCCCGCCAGCCGCCTGAGCGCCCGCGCGTCTGAGCACCTCGTGCGCTGGGTAGAGTGCGCCGGTGACCCTTGCGCTCCTCCCGTCCGCCACCGACTCCCTCAACCTCGACCCGTGGGTCTGGTGGGTGACGATCGGGGTCGCTGCGGCCGTGCTCGCCTTCGACGTCGTGTTGATCGCCCGCAACCCGCACCGCCCCAGCAACCGCGAGACGGGTCTGGCCCTCGGCGGGTACATCGGTGCCGCCATCCTGTTCGGGCTGGGCATGTGGTACTTCGCGGGGGCCCAGCTCGCGGGGGAGTTCTACGCCGGCTGGCTCACCGAGTACTCGCTGTCGGTCGACAACCTGTTCATCTTCATCCTGATCATGGCGAAGTTCGCCGTGCCCGAGAAGCTGCAGCAGTTCGCGCTGATGGTGGGCATCGTCATCGCGATCATCCTGCGCGGCCTGTTCATCTGGCTCGGCGCCGCGGCCATCGAGCAGTTCAGCTGGGTCTTCTACATCTTCGGGGCGTTCCTCATCTACACCGCCGTCAAGCTGGTCCGCGAGGGCCAGAGCGATGACGACGAGTACGAGGAGAACCGCTTCATGAAGTTCGTGGAGGCGCGCTTCCCCGCCACCAAGGACTACGACGGCACCAAGCTGTTCACCCTTCAGAACGGCAAGCGGCTCGCGACCCCTCTGTTCTTCGTCATCATCGCGCTCGGCACCACCGACCTGCTCTTCGCGCTCGACTCGATCCCCGCCATCTACGGGCTGACCCGCGAGCCCTACATCGTGCTCACGGCCAACCTCTTCGCCCTGATGGGGCTGCGACAGCTGTACTTCCTGATCGGCGGCCTGCTCAAGCGGCTGGTCTACCTCAGCATCGGGCTGGCCGTGCTGCTCGCGTTCATTGGCGTCAAGCTGCTGCTGCACGCCCTCCACGAGAACGAGCTGCCGTTCATCAACGGCGGCGAGAACGTGCCCGTCCCCGAGATCCCGATCTGGATGTCACTGGTGGCGATCGTGCTCATCCTCGGCACCACCACGGTCCTGAGCCTGATGAAGACCCGCCGCGACGAGCGCGACGCCCTCGACGTCTGACCCCTCACGCGCCGGTCGACTCCGCCGGGTCCTTGCGCGCGCCGAGCCCCAGCACGAGGGCGGATGCCGCGACGACGAGCCCCATGCCCAGCAGCTGGGTGGGGTCCAGCACCTGTCCGAGCACGATCAGGCCGGCCAGTGCGGCGGCGGCCGGCTCGAGGCTGAGCAGGATGCCGAACACCTTCGCCGACAGCCGCCGCAGCGCGAGCAGCTCGAGCGAGTAGGGCAGCACCGACGACAGCACCGCGATACCCAGGCCCTTCAGGAGCGTCTCGGTGGTCCACAGCGGCACCGACCCGACCCCGAGCGGAAGCGTCACCGCCGTCGCGACGACCATCGCCAGCGCCAGCCCCTCGAGACGGGGGAACTCCGCACCGGTCCGTCCGGAGAGCACGATGTAGGCGGCCCATAACCCCCCGGCCGCGAGGGCCAGGCCGATCCCGACCCAGTCGAGCTCGGCGAGCGGGGTGCTCAGCGCCTCGGAGATGAGCACGACGCCCAGCCCCGCGGCGCCGACCGCGACGGCATCCACCCACCGCCGGGACAGCACGGCGGCCAGCGTCAGCGGGCCGATGAACTCGATGGTGACGGCCACGCCGATCGGCAGGTGCGCCAACGAGCTGTAGAAGGTGAAGTTCATCAACCCCAGGGCGACACCGAAGGCGATCACGGTGCGCCAGGCCCTCCTGGAGTGCCCGCGCCACAGCGGGCGCACGAACGCGAGCAGCAGCACGGTGGCGAACAGCAGCCGCATGACGACCGAGCCGCCGGCGCCGATGACCGGCACCAGGGTCTGCGCCAGCGCCCCGCCGAACTGCACCGAGACGATGCCCGCCAGCACCAGGACCGGTGCGGGGACCCGGTCGGCGGCGGACGTCACCGCGTCAGGCTAGTCACTTCCCAGCGGCGGCCGTGCGGCCGGTCCGACTGCGACCATCTCGCCGTAGAGCGAGGCGCAGCTCTGGCCGGGGTTCTCGGTGTTCCCGACCCGACCCGGAGGCCTGGATCGTCGAGCCGCCTCTTCATACCTGAGGGTGGCGTGAGCACGACACACAACGGGGCGTGGGCTGAGGGGTGTTGGGGTCGAGGTCTTCGAGGATCTGAGGACTTCCACCTCCCCGGGTTCCAAGGACCTCGGTCACGCCGGCGGTGGCGTCGGTGGGGTGATCAGGCGGCGGCGCACGGCCGCCTCCACCTGCTGTCGCCCGAACCGCAGACGCTGCGACCTCCCGCCGGCTGCCGGCGGCGGTGGTGGGACCGTCGTGACGCTGACCGCGACGAGATCGGTGTAGGCGTCCTGACGCAGGCGAAGGACCACCCGCTGCGCGGCGCTCTTGCCCTTGGCGAGCAGCCCAGCCGCAGCGAACGCGCCGAACCCACTGGTGGCGAGCAGGGAGGAGAACCAGACCGGAACCGCGCCGATGTCACCGGCCGACCCGACCACCGTGAAGAACGCCGCGACGAGGGCGATCGACACGAGGGCGAGGGCGATCTGCGGCCAGAAGATCCGAGCTGCCCGCACGAGGTTGGTCGGGTTCCTCAGCCGCGCGTAGGGGCGGATGAGGGTCGTCGGGTCCTGCCCCAGGATGAGCAGCTGGTACCAGCGACGCATCTGCTCGTACAGGGCGTTGCGCATGCCGGGGTCGCGTGACCACCGGGCGTCCGCAGCGACGACGCCCCAGGCCTCGAGGCTTCCCGCGACGGCCGGGGGCGTCATCTCGTGGGTCACCCCGGGCTCGAGCCGCCCCAGCATGCGGGTCAGCTCACGGCGCCGGTCGGCCCCGAGCAGGAAGGGCAGCGACACCGCGCTGGGCTCACCGTCGAGCTGCCACTCGTCCTGCGGGCCCAGCCCCCAAAAGCACTCGGCGAGACCCCGGCCGAGGAGGTAGCCGTTGGCGAGTGCCTCGGCGCGCGCGGTCAGCTCGTCCTGGAACCTCGCGTCCCAGCGCAGGAAGAACGCGCCTGCCGGTCGCCAGGAGACCTCATCACGGCGGCGAGCCTGAGCAGCATCCGATGAACGGCCTGTGGTGCCGGATACACCCGGGGTGGGTGCGGTCGTGCCGGATGCTGCTGGGCTGGGTGCGGTCCTGCCTGATTCCGTTGCCCCGGATCCGGCGGCGTCCCCGCTGACCACGGGGAGGCTCGACGCCCCGGGTGACTCAGATCTGCCGGCCGCGTCCTTCGGCCACGGCGCAAGGGCGGCCCGCAGCTCGGCCTCGAAGTCCGCGTCGGGGTCGAGGTCCATCCGGCCGACGAGGGTGACGAGCGAGGCGACCGCCTCCTGCCGCGACGCCGAACCGACCCGCTGTGACCGAAGCGGCAGGACGAGGTCTGGGCGCAGGGGCAACGGCGTGGATCTCGGCCGGGGACCCTGCGGCCAATGGCGACCGCGCACCTCGGCGACTGCCCAACCCAGGCGCAGGGCGTCGACCACCGTTCCGTCGCTCGATGCCACCTGTGCCTCCCGGCCAGCCCGCAGCCTGATCCCGCGGCCACTCGTGCTGGCACCGTACCGCCCCTGCGGCGGGCCGCAGTAGCCCCACGTGGGCGATGCGGCACGGCCGCAGACTGCGCGGGCCGAGCGCATCAATCGCTTGGTGGTCTGTTGTGACGGGACGTGGAACACGCTGGACACCAGTCGGACACCACTGTCGAGAAGGTCGCGCGCACGGTGCACAGCGACCCCGCCGCGACGGACGCGGAGGCCGGCGGTGGCCGCACCGGTTCGTCGTCAGTCGCTGACGCCGAACCACGCAAGGCAGGAGTCCAGACCGGTGACGTTCACCGGGGAAGCCGCCCAGTTCTCCCGGGTCAGGCGCAGATGCTGAAGCTGGACCACGCCGGTGGGCGAGTCGGTCAGGCTGACGCCGTTGTCGAGATACCCCAGCCGGCGGGACACCGCCAGCGACGGCGCATTGTCGACGCGCGCGGAAGTGATCGCAGCGACCGCCCCGAGGTGGTCGAAGGCCAGCCCCAGGATCGCGGTGCGCATCGCCACTGCCGTGCCGCGGCCGCGCGCGTGGACCGCCAGCCACGAGCTGGAGTCGACGGTGCGGAGCTTCGCGAAGTCGTCGGCCTCCAGCGCCTGCATCCCCACGAGCTCACCTGACACCTCGACCGCAAGGTCCAGACACCAGGACGAGGGCGACCAGCTTCCGCGATGATGCCAGATCTGCTGCACGAGGAGCCGGCGACGGTTCTGCTGAGCCGACAGGCCAGCGAAGTGCTGCCAACCAGGATCCTGCTCGACGTCCTCGGGAAACAGCACATCGATCGCCGGCAGGTCGGCGTCGGTCACCGGGCGCAGCGCGACGTCTCCGATGCTCAGACTCACACCGAACAGGGGCCATTCCATGCAGTGCAGCCTAGGTGCGGTCAACTGGGTCGGGACCGCGCAGCATCCGGTTGACACTTATTCGGTAGGGGCCGGACGAGGCGGTGGACCGTGGATGGGACCGGGGAGTGAAACCCAGTCACCATCGCCTGGAACCGTTGCGGAAGGGCGCTGCCGTGCACATCCGGCCGGTCTGCTCGACGACAGCCTGGCCCGTCGTTGCAGGCCATGCCCCCTTGGGGACCTGCCGGGTGTCCCCGGGTCTGTGCGACCTGCCGACGGTCGGACCACGACCTGCGAGCCCTGAGCGTGCGTCACCTCCCCACTACCGAGGCACGACGTCGCCCAGCGGTCACGCCTGCGTGTCGATGAGCACAGGCGGGTACTCGCGCATAGGAATTCGGACGGCGGCGGGTCATGACCTCGAGAGCAAGCCCTGCGAGGCCATTGGCCCGGAGCAGTGCTGACGGCAGCAGAAGGGGCGAGCGCCACGGCTGGAAGGCGCCGTAGCCTTCCACGGCGAGGGCGAGGGCCACGGCCACGGCAGCCCCGGCGACGAGCTCGACGATGATCAGACTGAGCGAAAGTGGACTTCCGCGACCACCGTGAGCACGCCGGAGAACGAGGACTGCAGTCCACGTGAAGGCTGTGGCGGAAAACGCGAGCAGAAGCCCCAGCCCGAGAGACACTGCGCCCAGCTCGGCGTACGGCGCTCGGCCTTCAACGATCAGCACGCCGCTGACAACGAGTGCCGCCCCACCTACCAGTACGTGGCCCACGCTGATCATGGTTCGTGCAGCGTCAAAGGGTCGCCGGTCGGTAGCGATGAACCAGTGAAGCACTCGATGGAGGCGGCCGGCGTGAGCAACGACACTCAGCGACATGATCAACGGGGCGTCGCAGGCTGACACGGCGGACGTCGACGAGCGGGGAAGTCCGTTGGCGCGGGCTGCAGGCTCCTGCACGTTCCCGATGAGCGCGCACGGAATGACCGCCGTCCTCGGCCCGCGTCCCGGCGCCGCCTGTCCGTGGCCGAGCGCGTCGCTCGGGGGTGAATACTGCAGCATGGCCGACTACCCTCGTCGCGTGAACTTTGTCCACGCGATGGTCCTGACCGCCGCAGATCTGGCGGCCGAGCAGGAGTACCACCGGGGGATGCGGTATCTCCACAATCGCCTCCACGGCTACGGCACGGTCTCCGGGCTGGAGGTCACCGTGGCGCGGCGGCGAGTTCGCGTCGACCCGGGGATGGCCATCGACGCCTGCGGGCGCGAGATCGTGCTCGCGCAGCCGCTGACCCTGCGCCTGGAGCCGCACCGCGACGCTCGAGCCTGGGTTCGCGATCTCGTCATCGTGTGGCACGAGACCCCCGACATCCCCGTGACCGGCCTGGACGGCGCCACGGGCTTCACTCGTTGGGTCGAACAACCCGAGCTCTCGCTCGTCGCCAGCGGAAAGGCAGCGCCCGAGGCGCTGGTGTTGGCTCGTCTGATCCGAACGACCCGCGGCTCGGTGGAGGTCGACACCTCGGTGCGTCGATCTCTGGGACCCGCTCAGCCCGAGATGACCTGACTCGGGCGTCGCCCACCGGTCGAGTAGGTCGTCGGTGCCGGAGGTCACGAAGGCCGGAGCATGCGTCACACCGCTGCCTGTGGCCGTGGTGTCTCGGACGGCCGTGTCCGAGACGTCCGGTGATGTTCTGGTTGACCCGCCTGAGCCTGCAGAGAGTTGCTTGAGTGATGGGCGGTGCATGGTGCGAACGGATTGCTCCCGCGCGCCGCGGTGTCGGCTTGTGAGCGGACCCCCGGGCTGGTTCACTGGCCCGATGAGCGAGTTGCGACCTGTGCCGACGGACCCCGCGGCCCTCAAGGCCTGGGTTGCGAGCCTGGACAAGGACGAGCTCATGGCGTTGGCGCAGCAGGTGGCAAGCGGGGCGGTGACCGGCCGCCTCGGGTCGCTTCCTGACCTGGGTTCTCGCAACCGCGAGATCGACGTTGCGCCACCCCTGGACGAGCCAAGCCTGCTCACGCTGACCATCGAGCTTCGGGGCTCCAAACCCAGGATCTGGCGGCGTCTGTCCCTGCCGGGCGATCTGACGCTCGACGCGGTGCACACACTGTTCCAGGCCGCCATGGGCTGGAGCGACACCCACCTGCACCGCTTCCAACCGGGCATCGGCAAGAGCTACAACCAGCCGTACTTCATCACGGAGTTCGACGAGGACGAGGGCGACGAGGGCACTCGCGAGGACCGCGTCCGGTTGGATCAGGTCCTTCGCGCGCCCGGTGATCGACTGACCTACCTGTACGACTTCGGGGACGGCTGGGAGCACCGGGTCACCCTCGAATCGCTTGCCCCCCTGACGCCGGGAACCCGAGAGCCGATGTGTACGGGCGGCGCGAGAGGCTGCCCGCCCGAAGACGTCGGCGGCATCCACGGGCATCATCAGATCGCTGCCTGGCTTCGCGCCGGGGCCCCAGCCGATGACGTGCCGCAACCGTTCCAGGACGCCGAACAAGCGCCCGGCTGGCTTCCCCTCGGCTACGACCCTGACGCGTTCGATGCCGCCGAGGCGACCGCGGCCATGCGGGCGTGGGCCGGCGCTGAGCACGTCTAGGCTCATGGGATGCTCGACCTGGAGGAAGTCGACGTTGACGAGATCGCCACCGCGCTGGCGGACCAGACTGACTACGAGCATCGATGGCTGATCGATCCGCGCACCGGCGAGGTCATCTTGTGGACCAGCGACACCGGGATCGACGGTGAGAACCCCATCGAGATCGACGAGCTGGACCTCGTCATCATCGACCCACTCCCGTCCTACGTCTGGTACCAGGACATGGTCGACTTCGCCGAGGGCCTCAGCGACCGCACGGCCAGCCGACGCCTGAGCCAGTCGCTGCAGGGGAAGGGAGCGTTCCGGCGCTTCGGGAACCAGTTGTATCAGCACCACCCCGAGCTGAGCTCCGCCTGGCAGGCGCTGCGAGATGCCAAGTCCCGACTGCGGGCCGTCCAGTGGTTGTCGGACGAAGGGCTCATCGAGGATGGCGCCGCTCAACGGTTCATCAGCGACCACCCGGAGCCCGGTCTGCCGTGATGCCAGGGCACGCGACCTTTCCAAGAGGAGGCCGCACCAGTGCAGGCTGGGCAGCGCTCAGGGTGCGCGTCACCTCGCCGCCCGCGGGCGGCGGCCCCTACGGCGGGAAGGCGCCGGCGGTGGGGGGGGCGCGGACGGGGCCGGGCCGGGCGGAAACCCCGCACCCGCAGAGAAGCCGCTGGGGGCGGGTGGGGGGGGGAAGGATTGGAGGGGGCTAAGG
>JBBQWX010000158.1:0-9688 GCA_038210185.1 Actinomycetales bacterium
GGAAAGGGGAAGAACTCAAGGGTCACCTCGCCGCGCCGCAGGATCATCCAGCCGTCGTCGCGGTAGTCCTCGGCGAACCCCAGCTCCGCGTAGAACCTGCTCGTGCTCGCGAAGTCAGCCGCTGGCAGGTTCGGTGTGGCCCGATCGGTCATACCAAATCGTAAACGCGCACAAGGGCGTGGGATGGGGCGCGAAGGGGCGCCGGGTCGACTCGTGCACTGCGCTGCGAAGCGCAGCCCAGCGTGCGCTCACCTGCCGCGCAGGGCGGACCTCAGCATCGGCGGGTGTCGGTCGGTGTGAGGTCGTTCAGCGGGCCGGACCAGCTGCCCGTCCTCGTCCAGGGCGAAGGACGTCGCGCCACTGGGACCGGCGGCCGTCAGCAGGGTTGCCGGCGTCGTCGTAGGAGAACGTGTCGTCACCACGGGGGGTCGATGCCTTCACCACGCGACCGACGGGGTCGTAGCCGAACACCCGGTCGGGGTGGTCGCCTCGGCGCCCGAACCCGCCTCGCGGGCGAGCCGCCCGGCCTCGTAGGTTCGAGTGCGCACCACGCCACCGGGGGCGGTGAGCCGCACCGCCTGCCCGGCCGCTTCGTAGGCGGCTACGACGCCGGCGTTGCCGTCGGGGCATCGTCGCCGACGGGCAGGACCCCGCGCGGACGGTGTGGCTGTGGACGTCCTCCAGCGCCGCGGAGACGGGGGACCCGGGGCTCCAACGCAGTGCTCGCAGCAATGACGTCATGACGCAGACGAAGGTGGGGCAGCTCGGCAAGGGCTGACCAACTCTCGGCCGACCGGCCCCGGGCGACGCGCCACGCGTCTTTCCGGGGCCGGTTTGGTCGCACCCCCCGGCTGTGTCACGCTGCACGAATGCCCGGCCTGTCGACAGACACAGTCCTCGACCTCCTGCGTGAGGTCGCCGCCGAGGTCATCACGCCTCGCTTCCGCTCGCTCGCCGCGGGCGAGGTCATGGAGAAGAACCCCGGCGACCTCGTCACCGTCGCCGACCGCGAGGCCGAGGACCTGATCACCGCGCGCCTCACGGCGGCCTACCCGGATGCCGTCGTGCTGGGCGAGGAGGCCTTCGCGGCCGACCACGCGGTGATGGACCGCTACGTCGTGGCCGAGCACGCCTTCACCGTCGACCCGGTCGACGGCACCAAGAACTTCGTGCACGGCTCCCCCGATCACGCGGTCATGGTGGCCGAGACGGTGGCCGGTCAGACGGTGCGGGCGTGGATCTGGCAGCCTGAGCACCAAGTCTCCTGGGTCGCCGAGCGCGGGGCCGGCACCTGGCGCGACGGTGAGCGGATGCACACCACCCCGCTGACCGAGGAGCGCGACCCCGAGGGCGTCACGTCGATGTGGGCGATGCGCGACCAGCGCCTCGGCGACCTGCCTGCGATGCGGCTGTCCTGGGTGTGCTGCGGCGTGGACTACCCCAGGCTCATCGAGGGCGCCGCCGACTACATCGTCTACAGCCGCTCCAACCCGTGGGACCACGCGCCCGGCTCGCTGCTCGTCACCGAGGCCGGCGGCACGGTCGGCCACCCCGACGGCAGCCCCTACGGTCCGCGCTCGCTGCGGCCGGGGCTCGTCGTCGCCGTCGACCGCCCCACGTATGTCATGGTGCAGCGCCGCGTGCACGGCACCTTCGCTCGCTGACCGCGCCGGCTCGCCCCGCCCCTCTCGTCGCAACCGGAGGGTCGCGTCGGCCCGGAGCGGGGTGCTGGCATGATGACGCCGTGCAGCCCACGGAACTCGCAACCTCGCACGAGGCGCAGTGGGACCTGCTGCGTCAGTACATCGCCTCGTACTCCGAGCACCTGCCGGTCCGCAAGGTCGTGGTGATGGGCAACGCCCCCCTCCAGCCCGACCCCGACCGCGCGGCGGAGATCGACAGTGCCGACCTGGTCTTCCGGATGAACAGCCTGGCACTGGACAACCCCGGTGACCCGCCTGCGGTCGGCACGAAGTGCCACGTCGTCGTCGTGTCCCGGTACGCCCCCGTGACGCCCTGGATGTTCCAGGACTACCGGAAGCGCGCCTACCTCATTCCGCAGGCGGGGTACGGGTTGCGGTACATCCTGCACCCGCAGCCCTACCTCTGGCCGTCGGACCTCGGCACACTGCCCATCCCGAACGCCCCTGTCATCACCCGCCTGGTCGACCGGCTCGACCCCGACCACGTGCCGAACGAGCTGATCCCGACCTCGGGCACGATCACGTGCTTCCTGGCTCACGAGATGTTCCCGGACGCAGAGATGCTGGCCGCCGGGTTCTCCTTCCTGGACGGGCGGCAGCAGCAGGAGTGGCGATACCAGAGCGGTGGCGGCAGCGCAGTGATCCCGGCGCACAAGCTGAGCCTCGAGGCAGCCCTGCTCAGGTCCTGGGTCGACGACGGCAGCATGCGGGTGCTGCCCTGATGGAGGACACGATGAGCGGACCAGCACCGCGGCCCGAGACCACCGGTGCCAGCACCCCAGGGATGTACCGGCGGACCCGGCGCACGCTCGGCAGGTGGCGCCGCACGGTCGCCGACCCCGACAACCTGCGCGGGCGCCTGGACAAGCAGCGAACCCAGCTCGAGCGTCAGGCCAAGCAGATCGCGGAGCTCACGGCGACCGTGACGGCGCTCGGCAAACGCGTCCGCCCGGTCGAGCTGGCCTCCAGCCACCGTGAGCTCGAGCACGGCCGCGCCGCGATCCAGGTCGGCATCATCGAGGAGCGGGTTGGCCGCATCGAGGAGCGGCTGCGCGGCGAGAGCTACACCGGCGACTCCGAGGACCAGGCCGAGGCCCGCAGCCTGGTCGCGGAGATCCGCCGCGAGCACGAACAGGTGCGCATCCGGATGCAGGTGATCGGCCAGTACGAGGAGCGGTTGCGGCGCCTCGAGGACGCGGTCGTCAAGATGTACCAGGGCGACGTGCGCCACCCCTTCTGACGGCGCCGCGATCAGGGCGCGGGCGCGAGCCAGACCCGGATGGGCAACGGGTCGGTGTGCGACGGGCGCTGCTCGAGCACGTGCTCGTCCTCGCGCACCGTCGTGTCGGCCGTGAGCACGGGGTCGGCGCCCAGGCGGGTGATCGGGTCCGGGGAGTCGGCCGAGAGCAGCACGAGCCGTCGCCCCCGCAGCGCCACCTGCTCCTCGGCGGCGCGGACGGTGGCCGCGAGCCGAGGAGGGTCGGCCCGCAGCGCCGCGGTGGTCGACAGGGTGGGCGCGCCGCACATGCCACGCACCACCTGGGGCCACTCGTTCGCAGCCCGCGAGTCGACGGCCAGCACCACGTCGATCTCGCTGTCCACGCCCTGGCACACCGCGTCGACGGCAGCGAGCGAGCCGCGCTCGACCCCACCCGACCGGTGCGGCAGGGTGCTCACCCAGGCGGGTAGCACCACCGCGGCACCGACGACACCCGCGACGACGTGACCCACCCAGGCCCGGTCGGTGCCCGCGGTGCGCCGCAGGGCCCAGGCCAGGCCCGTTCCCACGAGTGCCACGACGAGCGGCAGCGCGACGAGCAGCCGACGGTCGGCCCACGGGTGGTCGGGGGTGATGCCAGGACGCACCAGGGTGAGCAGCGTCGACCCGGCCGCGACCAGCAGGGCGGGCAGCCACGCATCGACCAAGCGCGACTGCGCCGACGACACCGCCCGCCGCACGAGCACGGCCAGCACCGCGAGCGCCACGACCAGCGCCACCGGCCCCACGTACCAGGACAGCCACACCACGGTCTGCTCCGCATAGGTGCGGCCGCCGTCGACCGGCAGCCCCTGTCGCAGCTGCATGCCCGCCACGTAGCGCGCACCCGGGTCGTCCGGGTCCTGACGCACGACCTGCCAGAGCGGTCGGCTGGCGAGGTAGAGCCCGGCAGCCACCACCAGGGCAGCCGCCGCGTCGGGAAGCCACCGCGCGAGGACCGGGGGCAGCCGATGCCCCCGCCGCCACAGCACGAGCAGCAGCCACGAGGCCCCGCCGACGAGCACCCCGAGCGCCAGCAACGGCACCAGGCTTGCGGCGATCGCCGCGACGTACTCCCACGACAGCCCCACCGCCACGACCGCCGCGACCAGGAGCGAGCCGCCGAGACCGGCCAGCGCCGGCCAGGGCCACCGAGCCCCGAACGCCGCCCCGAGTGCCAGCACGGGCAGCAGCAGCACGGCCTCGCGCAGCGCGTCGACCCGCACCAGGCCGGTGCCGCCGACGAGCAGCCCCGCCAGCAACCCGGCCCGGGCGGAGGCGTCGCGCAGCACCAGCGAGCGCAACGGCGCCCGGGTGACGACCATCCCCTGCGACGACCTCTCGCCCACGAACCCGACCCCGGGCACCGGGCCGCCCGACTCGGCGCCGTCACGGCCCGCGGCGACGGCGAGCGTCACTGCCAGCAACCCGGCCGTCAGGGTCAGCATCGCCAGCGGCTCGGAGTACGTCGCCCGCGCCGTGTGCAGCACCGGGAAGAGGATGCCGGTGACGGCGGCCGTCGCAACCCCCGCCCACGGGCCCACCACCCTCGCGACGAGCAGCCCGAGCGCCAGCAGGGCCAGCCCCATCGCCACCGCCGGCAGCAGCAGGGCGAGACCGGCACCGCCGGCCCACCACCCGTACGCGTAGACCACCGCCGGCCCCACGACGAACTGCGGCTGCACCGCCGGGGCGGCACTGGAACCCACCTCGAAGAACGCCGGGCTGGCCAGGGTGACCCCTTCCAGATCGAGCACTCCGGCCCCGCCGACCGACTCCGGGTCGACCGGCACCACCCGCGAGTGCGTGGTCGCGAGGCTCACCGCCGCCTGGAAGTTGCTCGCCGCGTCGCGCCGGGGCAGCACCTGCTCGGAGTGGGTGGCCCCGGCCCAGACCGCGAACCCGGCCACCACGGCCACGAGCGCGACCATGGCCGCGACCGGCATCCGCACGGGTGGGATGCCGCGCACGCACCAGCCGGCGGCGACCGCCACGCCGATCGCAACCGGCCACGCCACCCACGGGGACCACCAGCCGAACGCGGACAGGCCCGCGGCGACGGCGCTCACCAGGACGACCCAGAGGGCCGCGCCCAAGGTGAGCGCCGGGAGGAGGCGGGACCTCACGACCCCAGGCTGGCGATGTGCTCGATGATGCCGGTGGTCGACACCGACGGTGTCCGCGGCAGGTAGACCACCTCGCAGACGTCGGACACCCAGTCGAACTTGCCCTCCCAGTCGTCGCCCATGACCAGCACGTCGGCGTGGTGCTCGAGGATGTAGTCGCGCTTCTGCTCCAGCGACTCCTCGACGAAGACCTCGTCGACGACCCGCAGGCTTGCGACGATCTCCAGGCGCTCGTCCTGCGAGTAGACCGGCGCGCGGCCCTTCTTGGAGATGTTGAGCGCATCGGCCGAGACACCCACCACGAGCCGGTCGCCGAGCGCCGCGGCCCGCTGCAGCACCCGGATGTGGCCGACGTGGAACACGTCGAAGGTGCCGAAGGTGATCACCGTGCGTGCACTCATGCGAGGAGCCTAGTGGCCGGCCGACCGAGCACCGTCGGCGCGCACTAGGGTCGCGACGGTGAGCACGTCACCCAGCACCCCGGCGGCAATGCTGCGCCACCTCGTCGCCTCCGACCCCGGCCGCCCCCGCGTCACGGTCTACGACGACACCGACTCCCCCACCCGCGGCGAACGGATCGAGCTGTCCGCCCGGGTGCTCGCCAACTGGGTCGCCAAGGCCGCGAACCTGCTGCAGGACGACCTCGACGTCGGCCCCGGCTCGGTCGTGCTGCTCGACCTGCCGCCGCACTGGCGCACGCTCTACTGGGCCTTCGCGGCGTGGTCGGTCGGCGCCTGCGTCGAGGTGCCCCAGAACCGAGCGCCCGCGGATGCCGGGGGCGTCACCCAGGCGGCCGGCCCCGACGTCGTCGTCACCGATGCCGTCGACGTCGCCGCCGGCGCTGAGGAGGCGGTGCTGGTGACGCTGGCCGCCCTCGCCCGGTCAGCGGGCGTCGACGTCCCGGCCGGGGTGGTCGACGAGGCTGGCGAGCTGGCCACGCACGGCGACGTGTTCGACGCGTGGGACGAGCCCGACCGCGCCGACCCGGCGTTGCGGGCGTACGGTGCGGACACCGCCTACGGAGAGCTCCTCGCGGTGGCGGCGACGACGTCAACGACGCCGACGACGGCACCGCCCGTCGGTCCGGCGCGCGTGCACACGGCCACCGACGACACCGCGGCCTTCCTCCGGCTCGCGCTGTCGACCTGGGCCGCCGACGGCTCCCTGGTCCTGACCCGGGGCGAGCCCGACCCGTCGGCGCTGGCCTCGCGCCTCCTGGCGGAGGGCGTCACCGGCTCCGCCTGACGCACCTCACCCCGGGTCGCGGCGTGTGCGGATGTGGTGGCCAGGGCAGCCACTTCCGCACTCGCGGCGAAGAGAGGGAGGAAGGACCGGGGGTCAGCGCGCCATCCGCGCCATCCGCGCCTCGACGGCCTTCCAGGTCACGGTGCCGGCACGCCGGTCTGGGTCAGCCCGGCGGCCTTCTGCAGCGCGACCACGGCCGCAGCCGTCGAGCCACGCCGGAGCACCTTCACGCCGACCCGGTGTCACCGATCTCGAGCACGGTCCTCTTGCAGAGGGTGAGCTGCGTCGCGAGCGTCCGGGGGGCCTGCTGCCGGACCGGCGCCGGCGCGGTCACCGGGCCATCAGCGCCTTCCAGACCCTGGCGTCGGTCACCCCGGTCACGGCCAGCCCCTTGGACTTCTGGTACGTCTTGACCCGACCCTCGGTCAGCCGACCGTAGGAGCCATCGGCGACGAGCCCGCCCACCGCCTTCTGCAGCGCCTTGACCGCCTCTCCCCTCGACCACAGCTTCAGGGTCAGGCCCGCGTACCTCGCCAGCGGACTGGTCGTCGGGGCTGGCGGCGCAGTGGTCAGCGCCCGCGCTGGGGTGGTCGGTGCGGGCGCCGTGACCGCACCCATCAGGCTGGCCCAGACCTTCCGGTCAGTCACACCGGTGACCCCGAGGCCCTTGGACTTCTGGTACGCCTTGACGCGGCTCTCGGTGGCCGGGCCGTACGAGCCGTCGACCACCAGCTTGCCGAGCGCCGTCTGCAGCGCCTTGACGGCCTTGCCAGCGTTGCCGCGCCGCAGCACGAGGTTCAGGTAGGGCGACAGCGCGCTGGGCCGGGTCGGCACGAGCTTGAGGTAGACCATGGTCGCCCAGGTGGCGTTGTCCAGCTTCCGGGTGACCGGCACGCCGTGGGCCGCCTGCCAGGTGCCGAGCGCTGCGGCGGTGAGCGGGCCGAACCTGCTGTCGGCACTGACGCCGACGACCTTCTGGGCCAGTGCCACGTCGGCGCCCGAGGCGCCCTGCACCAGCAGCGGGTAGCCGCTGGCCGTGACACTCGGTGCCGGGGTGGTCGAGCCGGTCGGGCCGGTGAGCGGTGTGGTCACCGCGACGCCACTCCACCACGAGGTGCGCTTGTAGGCACCGTCCCAGTTGAACGAGAAGTGGATGTGGTCGGTGTGCGGCGAGACGCCGTAGTAGGGGGTCCAGCCGCGCTCGGGCGCCCAGGCCTTCCACTGGAGGCGGTTGAAGATGATGTAGTTGATGCCGAAGCGTCGTGCCATGGCGCCGGGGCGACCCTGCGCATCGGGCGCGGCGAGCCACCGGGTCAGCGCGTTCGCCAAGGCCAGTTGGTCCTTGTTGCCGGCGTTGATCATCCAGTCCAGCGCGCGGCCCTCCCCGTGCTCCGCGGCGCACTTGCGCAGGATGCCGTAGGTGCGGGTGCCGTACGTGGCGTTGAGCAGCTTGGCGAAGGCGACCGCACCGGGCTGGTTCTCGGTGAGGCAGCGGGTCCCCTCCTGGTACGACGCGGCGACGTCGAGCGCGGCCGGCAGCGTGCGGGAGGGCTTGGGGAACGGGATGGTGCCGGCCTGGGCCGGGGAGGCGATCATCGGAAAGGCGATCACGGACGCCAGGACGGCGCCGACGGTGCGCACGGGCATCCGCCGCTCGCGACAGAACTCAGGCTGGGGTGTGGACACGACGGAGTGCTCCTCGGGCAGGGGGCGCCTTCGCAGGGGTTGAAGGCGCGCCAGTCACCCATGTCACGGACATCCCAGTGGACACATTCGCCACACGAGACAACTTGGCCCTCCAGTTGTCCCATCCCATCCAGCTCCTCGCAAGAGGAACGGTCTAGTTACACGACTGTTGTTTCTCAGGGTCCTCATCGGTCGTGCCTGACCCGGTCCCCCACCGTGAGCACGGCCACACATGGCGCGAGCCGTGGTGGTGTCTCCCCACGCGGCGACCGCCCCGGATCGATCACTAGAGTTCCGCGCATGGACAAAGTCGTCTCAACTCCCACCGACGCCGTCGCCGGAATCGCCGATGGGGCCACCCTGGCCGTCGGCGGGTTCGGGCTCTGCGGCATCCCCTCCGTGCTCATCGCCGAGCTGCACGACACAGGCGTCCGCGACCTCGAGGTCGTCTCCAACAACTGCGGCGTCGACGGCTGGGGCCTGGGCGTGCTGCTCGCCTCGGGCCAGATCCGCCGGGTCGTCGCCTCCTACGTCGGCGAGAACAAGGAGTTCGCCCGCCAGTACCTCGAGGGCGAGCTCGAGGTCGAGCTGACACCCCAGGGCACCCTGGCCGAGCGGCTGCGGGCCGGTGGGTCCGGCATCCCGGCGTTCTTCACCCCCACCGGGGTCGGCAGCCAGGTCGCCGACGGCGGCCTTCCGTGGCGCTACGCCGCCGACGGGAGCGTCGAGATCTGCTCACCGGCCAAGGAGGTGCGGGTCTTCGAGCACGACGGCCAGGAGCGCGAGTACGTGCTCGAGCACGGCATCGTCGCCGACTACGGCCTGGTGCGCGCCTGGAAGGGCGACCGGCACGGCAACCTCGTGTTCAACAAGAGCAGCCGCAACTTCAACCCGCTGGCCGCCATGGCGGGCCGGGTCACCATCGCCGAGGTCGAGCAGCTCGTCGAGCCCGGGGAGCTTGACCCCGACACCGTGCACCTTCCCGGCATCTACGTGCAGCGGGTACTGCCCCTCACCCCCGAGCAGGCCGCTGACAAGCGCATCGAGCGACGCACTGTGACGCCCTCCGCCGATGCCGTGACCAAGGAGTCCTGAGCCATGCCCCTGACCCGTGAGCAGATGGCCGCCCGCGCCGCCGCCGAGCTCGAGGACGGCGCCTACGTCAACCTCGGCATCGGCCTGCCGACCCTCGTGCCCAACTACGTGCCCGACGACGTCGAGATCGTGCTGCAGTCCGAGAACGGCATCCTCGGCGTGGGCGCCTACCCGCTCGAGGAGGCCGTCGACCCCGACCTGATCAACGCCGGCAAGGAGACCGTCACCGTGCGCCGGGGCGCGTCCTACTTCGACTCCGCGACCTCGTTCGGCATGATCCGCGGCGGCAAGGTCGACGCGGCCATCCTCGGCGCCATGCAGGTGTCCGCCGGTGGTGACATCGCCAACTGGATGATTCCCGGCAAGATGGTCAAGGGCATGGGCGGCGCGATGGACCTCGTGCACGGGGCCAAGAAGGTCGTCGTGCTGATGGAGCACGTGGCCAAGGACGGCTCGCACAAGATCGTGCAGGAGTGCTCGCTACCGCTGACCGGCAAGAAGGTCGTGCAGCGGATCATCACCGACCTGGCGGTCATCGACGTCACCGACGACGGGCTGGTGCTGCGCGAGCTGGC
>JBBQWX010000159.1:0-9516 GCA_038210185.1 Actinomycetales bacterium
CACGCCAGCGGCGATCTCGAGGAGATCCTCCACCGAGAGGTGGTCGATCTCAGGTCTGCTCACCTGCTCAGTCGCTCGAGCAGCTCGGCATCCTCGGTGAGCACACGGTGGATCGCGCCGATCAGTCGCTGCGGGCGATCCGACACGTACTGGGCGATCGCCGTCTTCGCGACTTCCTGCATGGAGCGGCCCTCTTGCTCGGCCTTGGCACGTAGGGCTTCGCTCTCTGAGTCCGTGAGCCGGAGGTTCATCGCCATGCATCGACGGTACTACGGCGGTACCACGCCTTCCGAGTTCGAAACCGTGACGTTTCGCGGGAACTGGAACCGTTTAGACGCCGGCGACGCGGGCGGTCAGGAAGTGCACGGCGTGCCGGTCGAGGTTGCCGCGGGCCCTGTCGTAGTGCTCGGTGGTCCTGGGGTCGGCGTGGCGGGCGAGGATCTGCGCGTCGCGAAGCGACACCCCGGCATCCAGTGCGTTGGTGATCGCGGCGTGGCGCAGTGAGTGCGGGCTGCTGTGTCGTGGGATGCCGGCGGCCTTGGCGATCCGGGTGACCCATCCGGTAGGCGTCGCGACGGTCGATCCGCCTACCCGACAGCGACCGCAGGATCAACGGCCCGCTGGTCCGCTCGCCACGGCAGGCCTCCAGCACGCGTAGCACCGGGACGATAACCGGCATCGTCGCGGGCCAGTTGCCTTTGCCCACCAGGTGGAGGACGCGGTGCCCGCGCAGGGTGTCGGCGTAGTCCTCAACCCGCACTGCCGCGGCCTCCGAGGCGCGCAGGGCGTTGATGCCGAGCAGGGCTACTCGAACCATCCGACGGTAAGCCCGAGCCCACCTTCTCGCGAGGGCCAGCAGGCGGCGAAGAGACGCGGGTTCAAGGCGCGTTGGGCTCCACCGTGTTGGCGGGGTTCTAGGTCACTCGGGCATCAAGTCGGGACAGAGGTCTCTGGTGGCGCTGCCCATCGCCATCGGAGTGCGACGTCGATCTGCGACATCTGGAAGGCGATCGGTTGGCTCGCGGCCTCGGGAGTCAGACCAGCGGCCAGTCCATCACAGAGGACGTTGCCGAATGCCAGTTTCAGGTCCGAGTGGACCTTCGGCCACGCCGCGAGGTCTGCGAGGGACAACGCCTCATTGCGTGCCGACGGCGTCGACGTCGGACTGGGTGCCGCTGTTGCCGCACTCGTGGCCGACGTGCTCGGCATGCTGGCCTGCTCGGGGGTGGATCCCGCGCAGCCGGTGACCGCGAGCGTGGTGGCGAGTGCAGCCGTGATGATGAACCTCATGGTGGCGCCTTCCAAACCGTCGAGGTATGGCTTTTGTCGGGGTCCTCGTGGGGCGGCCGACCGGGTGTGTTGGGTTGAACCAGCTAGTCGGTTCCCCGCGACGGCCCATGTCATGAGCTCTGTTCGCGAAGTGCGCGTGCCCACTGCCGTTCGGAATCACCCCAGTTCTCGAAGGTCGCCGCATGGCCGTCGGGCTGTGCGTAGCCCAGTGCGGCCCTGGAGCCTTCGATGCTCATGATGGGGATGCCGTATCCGCGGGCCTTCTTGGACTTCCCGGACAGACACTCCAGCCGGCTCGCGGCGCTGAGACGCAACTACTCCGCAAGACTTCGTCCTCGCCCGAAGGTGTGGGGTTGCTCAGCGGTCATGGTCGGCGTGCTGCCACCACAGCACCGTGCCGGTGCTGGCTGCCACTCCCACGACGAGGACGCTGAGGACGCCGCTCGCGCCGGGTGTGGCCTGGTCGGGGCCGGCGACGCCGGACATCAGTGAGGGCACGGCCCACGGGAACCAGGTCCCGTAGCCGATCGAGGAGACGATCTGGGCGGTGATGGCCGTGACGAAGAGTGTGGCGACGGCGGTCAGGTAGCCCCGCCCCCAACTTGCTGCCAAGGCGTTCGTGGTGGCCAACAGGACGGTCAGGCACGCGGTCGCGACGATGACGCCGACCCCGTGGAGCAGGGCGTGGGTCGACCAGCCGCCCAGACCCAGCACGCCGCCGAGCACCAGGCTGAGCACCACCAGCTCGATCGTCAACAGCACGCTCCACACCATGGCCACCACCAGCTTGGCAACGACGACCGCCGCCCGCAAGGTCGGCAAGGCTAGGAGATCGTTCGCGGTGCGATCTGCGAACTCGCGACCGAGCAACCAGATCAGGATCATCCCGAACAGGAGCATCCCGCCGACCGCGACCAACTGCGCGACCAGCTAGAAGTAGCCGGGCCAGTCGGCGGTGCCGCCACTGAGCTGCGCCTTGGCGCCCAGCAGGCCGAGTGACCGTGCCCGGGCGGGGTCCTGCAGCACGAACATGAAGAACGCCCCGACGCAGGCGGCCACGACGAAGGCAACGACGGTGGCCCACAGCATGACCGCACGGCGGACCGTGATCAGCTCGGCTGCGATGGCAGCCCGCAGTTCGGCACTCACCGGGTGCCTCCGTCGGCGGGGGAGTGGCCGACGAGGCGCATGAAGTGGGCCTCGAGGTCCTCGGCCACCACGACGAGCCGGGTCGGTGGCTCCCCGCCCTCGACCAGCACCGTGGCGACCTCCTCAGGGTGCAGGACTGCCCCACCCTCCAGTACCATGGTGTCGTCGGCCACTGATTGAACCGCGAACCCTGCTCCGCGCAGGATGGCAGCTGCTCGAGTGGCGTCCCGGCTCTCGACCTCCAACCGGGTGCGCGTGCTCGCCTCCAGGGTCGTGCTGTCCATCTCCTCGATGAGACGACCCTCGTGCAGGATGCCGATCCGGGTCGCCACTCATGCGACCTCGGACAGCAGGTGGCTGGACAGCAGGACGGTCACCCCGTCCTCGCGCGCGAGATCGATCAAGAGCTCGCGGATCTCGACCACACCGGCGGGGTCCAGGCCGTTGACCGGTTCGTCGAGCACGAGAATCGGAGGTCGGTGCAGCAGCGCCTTGGCCAACCCCAGCCGTTGTGCGTTCCCGAACGACAGGGTGCGGGCTTTGGACCCTACATAGGGTTCGAGACCGAAACGGGAAACCGCCTCGCCGACCACACCGGCATCCGGGAGACGGCGCAACCGGCGGGCGACCTCGAGGTTCTCGCGGACCGTGAGGTCGGGGTAGGCAGACGGGGTCTCGACCAGGTAGCCGACCTACGACCACATCGACCGGGCAGCGACCGGGCGCCCGGCGACCTCGAGCTGGCCGGCCGTGGGACAGACCATTCCCAGCAGCATCCGGATCAGAGTGGTCTTCCCCGCGCCGTTCAAACCGAGCAGCGCGTAGACCTCGCCGGCTTCCACCTCCAGCGTGACGCTGTCGACGGCAGCCAGGATCCCGTAGTGCTTGCTCACCCCGTGGACGCTGATCACAGGGTTCGTCATCGGCCCGTCCCTGCGCTGAGCCGACCGAGGGAGGCGAGCGCCTGGTCGACGATCACCGGTAGGTCCCCACCTTGCGTCGCCCATCGCTCCACCGCCACCGAAACAGCCGCGGCACAGCAGGCCGCGGCCACCTCGACCTCCAGTGCGTTCCCGGCCGGCCCGCTTCGCTCGGCAAGCGCCTGCTGGAGGTGGTCGACCAGGCTGGCGTTCTGCTCTCTGGCGCGACTGCGCAGGGCCGGCACCGACAGGATCAGCGCCGTGCGTTGACGGATCGGCTCCACGTCACCGCGGTAGACCACGGCCAGCGCATCGGCGAAACCGCGACGCGCCGCCACCAACGGTGGTTCGGCACCCGGCCGAGCGACGACCGCCGCCGCGATGACGGGGTCGTACCCGTCCTGCAGGACGATGTCCTCCTTGGTGGGAAAGTAGCGAAACAGCGTCGCCACGGACACCTCCGCAGCCGCCGCGATCTGCTCGCACGTCGTGGCGTCGTAGCCACGATCGGCGATCAGCCGCAATGCCTCACGCTGGATGGCGACGCGCGTCTGTTCCTTCTTGCGCTCCCGCAGACCTGACACGATGCCCCTCAGAGTTGCTCTCATCTGAGAGTCTCTCTCAACACGTGACGTGTCAAGAGTGCCGAGCCGCCCTGCCAAGCCGTCGACACCGGCACCGTCAATGAGGGATTCTCGTGGTGTTCGCGAGATCTGATCCGGAGGCGGCTATGGAGGTCGTTGGCCTGTGGCGCTATCCAGTGAAGTCATTGCAGGGTGAGCCACTGGATGCTGCCGGCGTGGAGGCTGACGGCGTCGCCGGTGACCGGCGATGGGGAATCCGTGACCAACGCACGGGTCGGATCCTGACGGCGCGGCGTCGCCCCGAGTTCCTCGGTGCCTCGGCGTCCTACCAGGACGGCCAACCGGTGATCACGCTACCGGACGGCAGCACTGTCGTCGGCCCTGGGCCGCGAACCGACAGCCAGCTCTCGCAATGGCTCGCGAGCCCAGTGTCGCTCGTCCCTTCGCTCGGCGCTCGTGCGGGCAGGGCGGAGTACTTCGAGGACGCGACCGACGACGCCAGCCGGGCCGTTGAGTGAACGATGCCGGACGGCCGATACGTCGACGCGGCGCCGATTCTGGTGCTGACCACCGTGTCGTTGCGAACCGCCGCCGGTCATCACCCGGCTGGCACGTGGGAACCGCGCCGCTTCCAGCCCAACGTCCTGATCGGCCTCGACGGCGACGGGTGGATCGAGGACACCTGGGTCGGGCACCCGATCCGGATAGGTGCCGTCACTCTGCTGCCGAAACAGCCATGCACCCGGTGCACCATGGTGACGCGACCCCAGCCCGGGCTCGACGCCGACGTGGAGATCTTCCGCACCCTCGCCCGCCATCATCGCGGCCTCTTCGGCGTGTGGGGCGACGTGGTCGATCCAGGGCGCCTGTCCGTCGGAGATCGAGGGTCCCAGCATCCACCAACGGCGTAGCGGAGTTGCCGCGGAGAGGGCGGTCTGCAGGCGGCGCTGCGACGCACGCCAATCAGTGAGGGGAGCGGGACTCGGGCGGCAGCGTCAGGTGAGGAACCCACGAACGAGAGATGCCCACTCCGTCGGTCTCTCCCGGAAGATCATGTGCCCGGCGTCTTATCCGGGCCAGGCAGGGGTGCGCGCTTGAGCCATCACGCCACGAGGGACGCCGCTCCGCAGCCCGGGGGATCCAGACCTCTGGGCTGCCCGCACCATGCCTACAGGGTGGAGGGCAGCGCGAGCTCGCACGCCCCGGGGCGCGCGAAGGGCTGCAGACCCAGCCCGTCCGAGGGCTGGTGGTGGGCCTCCAGGGCCCCAGCCACCAGTCCCAGGTGCACCTGGCAGACGACCTCGGGATGCCGTCGGGCCGCGTCGAGCAGGGGGCAGGTCTGCAGCAGGACGATCGGGCCGGAGTCCGGCACCCTGGTGGGCTCGACGTGCGGCGAGAAGCCGAGCCGGTCGAGCAGCCCGACGACCTGCTCCACCGGCGGTCGTTCCACGCCACCCTCGTTGCAGGTGCGCCGCTCGGCCAGGGTTGCGCCCCAGGCCTTCCCGATCCCCCGGGAGTCGGCACCGGGGTCACCGTCACGCTCGGCGAGCCGGTCAGCGAATGCGGCGGCGAGCGCCACGTACTCCTGCGCGGCCGCGCCTCCGCCCGGCGCCGCCACGGCGCCCCGCCCGGCGCGGGTCACGGCATACCGCGTCGCGGGGCGGCCCCGTCCGCCGGTGGCCGGCCCGCGCTCCTCGGACACGAGCCCGGCCGCGACCAGGGCGCGCAGGTGGTGGCGCGCGGTGTTGGGGTGGCCACCGACCGTCGTCGTCAGCTCGGCCACGGTGAGTGGTGGGCCCGCGGGCCGCTCGGCGACGAGGCGCAGCAGCCGGCGGCGGGCCGGGTCGAGCGGCTCCACTTCGTGCTCTTCCAGCATCCGATTTGCCGTCGGGCCCAGCGGCGGGGTATTTTTCACAATGTCATTGTATTAAACAACCTTCCCGGAGGCCAGTCATGGACGCACCCACGTCGTTCCCCCTCACCGAGACTCCGCGCGCCGCCGGGCACACCGGAGCCTGCGGGTGTGGCGAGGCCGTCGACAACGCCCCTGAGCTCGACGTGCGGGTCATCCCGCACGCGATCCGGCACGCGACCGTCTTCGGCGCCTGGTCGGCGATCCCTGACGGTGGCTCGCTCGTCATCGTCGCCCCGCACGACCCCAAGCCGCTGCTCGCCCAGCTCGCCGACCGCGGCCCGGTCACCGTGACCTACCTCGAAGCAGGCCCGGACGCCTGGCGTCTGCAGCTCACCCGCAGCTGAGCCGAACCGGCAGGAGCAGACCACCGTGTGCAGCTACTGCGGGTGCGAGAGCATCGACGTGATCGGGCGGTTCATGCGAGAGCACGTCGCGATCATCAACGCCACGGGTGACCTGCGACGGGCCACCGAGTCGGGCGACGACGGCCGGGTGCGAGGCGCCGTTGACGTCGTGCGGGCCCTACTCGACCCGCACACCGTGGCCGAGGAGTTCGGCCTGTTCACGGTGTTGGCCGAGGACGACGAGTTCACCGACCACGTGCACGACCTGTGCCGTGAGCACGTCGCCCTCGGCCAGCTGCTCGACCGCATCGAGACCGGTTCGCACACCATCCTCCCGGCCTTCGAGAAGATGCTGCGCCTGCACATCGACCGCGAGGAGAACGGCCTGTTCCCCGCCGCCGCGATCGCGTTCGCCGGGCCGGAGTGGGGGCGCGTCACCGAGCTCACGCCCGGACCTCCCGTCGCACCTCCGGTCGCCGCTCCCTGATGGGACGACCCCCGTCACCACCCCGGGGCTCCTGGGCTTTGCGCGACCGCCCGGGCCTGGTGTGGCTCGCGTTGGCCGCCGCGGTGGCGCTGGTACACCCCTTCGTGCCGGCCTCCGGCTGGCTGATGGTGCACCTCGTGCTGCTCGGCGCCCTCACCCACTCGGCGATGGTGTGGAGCACCCACTTCACCCAGGCACTGCTGAAGACCCCCGCCGACATCGACGACCGCTCCCAGCAGAACCGCCGGATCGGGCTGCTGCTGAGCGGAACCGCAGCCGTGCTCGTGGGGGTGCCGACCAGCTGGTGGCCGCTGACCGTCGCGGGCGCGACGGCCGTGTCGGGCGCGGTGCTGTGGCACGGCATCCAGCTGTGGCGGCGACTGCGGCGTGCGCTGCCCGGCCGGTTCCGGGTCACCGTGCGCTACTACCTCGCCGCGGCGGCCTGCCTGCCGGTCGGCGCCACGCTCGGCGCATGGCTGGCCCGCGGCCTCGACGACGAACGGCACGGGGCGGTGCTCGTGGCCCACTCGATGGTCATGGTCCTCGGCTGGATCGGCCTGACCGTCACCGGCACGCTCATCACGCTCTGGCCGACCATGCTGCGAACCCGGATGGACGACCGCGCCGAGCGCCTCGCCCGACAGGCGCTGCCGGTGCTCGTGACCGGGCTCGCGGTGCTGACCACGGGCGCCGCACTGGGCTCACGACCAGCTGCCCTCACCGGCCTGGCCGGGTATGCCGTGGGGCTGGGCTGGTGGGGCCGCGCCCTCATGGCACCTGCCCGGAAGGCGCCGCCGAGGGCGTTCGCCACGTGGTCGGCGACCGCAGCCCTGGGCTGGTGGCTGGTCGCGGTCGCCCTCGTCGGGTGGCGTCTGGTGACCAGCTCGTCGTGGGCGACCCTCGCCGACGGCTACGGGGTGGTGGCCGCGGTCGTCGTCGTCGGCTTCGCGGCCCAGCTGCTCTTCGGTGCCCTGTCCCACCTCATCCCGACGGTGCTCGGCGGCGGGCCGTCGGTGGTGCGAGCGGCCTCGAAATGGCTCGACCGCGGAGCACTGTGGCGGGTCACCGTCGTCAACGGGGGGCTCGTCATCTGCCTGCTGCCCTCCCCGAGCGCCGTGCGCGTGACGGTGTCGGTGCTGGTGCTCGGCGCCCTCGTCGCGTTCCTGCCCCTGCTGCTGCGCGCGGTCCGCGCGGCCGTCAGTGCGCGCCGGGCGCTGCTGCTCGCGGTCGCCGAGGCCGACCAGGCCGGCGTGCGGCCCGCCCCCGTGCCGGTGGAGTTCCCGCGACACCGGCCGGGCGCCCAGCTGCTCACAGCGGTCGCGAGCCTCGCCTTCGTCGTCACGCTGGGCGTGGCCGTCGACCCGGCCGCGGCAGGGCTGACGGTGGCCTCACCCGCGGGCGGCGCCTCTGCCGCTCTCGCCGCCTCCCCCGCCGACATCGAGCCCACCGGCCACACGACCAAGGTGCGGGTCGAGGCGAACGACATGTCCTACTCCCCCAGCACGCTCACCGTGCCGTACGGCGACCGGCTCGTCATCGACCTGGTCAACCGCGACGACGGCTCGCCGCACGACCTGACCTTCGGCGACCTCATCCAGACCGGGCGGGTGATGCCCGGGCGCTCGGAGACGCTCGACGTCGGCGTCGTCGGCGCGAGCACCCAGGGGTGGTGCCGCATCATCGGGCACCGGCAGATGGGCATGGTCCTCGACGTCGTCGTGTCGGGCGCGCCGACGACCACCGCAGGCGGGGACCCGATGGCATCCGGCCCGGCGGCGGCCGCCGGCAGCGAGCCCCCGGTCGACCTGTCGGACACCCCGGATGCCGGCTTCGCGGCGGTGCCTGCGGCGCTGCCGCCGCTCGACGCCGGCCGCACCCACGCGGTGACGCTGACCGTCGAGGAGGTCGAGCTGGAGGTGGCGCCCGGGGTGCGGCAGAAGCGCTGGACCTTCAACGGCACGGTGCCCGGCCCCACGCTGCACGGGCGGGTCGGCGACACCTTCGTCGTCACGCTCGTCAACCGCGGCTCGTTGGGCCACTCGGTCGACTTCCACGCGGGCGAGCGCGCGCCGGACGACGTGATGCGCACGATCCCGCCGGGGGGCTCGCTGACCTACCGGTTCACCGCGGACCGCGCGGGGGTGTGGATGTACCACTGCTCGACGATGCCGATGAGCGCGCACATCGCGGCCGGTATGCACGGGGCCGTCGTCATCGAGCCCGACGGCCTGCCGCAGGTCGACCGCAGCTACGTGCTCGTGCAGTCAGAGGCGCACCTCGACGGCGACGGCCGCACCTCGGTGCGGGAGGTGGACGCTGCGTCCGCGGCCGCCGACACCCCGGATGCCGTGACCTTCAACGGCGTCGCCAACCAGTACGTCGCGCGCCCGTTGGCGGCCCGGGTCGGTGAGCGCGTGCGGTTCTGGGTGCTCGCCGCCGGGCCGAACCGCGGGTCGGGCTTCCACGTCGTCGGCGCCCAGTTCGACACGGTGTGGTCGGAGGGCGCCTACCTGTTGCGTGACGGCGCCGGCCCGACGGGCGACACCGGCGGTGGCAGCCAGGTGCTCGACGTCGCGGCCGCCCAGGGCGGTTTCGTCGAGCTGACCCCGCGCGAGCCCGGGCACTACCCCTTCGTCACCCACGTCATGGCCGATGCCGAGCGCGGCGCCCGCGGCATCCTGCACGTCACTCCCTGATCCCCACCAGCGGGGGGGGGGGGGGGGGGGGGCCGGGGCGCCACCCGCCGGGCCCCCCGCCCGGGAGCCCCGCGGGGGGGGGAGGGGGCGTCGGCGGCGGCCACGGGGAGGGGGTAGGGCCGCGCGGGGGG
>JBBQWX010000160.1:0-9477 GCA_038210185.1 Actinomycetales bacterium
CGGCATCCCCGAGAAGTTGGTGTAGTCGGCGTACTCCGCAGCGATCCGCAGGGTCTTGCGCTCCCCGCCGCCGGCGATCCACAACGGGATGCCGTGGTGCGGGCTGCCGGGCACCGAGTCGCCCTGCAGCGGGCGGGGGAAGCACAGGGCGCCGTCGGTGCTGAAGTGCGTCCCGGCATACGTCGAGCGGCCGGTGGACCACATCTCGCGCATGATCTCGACCCCCTCGCGCAACGCCTGGAGCCGGTCCCCGGCGCCCGGGAAGCCGTAGCCGTAGGCCTTCCACTCGTGCTCGTACCAGCCGGCACCGATGCCCATCTCGAGCCGACCCTCCGAGACGACGTCGACCGTCGCGGCCACCTTGGCGAGGTAGGCGGGGTTGCGGTAGCCCATGCAGGTGCACATCTGGCCGAGCCGGATCCGGCCCGTGACCCCGGCGAACGCCGCCATGAGGGTCCATGCCTCGTGGGTGGCCTCCTCGGACGGGCTGGGCACGGTGTGGAAGTGGTCGTACACCCAGATCGAGGACCAGTCCGGGTTGCCGTCGACCCGCCGGGCCAGGCCCGCCATCACACCCCAGTGCTGCGCCGGGTCGATGCCGACGAGGTCGTGGCGCCAGCCCTGGGGGATGAACAGTCCGAACTTCATGGGGGTCCTCTCGGTGCACGCACACGGCATCCCGGATCGGTCGCCGTGCCACCCAGCCAACCCCGCGCGCACCACTCGTGGCAAGTCGCCCCACCGTGGGCCCGTATCGTGCCCGGATGAGCATCTGCGTGGTGGGTACCTCGTACGTCGGCCTGTCCCTCGCCGTGCTCCTCGCCGAGCGCCACGACGTCGTCGCGTACGACATCGACGAGGACCGCATCGAGATGCTCCGGAAGGGGCGCAGCCCCATCGCCGACCCCGACATCGAGGAGCGGCTCGCCACCCACGACCTGCACCTGCGGGTGACCACCGACAAGCACGAGGCGTATGCCGGGGCCGAGTTCGTCGTCGTCGCGACCCCGACGAACTACGACGAGCGCACGAACTACTTCGACACCAGCACGGTCGAGCAGGTCGTCGGCGACGTCGTCGCCCTGGCTCCCCAGGCGACCGCTGTCATCCGGTCGACGATCCCGGTGGGCTACACGGCTGCGCTGCGGCGGCGCCTCGGCACCGAGAACATCTTCTTCTCACCCGAGTTCCTGCGTGAGGGCCGCGCGCTGCACGACAACCTGCACCCGTCTCGGATCATCGTCGGCGACCCCGGGGCACGGGGGCAGCGGTTCGCGGCGCTGCTCGCCGAGGCCGCGCTCGACGAGGTGCCGGTGCTGCTCACCGACAGCACCGAGGCCGAGGCGATCAAGCTGTTCGCCAACACCTACCTGGCGATGCGCGTGGCCTTCTTCAACGAGCTCGACACCTATGCCCTCACCCACGGGCTCGACACCCGCCAGATCATCGAGGGGGTGGGCCTGGACCCGCGCATCGGGTCGCACTACAACAACCCGTCGTTCGGCTACGGCGGCTACTGCCTGCCGAAGGACACCAAGCAGCTGCTCGCCAACTACGCCGACGTGCCGCAGACCCTGATCAGCGCCATCGTCGCCGCCAACACCACCCGCAAGGACTTCGTGGCCGCCGACGTCGTGGCGCGCGACCCCAAGGTCGTCGGCATCCACCGCCTGATCATGAAGTCCGGGTCGGACAACTTCCGGTCGAGCAGCGTGCAGGGGGTCATGAAGCGGGTCAAGGCCAAGGGCATCGAGGTCATCGTCTACGAGCCCGAGCTCGACGGCGACCGCTTCTACGGTTCCGAGGTCGTGCGCGACCTCGACGAGCTCAAGCGGCGCAGCGACGTCATCCTCGCCAACCGGCTCGTCGAGGAGCTGCACGACGTCGCCGACAAGGTCTACACGCGCGACCTGTTCGGCAACGACTGAGTGCGCGCGCGCCGGCCGTCGCCCACGCGGGGCCGACCGGCGCCGGCCGGCGCCGGCCGGCGCCGTGAGGGCACAATGGGCCCATGGGCCTTCAGCACCACAACGACCCCGACCTGATCCGTGCGCTGCTCACGGACCCCGGCAGGTGGGTGGTGGTCGGGTTGTCGAACAACCGGGAGCGCACCGCGCACCGCGTCTCGAGGTGGATGCACGTCGAGCTCGGCACCGCGATCATCCCGGTGCATCCCAGGGCCGAGACGGTGCACGGCTGCCCGGGGTACGCGTCGCTGGACGACGTGCCCGACCAGGACATCACGGTGGTCGACTGCTTCGTCAACAGCGAGCACGTCGGCGGTGTCGTCGACGACGCCATCCGCAACAAGGACCGCCTGCAGATCGACGCCGTCTGGATGCAGCTCGGCGTCATCGACCAGGCAGCCGCCGAGCGGGCCCGTGCCGCCGGGCTCGGTGTGGTCATGGACACCTGCCCGAAGATCGAGTGGCCGCGGCTGCACCGCGCCGGGAGGCAGCGCTAGGAGCGCGTCCCGCCGAGCGCACTCGGTCGACCCTCGAGTCGGGTCCGGCCGGGGCGTGGGCGATGGTCAGGCCGGCTCGGCGGGAGTCGCGTCGGCATGAGGAAAGGCCTGCACCCGACCGCGCACGCGCAGCCCCACGACCTGTCCGGGGGCCGGGGCGTCGACTCCGACGACCCGGGCGAGCACCACCATGCGTTCGGTGGACGACCGGCCCCGCACGCCCAGCCGGACCAGGGCGTCGTGACCGAAGTAGTCGACGGCGTCGACGACGGCCTCGACGGACCCGTCGGCCGGGTCGGTCGGGGCGCTGAGAACGACCTGCTCGGGGCGCAGCGCGACGTCGACGGCGCCGTTCATCCCGGGCCCCGCCAGGGGAAGGGTCCCCAGCGGCGTGTCGACCTCGCCACCCCGCCCCCGGCCGGTCAGCATGACCAGGTCGCCCAGGACGCCCGCCGTCGCCTGGTCGACGGGCGTCGAGTAGACCAGCCTGGGCGGCCCGACCTGCACGAACCGGCCGGCCCGCATGATGGCCACCTGGTCGGCGAACGACAGCGCCTCGTCCTGGTCGTGGGTCACGAGGAGCACGGTGGCGCCGGCCGCCGAAAGGGCGTCGGCGACGGCACGCCGGGTGGACGTCCGCAGGCCGGCGTCCAGCGAGCCGAAGGGCTCGTCGAGCAGGACGAGCTCGGGGCGGCGAGCCAGGGCCCGGGCCAGCGCGACCCGCTGCTGTTGTCCACCGGACAGCTGCTCGGGACGGCGGTCCGCGTGGGACGGCAAGAGCCCGACGAGCTCGAGCAGTTCCGCCGTCCGCGCGCGGTCGCGCCGCTCGGACCGGGGCAGGCCGAAGCCGATGTTCCCGGCGACCGTCAGGTGCGGGAACAGGTTTCCCTCCTGGGACAGGTAGCCGATGCCGCGCCGCTCCGGCGGCACGGCGAACCCGGGGCGTGCCACGGTGCGGTTCCCGATCCGCACCTCACCGGCATCCGCGGTGTGGAACCCCGCGACCACGCGGAGCAGGGTCGACTTGCCGCAGCCCGAAGCGCCCAGGATGGCCGCCGTCGTCCCCTCCTCCACGGTCAGGTCGACCTCGTGCAGCACCTTCGTGGCACCGTAGGAGGCGCAAACCCCCTCGACCACCAGCCGGCTCACGCGACCACCGCCCGCTGCCGCAGGAGGAGCCAGGTCATCGGTGCCGACAACAGCACCATCGCGACCGCGTACGGTGCGGCCGCGCCGTAGTCGAGCGAGCTGCTGGCCGCCCAGAAGCCGGTCGCCAGCGTGTGGGTGCCCGTGGGCGCGAGCAGCAGCGTCGCGGTCAGCTCGGTGGTGGTGGCCATGAACACCAGGGCGAGCGCGGTCAGAATGCCCGGGGACGCCAGCGGGACGACGACCCGCGCGACGGCTCGCGCCGGGCTGTCGCCCAAGGCCCGAGCGCTCTCGATCAGGCCGCCCGGCGCCTGGTCGAGGGCGGTGCGGATCGCCACCAACGCTCGCGGCAGGAAGAGGATGGCGTAGGCGATGACGAGCAGCGTCGCGCTCTGGTAGAGGCCGGTGGCCCAGCGGATGGCGAGCATGACCAGGGCGAGGCCGACGACGACCCCGGGCAGCGAGCTGGCCAGGTAGCAGAGCCGTTCGACCGTCGCGGTGAACAGCGTCTGGCGGCGCCGCAGCAGCAGGGCCACCGGGAATGCTGCGACACAGGCGAGCACCGCTGCCGCGAGCGCCAGCCCGATCGTGGCCGCCAGTGCACTGGCGAGGCCGGAGCCGTCGACCGTCGCCCCGGGGGCGGCCAACCAGTGGCCCAGGCTGTACGCCGGGACCCCGAGGGCCAGGGCCACGAGCACGGCCAGCGCGAGCAGGCTCGGGGCGAGCCACCGGCCCAGGGCGGCGGCCTCGGACCGCCGGACGACGCCCGCGCCGATCCGGGCGTGACCGCGACGGCCTCGCCAGACGTGCTCGACGGTCAGCACCGCCACGCACAGCAGCACCAGCACGACCGCGAGCACGCTCCCGGTGCCGGTGTCGAAGGCGGCCTCGTACTGGTCGAGGATGGCCGTGGTGAACGTGGGGAAGCGCAGCATGGCCAGCACCCCGAACTCGGCGAGCAGGTGCAGGGCCACCAGCAGGCACCCTCCGAGGACGGCGGGGCGCAGCTGGGGCAGGACGATCCGGGCGAACGTGCGCCACCGGCCCAGGCCGAGCGACCGGGCGGTGTCCTCCCAGGAGCGGTCGAGCCCGCGCAGTGCGGCCGACACCGGCAGGAAGACCAGCGGGAAGTACGAGAGTGTCGTGATGAGCACGGCGCCACCCAGACCGGTCATCGCCGGACGCAGCGAGACCCACGCATAGGCGTTGACGAAGGCGGGCACGGCCAACGGAGCGACGAGCAGCACCCGCCACCAGCCGGCTCCGGGCAGACCGGTCCGCTCGACCAGCCAGGCGCAGCCGACGCCCAGGACGGCGCAAGCGGCCGTCGCGAGCACCATGAGCGAGACGGTGTTGCGCAGCAGCTCGCCCACGCGTGGCCGCACGACGTCGGCGACGGCCTCCGACCAGCCCTGACCCAGCGCATTCGCCAGGACGACGAGGATCGGCAGCACCGACACGGCCGTGACGAGCACTGCGGCCAGCATCAGCCCGCCGGTCGCCGGCGTCGGTGGCCGCCGCGGCCGGCGCACGCCCCGGGTGGTGGTCGTCGTCACGGGTTAGATGATGCCTGCCTGGGTCATGAGCTCGATCACCGCGGGTCCGTCGAGGGCGAAGGGGTCGACCGTCGGCGACTCCAGTGCGGCCAGCGGCGGCAGCGCCGCGTCGGAGGGCTGGTCCTGCCCCACCGCATACTCCATCGACGTGCTGGCGGCGATGACGGCCTGGCCCTTGGGGCTGGTGATCCAGGCGAGGAACTTCTGGGCGTCGGCGGCGTGCTTGCTCGACGCGAGCACCCCGCCCCCGCTGACGCTGACGAACGCGCCGACGTCCTCGTTCCTGAAGTAGTGCAGCTCGGTGTTCTTGCTGCCCTCCTGGGTCAGCGCCTGGTCGCGGTACCAGTAGTAGTGGTACATGACGCCCATCGGCACCTCGCCGGCGTTGACGGCCTTCATCGTGGCGATGTTGTTCTGGTAGACCTTCGCGTTCTTCTTCAGCCCCGCCAGCCACGCGCTCGTGGCCGGCTCGCCCTTCGTCTCGAGCATCCCGGCGACGATCGCCTGGAAGTCGGCACCGGCGGGGGCCGCCCCCCACTTGCCGGCGTACTCGGGCTCGGCCAGGTCCATCATGGATGCCGGCAGGTCGGCTTTCGAGACCAGGCTCGGGTTGTAGACCAGCACCGTGGAGCGAGCGGCGATGCCGGTCCACCGGCCGTTGCTCGGCCGGAAGGCCGGGTCGACCTGGTCCAGGGTGGTCTGGTCGACGGGCGCGAGCAGGTCGGCGTTCTGGACGACGGTGATCGCCGGCGAGTTCTCGGTGAGGAAGACGTCGGCCGGCGAACGGGCGCCCTCCGTGACGATCTGGTTGCCCATCGAGGAGTCCTTGCCCTGCCGCACCTGGACCTCGATGCCGGTGTCGGCCGTGAAGCCCTTGACCCAGGCGTCGACGAGGTTCTCGTGTTGCGCGCTGTACACCGTCAGCTTGTCCGGGTCGAGCTGCGGCAGCTCGTCGCCGGTGCCGCACGCGGCGGTCAGGGCTGCCACGGCCAGGGCCGCGGGCACCAGTCGTCGGATCATCGGGGGGCCTCCTGAAGGGGTCGGGGGGTGAGCCGGGAGCCCGGCGGTGGGTCGGTCGGGGGTGGGTCGGTCGGGGGTGGGTCGGCCGTCGGCGTGCGGCGCTGGACGCCGAACCGGGCCGTCAGCCGGGTGGCCACGAGCCAGGCGAGCAGGCCGACGCTGATGCCGAGGGCGAAGTTGACGAGCGGCACGTCCGTGGCGCGGTACACCTCGAAGTGGGTCAGGTAGATGTACAGCGACGCACTGGCGAGGACCGCGAGCGCCGGGAGCAGCAGCCGCGGCACGGGCAGGGTGCGCACCCAGACGACGAGCAGCAGTCCACAGGCGATGGTCGCCTCGCGGATCGGGTCGCCCATGAACCCGGGCATCATGACGACGAGAATCCCGCTCAGCACCAGGCGGTGCCGGCGGGTCGAGGCGACCTGGGCCGCCCAGCCGATGGCGACCAGCCAGAGCACCGCGGGTGCGGTTCCTCGCCCGGGCGGGGAGGTCAGCGCGAAGTCGTCGAGGCGGGCGGCTGCACCTCCGACCGCCACCGTGGCGGCCAGCGTGAACGGTGCCCGGGCGTTGAGCCTGCGCACTGCCGGCACGCTCAGCAGGGCGGCGAAGGCGAGCAGGGTCCAGGCGAGCGCCTCGAGGAACCACAGACGCCACGTGGACGACCACGAGTCGCTGCCGAACAGCCAGTTGACCAGCCCGAGGTTCGCCACCGAGTAGGTGCCGGCCAGCAGGGCGACCGCGGCGACCCACACGATGGTGGGCACGGCGATCCGCGCCACCGTGCCGCCGACCCGTCGCCAGGTCTCGCGGGCAGTGCTCGCCGTGGCCGCGAAACGGGCGAAGTTGTAGCCCGCGACGCCGAGGAGGACGTGCGCACCCCCGAGGACGTGCACCACGTGGGTGTGCGAGCCGACGATCGCGAGGATCGCCAGTGCTCGCAGCACGATGGTCGTGTCGACCCGCGCGAACCGGCCCGGCTGCGGGGGCTCGTCGGTGGCCAGCACCCGGATGGGGCGCAGCGGCCAGTCCGCGGGCAGCGGCCCCAGGCGCTCCTCCAGGTGCAGCGACACCTCGACGTAGGACAACGAGTCGCCGCCGAGGTCGACGAACGTGGAGTCCGTGGTGGCGTCCGGCCGGCCCAGCAGCTCGCAGTACAGCGCCACGAGAGCGTCGGCCGAGGCTCCTGCGGGCCGGTCGGTCTCCCTCGTGGTGAGCAGGTCGAAGGTCGGGCCGACCGCGGTGCGGTCGGGCTTGCCGTTCGGGTGGCGAGGCAGCGCGGGCACCGTCGCCACCCCCATCCGGTGGGGGGGCAGCCCGGTGGCATCGGCGAGAGCTCGGATCGCCCGCTGTGACAGGCCAGCCGGGCCGTCGGGTCGGTCATCGACCACCAGGGCGAGCAGCCGCTCGTCGGAACCACCGACCAACGCGAGGAGGCCGGCATCCGCGAGCAGCTGCTCGACGCGCTCGACGTCGAGACGCACCCCGTTGACCTTGAGGAACGACGAGCGCCGCCCGACGATCTCGAGCGTGCCGTCGCGGCGCAGTCGCGCGAGGTCACCGGTCGCGAGCTCGGTGACGTCGCGACCACGGGCCAGGTCCCCAGCGGCGAGCGCGTAGCCGAGCATGGCGTTGGGACCGGAGTAGAACAGGTCGCCGACCTCGCCCACCGGAACCTCGCCCGAGGCGTCGCGCACGCTGAACCGGCCTCTGCCCACCGCTCGCCCGACCGAGGCGGGGTCTGTGGCCACCTGCCCGGGCCCGGTGACCGACATCCGGGCGGTGGCCTCGGTCTGGCCGTACATGACGCGCAGGTCCCAGCCCTCACGCTCGCCGCGCCGCGCCCAGGACCGCACCTGCGCAGGCTCGAGGCGACCCCCGGCCTGGGTGACCCGCCGCAGTGTCGGCACCGTGGCCGTCGGTGCGTCGACCGACTCGAGCAGGTCGAACGTGTGCGGCACACCGGCCAGCGAGGTGACGCCGGTGTCGCGCATCGCCGCCCACAGGGCGGGGTCGACGACCGAGGCGTCGGTCAGCAGGACCGAGCCGCCCACCGCCAGGTGCGAGTGCAGCACGGACAGGCCGTAGCAGTAGTGCAGCGGCAGGGTCGTCACGGCGCGGTCGCTGGCATCCAGGCCCAGGGCGCCGGCGATGTCCGCGGCGTTGGACCGCACCGCCTCGGCGGAGAGCCGCACGAGCTTCGGCGAGCCCGTGCTCCCTGACGTCGACAGCAGCAGCGCCAGGTCGGGATGCAGGTCGTGCCTGCCGGGCGTGGAGCCGTGCGAGACCTCCCAGCTCCGCCCGCGCAGGCGCGCGGTGTCGTCCGGGGACCATGCCGTCGCCAGGCGCTCGGCGCGCCCCGGAGCGGCGAGCAGCACGACGTGCCCGGCCTGCAGGGCCGCGAGATAGGTGACCACGCTGGCGACGCTCGGCTCGATCTCGAGGAGCACGAGGCGGCGTTTCCCTGCCCCCGGCCACCCGTTCGCCTCGAGCTCCACCCGCTGGCCGAGCTCGGCGTAGCTCAGCTGTTCGTCTCCGGCGACCAGCGCCGGAGAGGCCCCGTGACGGGTCAGCACGTCCGAGCGCCAGAACGGCGCCGGGGTGCTGATCCGGTCGAGGACTTCGCTCATAGTTAGGTAAGGCTAACCTATAGACGAGCCACGCGGCGGGTGCCTCTGAACGGAGCATCCGGACCCTCGAGAGGAAGGGCCTCCTGGCGGCGGTGGCCTGCATGGAGCATGGCCGCCTCGCGCGGACCGCTCCCGGGTGCCTCGCGCGGACCGCTAACGGGGAGCCCCGCGCGGACCGCGACGAGGTGGCCCGTCCTGGCATGTCCTCGTCGTAGTTCAGGCGACGGCCGGGGCGGCGGCGGTGTCGCGGGCGTGCATGGTGTCGCGGGCGTGGAGGGTGTCGCCGGCGTCGACGTTGTCGTGGAACTGCGCCATCCAGGCCCGGTACTGGGGGTCGTCGGGGTCCTCGCGGAGCTCGGCCCAGTACCGGGCGTCGGCATGGTCGGTGAGGTCGCGTTCGGCCAGGCGGCGGTCGCCGTCGTCGTCGCCGGTGATCGCGGCGACCAGCTCCAGGAGTCGTTCACGGGTCAACGCCGGCGGGTCGTGCACGGCGCGCTGCCTCGCCAGCCACTCCAGCTGACGATCGTAGGAGCCGGGGTTCAGGTCCCACACGACGTACCGGCCGAGGTCGTCGGGCCGCTCCCGAACGGTCGCCCACAGTCGCCGGTCGTGCACGACGGTGTGGTGGCGCTGGCACAACAACGCGGCGTTGTCGACGTCCGAG
>JBBQWX010000161.1:0-9461 GCA_038210185.1 Actinomycetales bacterium
GTTCCGCCACCGGCAGGGGGCAAGTGGTGTTGCACCCTGCCCGAGCCCAGAGGGCTTCGCAAGCCCTCGCCGCCGGCCCGGCCGCGAATCGTCGGAGCGGCCGAACCCCCTGGTCAACACTGTCGTCACGCTGACGCGCCGGCAGCGTTAGGACCACCCCGCCGCACTGGCCGTGTCGCGAAGACCACCACTGGTGATCATCCAGCCTGTCGCTCAACAGCCGTACCCACATCGACCAATAGGTCACTGCAGGTACACCCCACCCGGCAGCCGTACCCACATCGACCAATAGGTCACCGCAGGTACACCCCACCCGTACCCAGATCGACCTATTGGTCGATGTAAGTACATCGACCGGGGGAAGCGTCAGGCGCGGCCGCCGAAGAGGCTCGTGACCGAGCCGTCCTCGAAGACCTCCTTGACCGCGGCGCTGATGAGCGGGGCGATCGAGAGCACCGTGATGCCGTCGACCTCCTTCTCCGGCGAGATGGGCAGCGTGTTGGTCACGATGACCTCCTCGGCCGCGCAGGCGCGCAGCAGCTCGACCGCCGGCCCGCTGAGAATGGCGTGCGTGGCCGCGATGATGACCGCCTTGGCGCCATCGGCCATCAGGGCGTCGGCAGCCTTCGTGATGGTGCCGCCGGTGTCGATCATGTCGTCGACGAGCACGCACACCCGGTCGCGCACCAGACCCACGACCCGGTTGGCGACCATCTCGTTGGGGCGGTTGATGTCGCGCGTCTTGTGGATGAAGGCCAGCGGGGCGCCGCCGAGCCGCTTCGACCACTGCTCCGCGACCTTGATGCGACCGGCATCCGGGGAGACGACCGCGAGGTCCTGGTCGCCGTACTTCGTGGCGACGTACTCGCTGAGGATCGGGATCGCCATCAGGTGGTCGACCGGGCCGTCGAAGAAGCCCTGGATCTGGTCGGTGTGCAGGTCGACGCAGATCAGCCGGTCGGCACCGGCCGTCTTGAACATGTCGGCCATCAGCCGGGCGCTGATCGGCTCGCGGCCGCGGTGCTTCTTGTCCTGGCGGGCGTAGCCGTAGAACGGCATGACCACAGTGATCCGCTTGGCGCTGGCCCGCTTGAGCGCATCGACCATGAGCAGGTGCTCCATGATGCACTCGTTGATCGGGCTGGTGTGGCTCTGCATGACGAACGCGTCGGACCCGCGGACCGACTCCTCGAAGCGCACGTAGATCTCGCCGTTGGCGAAGTCGTAGGCGCTCGTGGGAACCAGCTCGGTGCCGAGCTGCGCCGCGACCTCCTGTGCGAGACCGGGATTCGCCCGCCCCGAGAACAGCATCATCTGCTTCTTGGGTCGCCTGCGGATGTTCGCCGACGGCGGTCGGGGGTGGCTCACTGGCCGGAACCTTCTGCGGTGGTCGGCTGATCTGTCTCCGGATGCCGTTCCCGCGCCGCCTCAGCCGCGGCCGCGGTCTTCGTGCCGGCCCGGGCGCGCGCCACCCAGCCGTCGATGTTGCGCTGGCGGCCGCGCGCCACGGCGATCTGGCCGGGCTCGACGTCGCCGGTCAGGGCCGAGCCGGCGCCGACGTAGGCCCCGTCGCCGACGTCGACCGGGCTGATGAGAACCGAGTTCGAGCCGACGAAGGAGTGCCGGCCGACCCTCGAGCGGTGCTTCGCGACACCGTCGTAGTTGGCGAAGATCGTGCCGGCGCCGATGTTGGCCCCCTCGCCGATCGTGACGTCACCGGCATACGACAGGTGCGGCACCTTGGCGCCTTCGCCGATGTCGGCGTTCTTGGTCTCGACGAAGCCGCCGATCTTTCCGCGTGCGCCGAGCCGCGTGCCCGGCCGGAGGTAGGAGTAGGGGCCCACGGTCGAGTGGGGCCCGATGACCGCGAGGACCGCGACCGCCCGGGTGACCTGGGCGCCGTCGCCGACCTCGGTGTCGGTGAGGGTCACCTCGGGGCCGATCACGGCATCCGTGCCGATGCTCGTGGCCCCCAGCAGCTGGGTGCCGGGCAGCACCGTGGTGTCCTGGCCGATGCTGACGTCGACGTCGACCCAGGTCGTGGCGGGGTCGACGATCGTGACTCCCGCCCGCAGGTGCCGCTCGCAGACCCGGCGGTTGAGCTCACGCCCCAGGGCGGCCAGCTGCACGCGGTCATTGACGCCCTCGGTCTGCCAGAGGTCGTCGAGCACGTGGGCACACACCGGGTGCCCACCGGCCCGGGCGATGGCGATGACGTCGGTGATGTACTTCTCGCCCTGGGCGTTGTCGGTGCCCACGTGGGCGAGCGCGTCGCGGAGCACGTCGGCCTCGAAGGCGTAGATGCCGGAGTTGATCTCGGTGATCGCCCGCTCGGCCTCGGTGGCGTCCTTCTGCTCGACGATCTTCTCGACCCGGCCGTCGGCGCCGCGCACGACGCGCCCGTAGCCCGTCGGGTCGGCCAGGTGGGCGGTGACGACCGTGACGGCGCTGCCGTTCTCGGTGTGCGCGGCGTGCAGCTCGACGAGCGTGTCGCCGGTGAGCAGCGGCACGTCGCCACAGGTGACGAGCACGGTGCCGCTCAGGTCGGCCGGCAGGGCGAGCAGCCCGCACTCGACCGCGCGACCGGTGCCCTTGACCTCGTCCTGGTCGGCGAAGACGAGGTCGGGGTCGAGCGAGGTGCACACCTCCACGACCCGGTCACGGTCGTGGCGGACGACCACGCCGACGTGGTCGGCGCCGGTGGCGCGGGCCGCCCGGATCGCGTGGCCCACCAGGGTCACCCCGCCGATGGGGTGCAGCACCTTGGGAGTCAGGGACTTCATCCGGGTGCCCTCTCCAGCGGCGAGGACGATGACGGCGGCCGGGCGGGGGGTGCTCACGCGCGAGAACTCCAGATGTGCTGCGGGGTGCCACGGGACGCCGTCATGCTACTCGCCGCGGGCGAGCGGGCCGCGGGGTGGGGCGGGCGGGGACGCACCGGCATCCGCCATGATGTGTCTGGCACCACGTCGACGCGGCCCTTCCGGCCCGTGGGCCGCGAGAGGAGCACCCGATGACGACGATGGCCGACGAGGCGCGGGCCGAGTCCCGCGACGGACGGGGCTTCACGTTCCGCGCGGCGGCGGACGACGGGGTCGCGCCGGGCGACATGGTGGTCGTCACGACGCCGGACGGTGCCCGGCTCCTGGGCCAGGTCGTCGACGTCATCGAGCCGGTGGGCGAGGACCCGCTGACCGGCTTCGGCGTGGTCATCGGCGCCCTGGACGAGGAGGGCGCGGTGCAGCGCGGTGCTCGGCCGGCGTTCCGCGGGGCGGCCCTCGAGCTCGCCCGACCCGCCGAGCTCGGTGGCCTGCACGGCGCCGCCGCGGGCACGATGTCGATCGGCACGTGGCGCACCGGTGACGTCGGGGCCGAAGCGAGCCTGCGGGCGGGCGGCTTCAACCGGCACTCGTTCCTGTGCGGCCAGAGCGGCTCGGGCAAGACGTATGCGCTGGGAGTGCTCCTGGAGCGGCTTCTGCTGCAGACCGACCTGCGGATGGCCGTCTTCGACCCGAACGCCGACTTCGTGCACCTCGGCTCCACCCTCCCCGGCGTGGCGGAGGCGGACGCCCGGCGGATCGCCGACCGCGGGGTGCGGGTGCTGCGCAGCGACTCCACCCGCGGCGAGGGCGACGAGCCGCTGCGGATGAGGTTCCGCACGATGACGCGTCAGGCCCAGGCCGCGACGCTGCAGCTCGACCCCATCCACGACCAGGACGAGTACAACGCCTT
Organism: Actinomycetales bacterium; assembly: GCA_038210185.1. GTDB lineage: Bacteria > Actinomycetota > Actinomycetes > Actinomycetales > Dermatophilaceae > Fodinibacter. Next base: position 3,733 of record JBBQWX010000161.1, read on the forward strand.
CATCAGCTTCCTCGCGCAGATCGGCAACGAATCCGACCTCGGCGCCCTGCTCGCGGGGCTGCGCTCGGGCACCCCCGGCCAGCTGTCGCTGGCCCGTCGGATGGAGAACCTCGGGCTGCTCGAGTGGCAGGTGTGGGCCGGCGAGCTGCCCTCGGCCGCCGACGTCGTCACCGGCGGTGGCGCCGGCGGTGGCGCCGGCGTCACGGTCATGGACCTCGGGGGGTTCGGCGACCCGTCGGAACCGATCGCCGTCTGCCTCGAGGTCGTCGACGAGCTGTGGGCCCAGCGCGACCGGCGCATCCCGACGCTGCTCGTCATCGACGAGGCCCACAACCTGTGCAGCAGCGACCCGGCCAGCCCCGTGGCGCAGAAACTGCTCGACCGCCTGATCCAGATCGCCGCCGAGGGCCGGAAGTACGGCCTGTGGTTCCTGCTGTCCTCGCAGCGCCCGTCGAAGATCGACCCGCAGATCCTCAGCCAGTGCGACAACCTGATGCTGATGCGGATGAACAGCCCGGATGACATCGCCGAGCTGGGCCGGGCATTCGGGTTCGCGCCCAAGGCGATGCTGCAGGCGTCCAACGGGTTCGTGCAGGGCGAGGCCCTGCTCGCCGGAGGGTTCGCACCCGTGCCGATGCTGGTGCAGGTACGCGAGCGGCTCACCCCGCAGGGTGGCAGCGACGTCGCGGTCCCCCTCGTGGGCGCCTGACCCCTCATCTCCCCGAGTTGGGTGCTGAGGTGGTTGCCCTGGCAGCCACGTGAGCACCCAACTCGGATGAGATACGGACTCGCGGCGAGGATGCCGGGGGCTAGAGGAGGTCGGTGAGCTCGGCGCGGGACCGGGAGCGGACCGCCTCGAGGGCCTCCTTGGCCGTGCGAGCCTCTCGGGCCACCGTGGCCAGCCCCTGGCACTCCGGCAGGCTGTGCAGCGACAGCGCCAGCCGCACCACGGGAACCTTGCTCGGCGCCATCGACAGGCTCGACACCCCGAGGCCGGCGAGCACGAGCGCGAGCAGGGGGTCACCCGCCGACTCCCCGCAGACCCCGATCGGTCGGCCCACCCGGCGTGCCCCGTCGCACGCGGCGGCCACGACGTCGAGCACGGCCGGCTGCCACGGGTCGAGCAGGTCGGACAGCACGCCCTGCATGCGGTCGGCGGCCATCGTGTACTGCGCCAGGTCGTTGGTGCCCAGGCTGCCGAAGTCGACCTCGGCGAGCACGTGCGCGGCTCGGAGCGCCGCGCCCGGCACCTCGATCATGACCCCGGCCTTCGGGAGCCCGTTCTCGCGCACCCGACGGGCGAACCAGGCGGCCTCCTCGACGGTGGCGACCATGGGGGCCATCACCCGCACGTCGGCGCCGGTGTCCTTGGCCGCGATCGACAACGCCTCGAGCTGGGCGTCGAGCAGCTCGGGGCGCTCAGCAGACAGGCGCAGGCCGCGCCGACCCAGGGCCGGGTTCTCCTCCGGCCCCAGGTCGGCGAAGGCCAGCGGCTTGTCGGCCCCGGCGTCCAGCGTGCGGACGACCACGCGCCGGGCGCCGAACGGCCGGAACACCTTCCGGTAGATCTCCGCCTGCTCCTCCACCGTCGGCGCCTTGTTGGCCGACAGGAACACGAACTCGGTGCGGAACAGCCCGACCCCCTCGAGGTCGAGGGTTCCGGCCGCCTCGGCGTCCGGCACCCCGCCGATGTTGGCGAGCAGCGCCACGGGGTGGCCGTCGCGCGTGACACCCGGGCCGCTGCTGGCGGCGAGCGCCTCGGCGCGCTTCTCGCGACGCACCTTCTGGGCCTGGACCAGGGCGATGTCGGGGGCGATGGTGACCTCGCCGGTGTCTCCGTCGAGCGCGACATGCGTGCCGGGCGGGATGCCGGTGGCACCGGCGAGCTGGACGACCGCCGGGATGCCCATCTGGGCCGCCAGGATCGCGGTGTGGCTCGTGCGCCCACCCGCCTGGGTGACGATGCCGACGACGAGGTCGCGGTCGAGGGTGGCCGTCTCCGCCGGGGCGAGGTCCTCGGCCACGACGACGCTGGGCTCGGCGAAGTCAGGCACGCCCGGCGCTGCGACGCCGAGCACCGCGGCCACGGCCCGGGAGCCGACGTCACGCAGGTCGGTCACCCGCTCGGCGAAGTAGCCGCCGAGCGCCTCGAACTGCGCGCAGTACTCCTCCACCGCGTTGGCGATGGCGTTCGCGCGCCCCCGACCGGCAGCGAGCTGCTTGTCGGCAGCCTTGACCAGCCCCTTGTCGCGGGCGATGAGGGCGGTGGCCTTGAGGATCTGCTGGGCGGTGTCGTCGGCGTGCCGGGCCCTGCCCTCCAGGGCCACTGCGACGACCTCGAAGGCCGCCTTGACGTCGGCCAGCGCGGCTTCGCGGTCGTCCACGCCCGGCTCGTCCGGCGGTGGGCGCACCGGTGGGGCGACCTGCACCACCGGCCCGTAGGCCGACCCCGGGCTGACGCCGATGCCCTGCCGGGTCTCTGTCGAGGTCACGACGCTCACTCCGCGTCGAGGTCGCGCGAGAGCAGGGCGACCAGGGCGTCGAGCGCCTCGTCGGCGCCGTCTCCCCCTGCGGTGAGCACGACCTCCTCGCCGTGCAGGGCGCCCAGGGCCATGACCCCGAGGATGCTCGTCGCGTCGACGGCGTCCTCGCCGGGACGCCCGATCTCGACGTCGAGGCCGGTCTCGCTCGCCGCCTCGACGAACAGGGCGGCCGGGCGGGCGTGCAGGCCGACGGACGAGGCGATGGTGACGGTGCGCTGTGCCATGGAGTGCTCCTGGTGGGGTTGGTGGGGTCGGTGGTGCGCGTGTGGTGCGATCTGGGGGTGACGCTACGGGGAACCGTGCGGTTCAGCGGGGCGGGACGGGGCGGCATCCGCGGCGCTGCCCGGATGCCGTCCGCTCCCCCACCGCTCAGACGGTGGCGACCGCGTCGACCTCGGCGAGGCGCTTGTCGCGCGACTTGAGGAAGATGACGATGGTGGCCATCACGGCGATGCCGACGACCAGCGCCACGAGGAAGAGCAGGATCTGGACGAGGCTGCCCATGATCGGCAGCACCCAGATGCCGCCGTGGGGGGCGCGGATGCCGAGGCCGAACGCCATCGCGAGGGCGCCGCAGATCGAGGAGCCGATGACCGAGGAGGTCATGATGCGCACCGGGTCGGCGGCGGCGAACGGGATCGCACCTTCGGAGATGAACGAGAAGCCGAGCAGCCAGGCGGCCTTGCCGTTCTCACGCTCGGGCTCCGAGAACAGCTGCGGGCGAAGGGTGGTCGACAGGGCCATGGCGAGCGGGGCCACCATGCCGGCGGCCATGACCGCGGCCATGATCTTCAGCTGGGGGCTGTCGGAGGCTGCGCCGGCCGTCGCGAGGCCGGCGGTGGCGAAGGCGTAGGCCACCTTGTTGACGGGCCCGCCGAGGTCGAAGCCCATCATCGCGCCGAGGATGGCGCCCAGCAGGATCGCGCTGGAGCCGCTCATGCCGTTCAGGGCGCTGGTCAGGGCGTCGCTCAGGGCGACGATCGGTCGGCCGAGCAGGGTGATGAACAGGCCCGCGGTGATGAAGGTCGACAGCAGTGGGATGACGACCACAGGCATGACGCCACGGACGCCCTTGTGCACCTTCCAGCCGGAGATCCACCGGGCGGCGAACCCGCCGACCAGGCCGGTGACCAGGCCACCGAGGAAGCCGGCGCCCATCGTCGCCGCGATTGAGCCACCGACGATGCCGGGCACCAGACCCGGTCGGTCGGCGATGGCGAAGGCGATGAAGCCGGACAGGATCGGCACGAGGAAGCCGAACGCTGCGCCGCCCACCACGTAGAGCAGCGCGGCCCAGGAGGTGAGGCTGAGGGGGTCGAAGCTCTGGGTGATGTTGAAGTCGCCCTCGGCGGTGAGGCCGTACTTGACGATCTCGATGGCCCCCTGCTCGCCCATGGCGAGCTGGGCCAGCATGAACGACATCGCGATGAGGATGCCGCCCGCGGCGACGAACGGGATCATGTAGGACACACCGGTCATCAGCCACTGGCGCAGCTTGGTCAGGGTGCTCGCGTTGCTGTCGACCTTGGTGACCAGGCCACCGGAGACCACGGGGCCGGCGGACCTGGCCTCGGCGGCCAGCTGCGGGTGGGCCCTCCACTGGGCGGCGAGGAGCGCCGCCTCCTCGATGAGGGCCGGGCCGTCGGAGATGCCCTTCTTGACGCCGACGTCGACGATCGGCTTGCCGGCGAACCGGCCGGCGTCCTTGACCGGGAGGTCGTGGGCGAAGATCACCGCGTCGGCGTCGGCGATCTCGGCGGCGCTCAGCGGCGTGGTGCCGGCCGAGCCCTGGGTCTCGACCTTCATGACGTGGCCGGCGGCCGTGGCGGCGTTCTCGAGGGACTCCGCCGCCATGTAGGTGTGGGCGATGCCGGTCGGGCAGGAGGTCACGCCCACGAAGGTGAGCGATCGGGGGCCGTCATCGACCACGGTCTGCGTGGCCGCGGGTGCGGCGGCAGCGGCAGGCGCGTCTCCGGCATCCGGCGTCGCGGTGGCCACAGCGGCCGGCGTGGCGGCGGCGGCGGGCGCGGCCTTGGGGGGGTCGAGGGCGACCTGCGCCTCGACGATGGCCACGACCTCGGCCTCGGTGGTCGCCGCGGCCAGGGCTGCCTTGAAGTCCTTCTTCATCAGCGCGCGGGCGAGCTTGGGCAGCATCTGCATGTGCGCGTCTCCCCCGCCCTCGGGAGCGGCGATCAGGAAGACCAGGGTGGCCGGACCGTCCTTGGCACCCCAGTCGATGCCGTCGGAGGAGCGGCCGAACACCAGCGAGGGCTCGATGATCGCCGCGCTGCGGGCGTGCGGGATGCCGATGCCGCCGGGCAGGCCGGTGGCCATCTTGCTCTCGCGCTCGGTGACGTCGGCGAGGAAGGTGTCGAGGTCGGTGCATCGGCCGCTGGCCACGAGCCGCTCGGCGAGGGCACGGGTGGCCTCGTGGCGGTCGGCACCGGTCAGGTCGAGGACGACCTGTTCGTCGGTGATGAGGGGCATGGTGCTTCCTTTCGGGGTCAGCGCAGGACGAGCGAGAGGTCGGGGGTGCGGAGGACCTCCACGCAGATGCCGATGAGGTCGATCGGGGCCGGCACGCGGCTGCCGGGAAGGGTGACGGCGGCGGCGCCCCAGGTGACGGCGCCGGCGAGGGCGTCGGCGGCGCTGGAGCCGCGCGACAGGCCGTGGAGCAGGCCGGCGAGCATGCAGTCGCCGGCGCCCACGGTGGACAGGGGGGTGGTGATGGTCGCCCGGGCCTGCAGCAGCTCGTGGGCGGTGACGAGCAGGGCGCCATCGCTGCCGAGGCTCACCGCGACGACCTCGATGCCTGCGGAGACCAGCTCGCGGGCGGCGGCGTGCACGTCGCCGAGGGTGGGCAGGGGGTGGTCGACGAGCTCGGCGAGCTCCTCGTGGTTGGGCTTGATGAGGTTCGGGCGGGCCGCGACCGCCGCGGTCATCGGAGCGCCGGAGGAGTCGACGGCCACGCGGATGCCGCGCTCGCGCACCCGGGTGACCAGAGCGGCATACAGCTCGGTCGGGGCACCGGGCGGCAGGCTGCCGCAGCCGACGACCCAGTCGGCACCGTCGGCACCGACGACCCAGTCGGCACCGTCGGCACCGTCGGCACCGTCGGCGGCGTCGAGGGTGGCGGTGAGCAGGGCGTCGACCTCGTTGGGGCTGAGCTGCGGGCCGGGCTCGTTG
>JBBQWX010000162.1:0-9392 GCA_038210185.1 Actinomycetales bacterium
TGCGCCGCATCACCACCTGGCTGCTCAGCACGGTCTCGGCCCTGGTGCTCCTGTTCAGCTACCACACGTCGACCGACTCCGGAGCCGCCGCGAGCGTGGTGGCGGAGTCCGACACGGGCACCACCTCCGGCTCGGGGTCGAGTGGCAGCGGCTCCACCGCTGCCGCGAAGACCTACACGGGTGACGCGGTCGCGACCCGGTTCGGCGACGTGCAGGTGAGGATCACCGTGCAGAACGGCAAGATCACCGACTCCGAGGTCACGCAGGTGCCGTGGAACGACCGCAAGGACCAGGAGATCAACTCCTATGCGGTGCCGATCCTCAACTCGGAGACCGTCGCTGCCCAGAGCGCGAACATCGACATGGTCTCGGGCGCCACCTACACCTCGCAGGGCTACATCGGCTCGCTGCAGTCGGCGATCGACCGGGCCAACCTGTGATCACCGCCGAGCTCCCCGTCACTCCCGCGGCCCCGCCGCCGCCGGCGCTGGCCCGTCGCGCGTGGGTCGAGCAGGTCATGGGGATGCCGGTGAGCGTGCACGTGCGCGCCGTCGAGCCGACCCGGCCCGACCTGGAGGCGGGTGTGGCCCGGGTCTTCGCGCACCTGCGCAAGGTCGACGAGGTGCTCAGCACCTGGCGCGCCGACAGCGACCTGCTGCGGCTGCAGCACGGCGAGCGCGACGAGGCGCACGCGTGGGTCGCCGACGTGACCGAGCTGTGCCTCGAGGCGGAGGACCGCACCGACGGGCTGTTCCGTGCCTGGCGGCGACGCCCCGAGGGCCGGCTGGCGTTCGACCCGACCGGTCTGGTCAAGGGCTGGGCCGTCGGGGGCGCGGCCGCCCACCTCGACGTCGTGCCCGAGGTCTCCTACAGCATCGGCGCCGGTGGCGATCTCGTCGTGGGCGCCGGGCCCGGGCCGTCGGCCGCGGCCCCGTCGTGGCGGATCGGCATCGAGGACCCCCGCCGGCCCGGTGCGGTGGCCCGGGTGCTCACCGTGCGCCGCGGCGGCGTCGCGACGTCAGGTGCGGCAGCGCGCGGCGCCCATGTCGTCGACCCGCGAACCGGCTTGGGGATCACCCGGTCCGGGTCCGCGACGGTGACCGGCCCGGAGTTGCTCTGGGCCGACGTCTGGGCGACGGCGGCATGGGTCGACCCGACGCGTGCGGAGCGGTTGATGGTGCAGCGTGACGCCGCGTACAGCCTGCTGGTCGTGTGACCGCCGGAGAAGCTCTTCGCCGTCTGCGCCGGGTCCGCGACCGACCCGAAAACCGAGACCTCGCCCCCGTTGCGGCGGCGCCGTGCGCTGCTACGCTGCCACAAGAGCCGGGTTTCAGCAGGGGAGCCCGACGTCAACATCTCAGGTCGTCCCATGTCTCGAACCAGCGGGACCATGGTGCAGGAGTTTCTTCCCGAGGATCCCGGCGGCAGCGCCGACCGGGGTCCCACCACAACGTGTGCTGTCCACAGCACACGCCCATCAGCCCTGTGGCGTCGTTCGTCGACCGCCCGGGCTGAGCGGATGCCGGGAGGCGGCGGCACGGACGGGCTTCGGTTCCCGGTCGCCACCCTCTGTGCTTCCCGGCATCCCAGGGCGGGTGGGGACGGGGCTCCTCACCCGGCAGGTGCGGGGTCCGCCCCGGCCAGGGCGACGCGCAGCAGGGCGGGGTCCGTGATCGGTTGCTCGCAGACGAAACCCCGGCACACGTAGGCCGCGGCACCCCCCTGGACCAGCGGCCGGTCCGCCAGCAGCGGCACCCCCGCGGCGTCCGGCATCCCGTGTACGACGACCACCCCGGGCGACGCGGCTGCGAACGCCACGTCGAGCAGCGCCTGCGCGGCACCGCCGTCGCCGACCACGGCCACCTGCAGGGGGCCGGCGACCGCAGCCTCCGCCACCGCCAGGGCCCACCCTGCGAAGCGCGGGTCCTGCTCGGCCACCGGGCCACAGGCGTCGAGCGCACCGGATGCAGCCTCCCGGTGCCGGTGCGACCCGGTGAGGGCGGCGGAGGTGAGCAGGGCTCCGGCCAGTGCGGAGGCCCCGGCCGGCTCGGCGTTGTCGGTTCGGCCTGCGGGGCGCGCGAACAGGGGAGCGGCGTCGTTCGCGGTGTCGTGCAGGATGCCGTGCTCGTCGACGAAGCGGTCGAGTGCGGTGTCGAGCAACGACTGCGCCGCAGCCGCCCACCGGCGCTCGCCGGTCGCCTGGTGCAGGGCGAGCAGTCCCTCGGCGAGGTTCCCGTGGTCGTCGAGCACGCCGGGTGCCGTGCCGACGACCCCGCCGCGGGAGGTGCGCCGCAGCATGCCGTCGCCGAGGTGGAGGTCGAGCACGAGTGCCGCCGCGGTCTCCGCCGCCGCCACGAGGTCGGCTCGCCGGAGCAGCACCCCGGCCTCCGCGAGGGCCGCGAGGGCCAAGCCGTTCCAGGAAGTCACCACCTTGTCGTCGCGGCTCGGCTGGGGCCGCAGCGCGCGGGCGGCGAGCAGCCGGTCGCGCGTGGTCGCCCACCACGACGGGTCGTCCGGGTCGGCCCGCAGCTGCAGGGTCGACGCCCCCGCCTCGAAGGTGCCGGCGGCGGTGACCTCGAGCAGCGCGGCAGCCCGCTCGCCGTCGCGCTCGCCGAGCACGTCGACCAGCTGGGCCGGCGTCCATGCGTAGGTGAGGCCCTCGTGCGAGTGCCCGTCGACGACGGTGTCGGCATCGAGCGCCGACGCGAACCCGCCCTCGCCGGTGCGCAGGTCGCGCAGCAGGAAATCGGCGGTCTCCTCGGCCACCCGCCGGGCGAGCGGGTCGCCGGTCGCGCGCCAGAGGTGGGCGTAGACGCGCAGGAGCAGGGCGTTGTCGTAGAGCATCTTCTCGAAGTGCGGCACCACCCAGCCGGCGTCGACGGAGTACCGGGCGAACCCACCGCCGAGCTGGTCGTACAGGCCGCCGCGGGCCATCGCGTCGCACGTTCGGCGGACCATCGCCAGCGCATCGGCCGAGCCGGTGCGCGCGTGGTGGCGCAGCAGGAACTCCAGCACCATCGACGGTGGGAACTTGGGGGCGCTGCCGAAGCCGCCGCGTGCGTCGTCGAACGTCGTGCGCAGCCGCCGCACCGCGGCGTCGCACACCCCGGCATCCACCCGCGTCGGCGCCGGCGGTCCGGTGTGTGCCCGCAGCTGCTCGGCGACGCTGGCACCCGAGGCCAGCACCCGCTCCCGCTGGTCCGCCCACACCTCACCGGCGTTGGCCAGCAGCGCGAGCAGCTGCTGCTTGGGCAGGTACGTGCCCGCGAAGAAGGGGTCGCCGTCGGGGGTGAGCAGGCAGGTCATCGGCCACCCGCCGTGCCCGGTGAGGGCCGTGGTCGCGGCCATGTAGACCGCGTCGACGTCCGGGCGCTCCTCGCGGTCGACCTTGACCGCCACGAAGCCGGTGTTGACGACGTCGGCGACCTCGAGGTCCTCGAACGACTCGTGAGCCATGACGTGGCACCAGTGGCAGGCGGCGTAGCCGACCGAGAGCAGGATCGGCAGGTCGCGACCGCGCGCCTCGTCGAACGCCTCCTCGCCCCACTCCCACCAGTGCACCGGGTTGTCGGCGTGCTGGAGCAGGTAGGGGCTCGAGGAGCCCGAGAGCCGGTTCACCATCGACCCACCGTATGCCGCTCAACGGCTCGTGCGGCCGCCGCGGTCAGTCGTCCAAGGCCTTGGCCAGGGCGATGCGGGTCGAGAGGGCATCGGGGTCGCCGAGCTGGCTGGTCCAGCTCACCTCGATCCCGGCGCGAAGCAACGACCAGGCCATGGCCTCCTCGACGTCGATGCCGGCCGCCTCGGCGACGAGCGCGACGCGGTGCCGCACCGACCAGCGGAACGCCGCGCCGGTGCCGAGCTCGTCGACCCGGTTCTGCAGCACGGGGAAGATGTCGAACGCGGGGTGCCCGGCGACCGGTTTGGGGTCGATGGCGACGTAGACCCCGTCACGGCGACGGAGCACGTTCTCGAAGTGCAGGTCGGTGTGCAGCAGCAGCTCGGGGCCGTCGTCGGCCAGAAGCTCACGGGCCAGGCCGACCGTGCGCTGGGTGACCCGCCGCGGGACGGCCGGACGGGCGGCCATCCGCTCCAGGTGCGGCGTGAGGTAGGGCCCGAGCCGGGCGAGCTGGGGGGGAGCGGGCACCTGCAACCGGCCCAGCAGCTCACCGATCACCACGCAGGCCTCGTCGACCCACACCGGGGTGAGGTCCTGGTCGGCGTCGAGCCGCTCGAGCAGGAGCAGGCCGTCCGACGGCAGGGCCGCAACGAGCCGCACGGCACCCTCGCCGGCCCAGGTGCGCAGTGCGAGCGCCTCGTGGGTGCCCTCCGGGTGCGGCCACGTCACCTTCAGTGCGAGCCGCTGCACCCCGCGCCGCACTGGCACGACGATCGCGGTGTAGCCGGTGTGCGGCTCGCCGTCGACGGTGACGCCCCAGCGCTGCAGCCCCTGGTCGATCAGCCGCGGCACCGTGGCGAGCCACTGCGCGCCGGTCGGACCACCGTCCGCGGGGTAGCTGCCGACCTGGGTCACCCACGGCGGGGGGAGTGGCACCACCTGGCTCACGCGAGCCCCGGGAAGGGTGCGAGGTCGACACCCCAGCGGTACGCCTCGACCTCGACCGCACCCAGCCACCGGGTCAGGGCGGCGAGCCCGCCGCCGCCGTCGGAGGTGACCAGCGGCTCGAGGTGCTCCCCGTAACCGGCGCGCAGGGTGGTGAGCGTCTCGCGGGCCAGCCTTGCCGCGGCCGCCGCGTCGTCGACCGGGAACGGCAGCGGGTGCCCGAGGGGGGCGCCGGGCCGGGCACCGCCGGCCCGCTGGTCGGCCAGCAGGGCGCTCAGCGCGCTGAGGGTGGTGTCGGACCTGGCGCGCTGGGCGCCCGCTGACCGGGCGCTCACCACCTCCAGGAAGTAGACCGCCGCCGACGTCGAGGTGGCCAGGGCGCCCACCCGGTCGCCGCCGACCGGGTCGAGAGGAACGGTCGGCGGGCGGCCGGCGAGCAGGGTCGCCGCGGCGTACCGCTGCGCGTGGAGCGAGGCCACCGTGGCCCGCAGGTCGGGCTCCACCCCGGCGAACGTGGCCGCCGACGCCGCGGACGCGCCCTCGGCCGCGGCGAGCTCGCGACGCCCCACGACGGGGGATGCCGTCGCCGACGGGCTGGCTCCCGATGCACTCGGGGTACCGGTCGGGCCGGCTGACGCGGGGGCGGCGAGGTCAGCCGCCGGCACCTGCATCGACAGCAGGGTGGTGCGCAGGACCGTGTGCTGGCGCCGGTGCAGGATGACGAGGTCGGCCGCGAGCGCGCCCGTGACGGTGGCCGCGAGCTCGGCGAGGGATGCCGTGTCACGGGTCAGGGCAGCCAGCTCGGCCTCCGCGGGAACCGGTGTGCGCGTTGGCAGCAGGGGCAGCCTGGGCGCATCGTCCTCGAGCCGGATGCCGCAGCCCGTCGCCGGCAGGACCACGGCGACCAGCCCCGCGATGAGGGAGCGCCGGGGCACGCCGGGGCGGGCTCCCTGCGTCATGCGCGCATCATCGCACGGGTCGGAGCCCGATCCGATCTGTCCTAGAGTGGGTTCCGGCGGTCACCCGCCGACCGACAAACTGCAGAGAGGGAGGGTGCATGACCACAGCGGACAGCATCCGCCCCATCCTGCAGGAGACCCTCGGCGCGAGGGCCCTGGTGCTCGAGGACGTCGTCGTCACCCCGGCCGGCCGCCGCCGCGTGGTCAAGGTGCTCGTCGACCGCGCACTCGGCGACGACGATCCGGTCACCGAGCCCACCCCTCCCCTCACCCTCGACGAGGTCGCGGACTCCACCCACCTGGTGAGCGATGCCCTCGACGCCACCGACGTCATGGGGGAGCAGCCCTACACCCTGGAGGTCTCCTCGCCCGGCATCGGCCGGCCGCTGACACAACCGCGCCACTTCCGCCGCAACGTCGGGCGGCTCGTGAGCGTGCACCGTGCCGGGGGCGAGGTCATCGGGCGCGTCACCAGCGCCTCGGCCGCCGAGGTCACCCTGGCGGTGCCCGCGACCAGGGCCGCGCCCGCCCGCACCGAGACGCTGCCGTACGCGCAGGTCGAGAAGGCTGTCGTCCAGGTCGAGTTCGCCCGCCCCGACGAGAGCAAGGACAGCTGACATGGACATCGACCTGGCCGCCCTGCGCGCACTCGAGCGGGAGCGGGCGGTCTCCCTCGACGTGCTCATCCCGGCGATCGAGCAGGCCCTCGGCCTCGCCTACCAGCGCACCGACGGTCACCACCGGCACTGCCGGGCCGAGCTCGACCGCAAGACGGGCCACGTCGTCATCTGGGCCCGCGAGGAGACCGAGATCCCCGCTGCCGAGGGTGAGGTCGACGACGAGGGCAACCCCGCGAGGCCGCGTCGCGAGCTGGGCCCCGAGTTCGACGACACCCCCACCGGCTTCGGCCGGGTGGCGGCCGCCACGGCTCGCCAGGTCATCGTCCAACGGCTGCGTGACATCGAGGACGACGCGATCCTGGGCGACTTCAAGGGGCGCGAGGGCGACATCGTCGCCGGCATCATCCAGCAGAGCCCCGACCCGCGACACGTGACCGTCGACTTCGGCGCCGTCGAGGGCATCCTGCCGCTCGCCGAGCAGGTGCCGGGCGAGAGCTACGTGCACGGGCAGCGGCTGCGCTGCTTCGTCGTGTCGGTCAAGCGCGGCATGCGCGGCCCCCAGATCGGGCTGTCGCGCACCCACCCGAACCTGGTCAAGAAGCTCTTCGCCCTCGAGGTGCCCGAGATCGCCGACGGCAGCGTCTCGATCGAGGCCCTGGCCCGTGAGGCGGGGCACCGCACCAAGATCGCCGTGCACTCCACGGTTGCCGGGCTGAACGCCAAGGGCTCGTGCATCGGCCCGATGGGGGCACGCGTGCGCGCCGTCATGAGCGAGCTGCACGGCGAGAAGATCGACATCGTCGACTGGTCCGACGACCCCGCGACGTTCGTCGCTGCCGCGCTCTCGCCGGCGCGGGTCTCCTCGGTCGAGATCGTCGACCGCCAGCTTCGCTCGGCCCGGGTCATCGTGCCCGACTACCAGCTGTCACTGGCCATCGGCCGCGAGGGGCAGAACGCCCGGCTGGCGGCCAAGCTCACCGGCTGGCGGATCGACATCCGGCCCGACACCGAAGCGGCCGTCGCGGCCCCTATGAGCACGGATGACGCGCCGCGGCACCCGTAGGCGGTAGACTGGTGCAGACCGACCGGACTGGACTCCGGCCCGGCCACCCGATGCGTACCTGCATCGGGTGTCGTGGGGCGGATAGCCGGTCGGCACTTCTGCGAGTGGTCCTCGGACCCGGCTCCGACGGCATCCGTGTCGTTCTGCCGGATTCCGAGCGACGTCGTCCGGGGCGTGGCGCTTGGCTGCACCCGAACCTCTCGTGCTTCGACCTCGCCGTCCGCCGCCGGGCGTTCGGGCGCGCGCTGCGCAGCAGCACGTCGCCTGACACCACCGCCGTCGCCGACTGGGTCAGGGCCCACGAGCAGGAGCCACCGTCCGAGAGCAACAACCGAAAGCGGGTTTGACGCTGATGAGCACCCGATGAGTACTCAGCTATGAGCACCCCCCAGCTGTAACGACGGTCCGCGCAACAGAGCACGGACCTGGACAGGAGAGAAGTGTCTAAAGTCCGTGTGAGCGCACTTGCCAAGGATCTCGGAGTGACCAGCAAGGTCCTCCTCGAGCGCCTGAACGGCATGGGCGAGTACGTCAAGAGCGCCAGCTCGACGATCGAGACCCCCGTGGTACGCAGGTACCACGAGAAGTTCCCCGACCAGGCCCCCAAGGCCGCTGCGCCGGCTGCGGCCAAGAAGGCCCCGGCCACCAGGCCCGCGCCGGCGAAAGCCGTGGCGGCCCCGACCGGCCCGGCTGCCCCGGCTGCCCCCACCGCGTCTCCTGCCGAGGCGGCACCCGCTGCCCCGGCACCCGCTGCACCTGCACCGGCTGCACCTGCACCGAGCACGCCGGCTCCGGCTCCCGCTTCCGCTGCTCCCGCCGCGGCTGCTCCCGTGGAGGCCGCTCCTGCTGCGGCCGCTCCTGCTCCGGCCGCCGCGGCTCCCACCGCGCCGACCCCCGGCCCGGCGGCCCCCGCCCCCGCGGCTCCGGCACCAGCCGCTCCGGCCGCCCCCGTGGCGCCGGCCGCCCGTGAGGGTGGCGCCGGCCAGGCCGCTCCGCGTCCGGGTGCCCCGCGCCAGAGCACTCCGCGCCCGGGCAACAACCCGTTCGCCCCCAGCCAGGGCATGGGCCGTTCCCGCGAGGCCCCGGCACGCCCCGGCAACAACCCCTTCGCCCCCAGCCAGGGCATGCCGCGTCCGCAGAGCCGTCCGGGCACCCGGCCCGGCGGCCCCGCCGGACCCGGCGGTGCCGGCGCGGCCGGCCCGCGCCCCGGTGGCGCACGTCCGAGCCCGGGCATGATGCCCGACCGCTCCGCCGTGGCTCGTCCCGGTGAGCGTCCGGCGCGCGGTGGCGCACGACCCGGCGCTGCCGGTGCGCGACCCGGTGGCGCCGGCCCCGGTGCGGGCGGCGGCTTCGGCGGCCGTCCCGGCGGTGGTGGCGGCGGGTTCCGCAGCGGCCCCGGTGGTCGCGGCGGCACCCAGGGTGCCTTCGGCCGCGGTGGCGGTCGACCCGGTCGAGCCCGCAAGTCCAAGCGCGCGAAGCGCATGGAGTTCGAGGAGATGCAGGCGCCGTCGATCGGTGGCGTGAGCGTTCCCCGCGGTGACGGCAAGACCATCATCCAGATCCGTCAGGGCGCGAGCCTGTCCGACTTCGCGGACAAGATCGACGCGAACCCGGGTGCCCTCGTCACCGTGCTCTTCCACCTCGGTGAGATGGCCACGGCGACGCAGAGCCTCGACGAGGACACCTTCCGGCTGCTCGGTGGCGAGCTCGGCTACGACATCCGCATGGTGTCGCCCGAGGAGGAGGAGCGTGAGCTCTTCGACTCGTTCCACATCGACCTGGAGACCGGCATCGAGGGTGAGGACGACGAGGACCTTCAGGCCCGTCCGCCGGTCGTCACGGTCGTGGGTCACGTCGACCACGGGAAGACCCGGCTCCTCGACGCCATCCGCAACGAGAACGTCGCGGGCGGCGAGACCGGTGGCATCACCCAGCACATCGGTGCCTACCAGGTCCACCGCGAGCACGAGGGCCTCGACCGTCCGATCACCTTCATCGACACCCCGGGCCACGAGGCGTTCACCGCCATGCGTGCCCGTGGTGCCAAGGTCACGGACATCGCGATCCTGGTGGTGGCGGCCGATGACGGCGTCATGCCGCAGACCATCGAGGCGCTCAACCACATGCAGGCGGCCGACGTGCCGATCGTCGTCGCGGTCAACAAGATCGACGTCGAGGGCGCCAAC
>JBBQWX010000163.1:0-9323 GCA_038210185.1 Actinomycetales bacterium
TCGAGTCCCGTCGGGGTCGCTCCGAGATGGAGCGGTCGGTTCACCGACCGCTTTCGTCTCTGGTCCGGCCAGGTAGCTCAGTTGGTACGAGCGTCCGACTGAAAATCGGAAGGTCGGCGGTTCGACCCCGCCCCTGGCCACATAAAACTGCAGGTCACAGGCCTGTGACGCCGCGGATCGGCCCTTGGTTTGCTAACGCTTGCTAACACGAGTCTGGGCTGTGGCCCTCCGAGAGGCTGGAGAGCGAGCCACGGGTTGCCTCAGATTCCGGTGCCTTCCGAGTTCGGGAGCGGGGGCACCGGGGGCGCCCTGGGTCCTAGCCGTGTCCCCTTGTCGTGCGCGTGAGCGCATCCTCAGGCCGACTGTCATTGGCACAGCCGTGTGGCGGCGGAGGGACTCTCCGCGTCGACCTCCCCCGAATGAACGGATCGCAACCCCCGCGGATGGATGGTTTCAGTACCCCGGTGCCAGGCGGGTGAGCACGACCCAGGTGAAGTGCTGCTGGGCACCCGAGGGGGTGCGGTGAACTTCGTTCTCGGAGTGCAGAAGGATGAAGTGGTTGGCGAAGACGGATGCGAGTTCGGCGGCGTCGTAGCGGTCGGTGGGCAGACCGGAGCAGCTGGTCGGCCCGTCCGCGGCGAAGGTGCCCAACACCAATGTTCCACCTGGGGCGACGAGCCGAGCCGTGTGGGAGACGTACGCCGCGCGGTCGTCGGCGTCGACGAGGAAGTGGAAGACGGCGCGGTCGTGCCAGCAGTCGAAGGTGCTCGCGGGTTCCCAGGTCAGGACGTCTGCGGTGACGAAGGTGACGTCCTTGGCCGCCGGTCCCAGGCGTGCTCGCGTGACCTCGAGTGCGGCCGACGAGACATCGAGCAGGGTGAGGTCGGTGCGGCCGGCCCCGAGGAGCCGATCCGCCAAGGTCGAAGCGCCTGCACCGATGTCGACAACGGAACCGGCAGTCGTGGACAGCAGCCGTAGTGAGACTTCAGGGTCTCGCTGGAACCATGACACCTGGTCAGTCGCCTTGACGCGGTACACGTCATCCCAGTGCCTGGCAGCCTCATCAGTTCGTGGGTGCACCGGCGCCTCCTACCCTGCGTGGTGTCCTGGACCGCACTCTAGGACCGGTGCTGCTGACTCGACCCGCGGTTGTGAGGTACATCGGAGTGGCTTCAGCCACGCGGCACAGGTGCGTCACCTGACGGCCCCGGCTCAGCCGGCCGCCGCTTTCAGGACGCGCGGCCGAAGGTTTGACACCCCGGGCCCGCTGAGGTCGTCCAGCGCGTGCCGGCGGCCGGCCACCACCATCAGGAGCGCCTCCCCGGGGCGCCGGACCTCAGGGCCGTTCCCGCTGGCCCAGTCGGCGTGGCTGGCCCCCAGCCGCAGCCCACGACGGTTGCTCTTGGGCGAACCAGAACTGGGTCGATACACAGCTAGACGCCCCTCCCGCGCGAGCTCGACCAACGGGTCGTAGACGCAGGCAGAGCAGTCCTGGCAGGCGCGGGCCGGGAGATAGCATACCCCCAGGGGTGTACGTTGGAAGGATGTCCAGACGAGCACAGACGACCGGTTTCGCCCCCGTGATGGTGGCGCTTTCCGCCGCTGCGGTCCTGCTTGCAGGGTGCTCAACCCAGGGCGGCTCAGGGGGGATGATGGGCGGTTCGTCAGCCCGTCCGCGGGGCAGCATGGGCGGGACCTCGAATGACCAAGCCGGGATGATGGGTCGCGGCTATACGGCTGCTCCCCTGTCGTGCGCGACGCCGCAGGGACTTCCTGGCGCTCGCGTCGACGTCACGCTCGGTGACATGGGCATGTCACAGATGATGGGCGGCACCGCCCCGATGGGGTCGCGGATGGCACTGATCGCGCGGCCGGCGTCGGTGCGCGCTGGGCAGGTGTCCTTCGTCGTGCAGAACCGTGGATGGCGCACCCACGAGCTCGTCGTGCTGCCTTTGGCCGCGGGAGTCGCCGCGGGCCAGCGGGTCCCCACCGCCGAGGGCAAGGTGGACGAACAAGGAAGCCTGGGTGAGGCTTCGAGCTCCTGCGCTGCCGGGCCGGGTGAGGGCATCGGATCCGGGTCGGCCGGCTGGGTCACCATCACCCTGCCTCCTGGCCACTACGAGCTCGTGTGCAACCTGACGAACCACTACGCCAATGGCATGCGTCAGGAACTGGTCGTCACCACGTAAGAGCCCGCATCTTCATGGCCGCGCCGACGAAGAAAGCACGAGGGCGATGGCGCAGCCTCACCCTGACCGGTTGGGCGCCTTCACGGTTGATCGCGAGTTGGCGCTGTCCTCACCGGTCAGCACACCGAGCGCGTCTTCGAGGTGGCGCGGCTCACGTGAGCCTGCCGGGCTCGCGAACGGCAAGCCCGCCGGGGCCCCTGGCCCCCGGGTCGGGTGCTCGGGACGTGCTCCCGGTGGCCGGGGCTCGGAGGTGTTGGATCGGGCGCGGTCAAGCACGCCGGTATTAGCCCCACGGAGCACACCGCGCTCGCAGGCCGGTCGGTTGCGGTGGGGCGGAACGCCGCATGCGCATGGTCAGCCGAGCATTCCCTTCATCGTGGCGATCTCGGCCTGCTGTCCTTCGACGATGGCCGTCGCAATCTCCTTGACCCCAGCCTGTTCGGTGGTTGCCAGCACGTCCTGCGCCATCGTCACGGCTCCCTCGTGGTGGGCGATCATCCCTGTCAGCCACATGCGGTCGAACTCAGAACCGCTGGCATCCTTCAGCGAGCTCATGTCTGGATCGCTCATCATCCCGCCTGACCCGTGGCCCATGGGGCCCGAACTCTCCGAGGCGCCCCACTGACCCCGCCAGACCTGCATCAACTTGATCTCGGGGCCTTGAGCCGCCTTGATCTGAGTGGCCAGTGCCTTGACGTCCGCCGATGCCGAGTCGTTCTGCAAGGCGAGGTCGGCCATCTCCACGGCCTGCTCGTGGTGCGGAATCATCATCTGGGCGAACTCCACGTCATCGGTCGCGCCCACCATCGCGCCGGAATACGTCGAGGCGGTGGAACCGCTTTCACCGTGCATCGATCCCGATGATGCGTTGGCGCCCGATCCGCAGGCGCTGAGCGCCAGGACGAGGGTCACGGCGGCGGCCGGGATGGCGAGTCGAGAGGTCGTACGCACGCGAGGATCTCCTTGGAGGCATTGGGATACGAAGGCACTACCCTGGCCCCGCGGACGGTGGAGGTCAGCCGGTAGTTCTGTGAAGGTTCGATGAAGCCGGCGGGCGGCAGAAGTCTCTGGTTGCGGCGCCGGAGCCGTTTGAGCATCAGCGCGTTGACGGCAACGATGACGCTGGAGCGCGACATAGCCGGTGGACGGCGCCAGCACCATGGCGACGGATCTCTTCCTTCTGCCCGGGCTGGTGGATGTGCACGCCCACCTCGCGCTGGCCAGCCCGGCAGGGGACAGCGCCGCGCCGGAGGAGCGAGTGCGGGCGAGTGCTCGCGCCCACCTCGACGTTGGTGTGCTGGCGGTGCGTGAGCCCGGCAGCGTCGACCACGCGTCATACGGTCTGGGGCCGGACGAGGGCCTGCCGCGGGTGACCACAGCCGGCCGCTTCCTCGCCCCGCCTGGGCGGTGCCGCGACGGCGCCGGCCGTGACCACCGGAACCCGCACCTGTGGGTAGCCAGGCAGCGGCAGCGATGGCAGCGCCATGACCGGTGCACCCTCGCAGGCCGATGGCGGGTCAACCGGGGGCCAGCACTATCGCCTGATTACCCTGCTGGCGCAAGTGGCAATGGATCCGGATCACCGAACCGGTCACGCCGCTGACGTGGGGGAGGAAGGTCTCCGAAGCGATCGCCACCCTCCCGGGTCAACGGAAGCAGGGGCCCGCGCGTGCTGGACGTACGGGAGGTGTCGCGTCGTCGACCATCCGTGTCAGCTCGGAGATGGCTCCGCCCGCAGTCGCAGCAGCGCCCCTGAGTCGAAACAACTCTGTCTCCGCGCGGCAGACGCAAGACCCCGATCCCGCCCACTGGGCGAAGGCCACACCCTAAGGCGGGGCTAAGTCTCCTGACGTTTGCTGATGCAATGACAGCAGACACCATGACCCAACGCGTGACGACGTCGGACTTCCTTAACAAGGTTCCGGTCATCACCGCCACCTTCTGGTTGATCAAGATCCTCTCGACCACCATCGGTGAGACGTTCGCCGACTACCTCGCCGTGAACGTGGGGCTCGGCACCGCGGTGACCGACGGAGTGATGTTTGCGGTGTTGGCGGTTACCTTGGTCGCACAGTTGCGAACCCGCCGGTACACGCCGTGGCTGTACTGGCTCACTGTGGTGCTGGTCAGCATCGTCGGCACCCAGATCACCGACTTCTTCACCGACCAGCTCGGCGTGAGCCTGTACGTCAGCACCGCGGTCTTCGCCGTCGTCCTGGCCGTCGTCTTCACGATCTGGTGGCGTCAGGAACGCACCCTTGCGATCACCGCGATCAACTCCCCACGTCGCGAGCGGTTCTACTGGGCCGCGGTCCTCACCACTTTCGCGCTCGGCACCGCCGGCGGCGACCTCGCCACCGAGGCGCTGTCGCTGGGCTTCCGCAACGGCGTCCTCATCTTCGGCGGCCTCATCCTCCTCGTGTGGCTGGCCAAGAAGCTCGGCATGAACGCGGTGCTCGCCTTCTGGATGGCCTATGTACTCACCCGCCCGCTGGGCGCCTCGCTCGGTGACCTGCTCACCCAGAGCCGCGCATACGGCGGCCTGGGCCTGGGCGCGAGCGTCACCAGCCTGCTCTTCCTCACCGTGATCGTCGTGCTCGTGGCGCGTGAGCAGATCCTCGTCTCGCGGCACGGCATCCGGACCAAGGATGAGACGCCCGCGGTGAGCCCGCGACGCGACTACGCCTGGGCCGCCGGTGGAGCCGCGGCCGTGATCGGCATGGCCGCGCTGATCGCGCCGCCGCTGGCTGCCCCGGCCGCCGAGGCTGCGACCCCGACCGTGTCGAGCGGTGGCGCCGCCACCGGGGCGCCGGCACCGGCGAAGGACACCACTTCACCGCTTGGTGACCTGACGTCGTTCTCGGTGATCGTCGACGACGTGGCGGGCTCGGTCAAGAGGGGCGACATGACTGCGGCCCGCACCCGGATCAAGGACCTCGAAGTTGCGTGGGACGACGCCGAGGCGGCGATCAAGCCGACCTCCCCGGGCGACTGGCACACCATGGACTCCGCGATCGACGACGCCCTCACCTCGGCGCGTGCCACGCCTGCATCACGGGCTGATGCTGCGGCGGCGATGACACAGCTGCAGAAGGTCATCGTCACACTGGAGGCGAAGAAGTAGTCCCCGCGCAGGAGGGAGCACCGGTCATGCGCGTCCTGCTCGTCGAGGATGATGCGATGATCGGTGCTGCCCTCGTGGAGCGCCTCGAGAACGACGCGTATGCCGTGGACTGGGTGAGCGACGGCGGTGCCGGTCTGCACAGCCTCGATACCCACGACTACGCCGTGGTGCTGCTCGACCTGGGCCTCCCCGGCCTGCAGGGTGGCGAGATGTTGGCTCGCATGCGTTCATCAGGAGATGACACCCCAGTCATTGTGGTCACCGCCAGGGACGAGCTCGACGACCGGGTCGACGGCCTCGACCTGGGGGCCGACGACTACGTCGTCAAGCCGTTCGAGTCCTCCGAGCTGCTGGCCCGGATGCGCGCCGTGATCCGACGCCGGGGCGCCGAGCACCTCGACGCCGTGCTGACCAACGGCCGGGTCAGCCTCGACATCGCACGGCACCGGGCCCGGCTGGCCGACGGCGCCGAGGTCGACCTGTCCAAGCGCGAGTTCGCGGTGCTGCGGGCGCTGCTCGCGCGCCCTGGCGTGATCCTGTCCCGAGAGGAGATCGAGCAGCGGGTCTACGGCTGGGGACGCGAGGTCGAGAGCAACGCTGTGGAGTACGTCATCCACCGGTTGCGCGCCAAGCTCGGCGCCGACACCATCCGCAACATCCGGGGGGTGGGATGGGTCACCCCCAAGGACACCGCCGGCGCCTGACACCCCGGTCCCTCACCGCGCGCCTGTCCCTCACCCTCGCCGTCTCAACCCTGGCTGTCGCCTCGCTGGCGGGCGTCTGGTCATACAGCACAGCCTTGCGGGAAGCCCGCGACCTCCAGGACGACGTGCTGCGCCAAGTAGGCACCATCGTGGCAGCCTCGTCCAGCACACCGCAGGACCTGGTTACCGACCACGGTCCGATCTCGGACACCGCCTCCGACCTCGACGTCACGTCACTGACGGCCGCTGGGCTGCCCGCCACCACCGCGGCCGGACTGCTGACCACGACGGTGGACGGCCAGGTGCGCCGGCTGCTCGTCGTGCCGCGGGCCGCCGGTGGCCCGGTCGCCGTGTCACAACCGATCGCCGCCCGCGACGAGATAGCCCACCAGAGCGCAACGTCCGCGGTACTTCCACTCCTGCTGCTCATCCCCGTGCTCCTGCTCGCCATCGTCCTCAGCGTGCGGACCGTGCTCCACCCGGTCAACCGCCTCGCCAGCGACATCGGCAGCCGAGACGCCCGCGACCTGGGACCCGTCGACGTCGACGCCGGCCCGACCGAGCTGCGCGGCTTCCTCGTCGCGCTCAACGCCCAGCTCGCAAGCACGCAGGAGTCCGTCGACCACGAGCGGCTCTTCATCGCCCAGGCGGCCCATGAGCTGCGCACCCCGCTGACCGCCATGTCACTGCAGCTGGAGAACGCCGTGGCCGCCTCCGACGAGGCGCACGTGCGCGCCCGGCTCAGCGAGCTCGGTGGTGGTGTGGGCCGCTCGCGACACCTCATCGACCAGCTGCTCGAGCTCGCCCGCGCCCAGGCAGACAGTGGCCCCCGCACGAGCGAGGACCTGGCCGGCGTCCTGAGGCACGTGCTCGGCGAGGTCCTCCCCCTCGCCGACCAGCACGACGTCACCCTCGAGGTGAGGTCCGGGGCCGACCTGCAGGACCGGGTCCCCACCCCGGCAACGACGTCCGTGCTGCGCAACCTGCTCGACAACGCGGTCCGCTACAGCCCACCCGGCAGCACGGTCACGGTCGACACGACGCGCTGCGCCGCCATCCTGGTGATCTCGGTCGTCGACCGGGGACCGGGGGTGCGCGACCCCGAGACGGCGGTCCGGCCGTTCACCCGGGAAGGCAACCAGCACCTGCCCGGCAGCGGGCTGGGGCTCGCCATCGTCAGCGAGCTCGTACGACACATCGGCGGAACACTGCGGATCACCTCCAGCACCCAACCCCCCACCGGAACCAGCGTGCGGGTCGAGATCCCCACACTCACCGAAGGAACGACCACCACGTGAACCCTCTTCGCCAGCTCGACGACCAGGTGTTCCAGGCCATCAACACCTGGGCCCGCCACACTCCTGCCCTGCATGGGCTCTTCCTCGGCTACGCCACCTACGGTGTGGTGCTGTTCGCCGCCCTAATGATCGCGGCCCTGGTCGCCGCCCGCCACGGCAGCGCCCGCGACTTGGCGGCGACCGGCTGGACGCCCGTGGCGATGCTCCTCGCCGTGGCGCTCAACCAGCCGCTGGGGCAGCTCTTCGCCGAGGCCCGTCCCTACGCCACGCATCCCGGCGTCCTGCGGCTGGCCGACGTCACGACCGACTTCTCTTTCCCCTCCGACCACGCGGTCATGGCCGGCGCCGTGGCCGCCGGCCTGCTGCTGGCCCATCGCCGCCTCGGCGCGGTCGCGGTCGTGGCCGCACTGGTACTGGCGTTCTCCCGGGTCTACATCGCCGCGCACTACCCGTGGGATGTCCTCGCGGGGCTGAGCCTGGGTGCCGCGGTCGCCCTCGGCGGCTGGGCCCTGCTGCAACGACCCCTCATCGCGCTCACCCGCTGGCTGCGCGCACTCCCAGGTCTCCGTGCTGCCTTTGCCCTCGCCGTCAAGACCCCACGGTTCGACAGCCGCGTCAGGATGGCTCGATGAGCCCCTCCGACGAACAGACCCCCTCCCGCCGCCTGGCCCTCGGAGCCGGCGCGGCCTTGGGTGCGGGTGCCCTGCTCGGAGCGGCCGGGTGCACGAGCCCCACATCCGCGGGCACGCCTGCGCAGGACACCGCAGCGCCCGCGCAGCTGACAACCTCACCGACACCCGGGTCCGCCGCACCAAGCGCCGCTGCCACCGCGTCGGCAGCTCCGGGGACCCCCGCCCCTGCGCCTCGCCCGTCGATCGCAGCAGTGCGCGGGCCCGACATCACGCACGGCCCGCGGAGCCGGGACGAGGTCGCCCTCACCTTCCACGGGCAGGGCACGGCGGCGCTCACCGACGCCGTGCGGGCGGCCTGCCTGGCGGCCTCGGCGGCGGTCACCGTGTTCGCGGTCGGGACCTGGCTGCACGGCGACCCCAGCCAGGCTCGCGCCCTCCAGCAGGACGGCCACGAGCTGGGCAACCACACTTGGAGCCACCAGACCATGCCGCGGCTGAGCGCGGCGGAGGCGCGCACGGAGGTGCGCCGCGGACGCGACCAGCTCACCCAGTCCCTCGGCGCCGCCGGCTGGTGGTTCCGGCCGTCGGGCACCCCCACCAGCACGGCCACGATCCGCGCCGCGGCGTGGGCCGCGGGCTACGCCAGGTGCGTCTCCTACGACGTCGACCCCCGGGACTACCAGGACCCCGGCGCCCGAGTGGTGCGCAGCCGGGTGCGGCGGACCGCCCGGGCCGGCTCCATCGTCTCCCTCCACCTCGGCCATCCCGGAACGGCCGAAGCACTCCCGGGGATACTGTCGGACCTGGCAGTGCTGGGCCTGAAGCCGGTCACGCTCTCCCGCTTGCTACGCGACTGACCAGCGAAGGACCGGACCGTTGCCCCGAACTCGAGCCGCCACCCGGGCGCATGCGTGGGCGACCCTCGGCCTCACCGCAACCCTGGTGGTGTCGTCGTGTACCGCGGGAGGCCCCGAGGTTCCGACCGCACCGACGACGTCGACGAACGCACCGGGCTCCGCCACACCCTCGGGTTCGCCCGCGGCGCCGAGCACAGCACCGGTCAGCGACAACCCGACGAACATTTACGCGGGAACCGCAGTTGGCGACCTAGCCCCGGCGGCACGGGCGGCCAAGCCCTTGGTCTACGTCCCGAACAGCCAGGACAACACCGTCCAGGTCATCGACCCTGCGACCTTCGCCATCGTCCGCACCTTCCGGGTCGGACGCGAACCGCAGCACGTCGTCCCTTCGTGGGACCTCTCGCGGCTGTGGGTCAACAGCGACAAGGGCAACCAGCTCACGCCGATCGACCCGCGAACCGGCAAGCACGGCAAGCCTGTCCACGTCGAGGACCCCTACAACCTCTACTTCACCCC
>JBBQWX010000164.1:0-9297 GCA_038210185.1 Actinomycetales bacterium
TGTTCTTGCCATCGGCCACCGCGGCGACATCTACCACGCCTGATTATGAGTGGCAGCCTTCCTCATCTGCCGCGATCCGGTCCTGCCGCCGATCGTGCGGGTTCTGGTAAGTCCGACGTGACTGAGCGCGGTCGTAGACTCCACGTCGATGCTGCCGCGATGGAGTTGACCCGGCGGTTCTCATCCGACGCGTATGCCAATGCGTTGCAGGCGTGGGCGTGGGTCCCGGACGGACTGGTCGGCAAGGCACCGCTCTTCACGTCCGCCTTCGGCGACGTATTCCTCCTGAGTGACAAGCCGGAGGTGTCCTAAAGCGCGTGTCGCCTCGATGGCGTTCGCCCGTCGACGGTCGTCTTCCTCGGGTGAGGGGTCGACATGGTCGACCACGCCCTCGAGGTGCGGACGCCCGGGCTAACTGAGCTCGCCTTGGCCATGGCCTGCACGGCGGCGCAGGCCGCACCGTTGGCCGCGGTAGCGGTGCGCGAGGTCGAGGAGTGCGCGGTGCGCCTCACGGTCGCCGACCTGCGAGGTCGGGCGCACTGCGTGACCCCCGAGTTCGAGCCGCGGCGCTACGACATGTGGACCCTGGCCGCCGGAATGCCTGCTGATCAGCACGCCACGGGAACTACCACAGAGTCCGACCACAGCGCGTGGGTACGTCCACGAGAACTGTTGGCACGGCACGCGGGCAGGGAGGTGCGGAGGCTGCCGCCGCCCGTCATCTCGCTCGAGCAGCTCGCAGGCTTCACGGCTGCCGGGTCGTTGCTCGCCGGCCACCCGCGTGTAGCGCGGGTGGTACCCGAGCTGGTGCTGGGTGCTGACGGCATCCCGATTCTCCGCACTGTCCTGCCCTGAATCCAGTGGGCTGACGCCACGCCGACGGTGGTGCCCGTCGCCAGTCACCGAGTTTCGGGCTACGTTGCTCGGGTCAGCACAAGGACGTCTGTCGAGGTGGATCACACGTGACCAGAATTGGGTACACACGGCGCTCATCAGGGGCGCTCACGATCGGGCTCGTCGCAGCGCTCGTGGCCGCGACGGCCACGATCAGCACGACGGCCCGGGCCGCCGACGCCACCACCTCGGTGGGCGCCGCGGTCAGCGACCAGCAGCTGGCCCAGTTCAGGGACGCGTTGCGTGAGCGAAGCACCCGGTACGGGAGCGACGCACCCGTGGGGCCCAACCCCTCGACGTCGCTGGTCCCACCCGGCACGCCGCGCGACTTCCAGGGCTGGGCCGAGCAGTCCACCCGTCTGGGCGCTCAGCGGATGGCCTCCCAGGCCACCAAGCAGGCCCGAGCGCAGGAGAATCAGAGGGTGCTCCCCGGCATCAGGGCCACCGAGGACGAACCGGCCGGTACCCGTGGCTCCAACGACACCCGCGCCAACGCGGAGGTCCTCGAGGGGTTCGGTACGGATCAGAACCCCCGGGCCACGCTTCTTGGCACCCAGTCGCCCGAGGTCATTCCCGACTCGGCGCTGAAGAAGATCGCTCCCAACACCGAGGACGACAGCGCCCCCGAGCTGGCCCGCGACACCGGCATCTCCGACAAGAACAAGGGGATCAAAACCACTGGCTTTCGTGGTGACTCCCCGGCAATGGAAGACCCGGGCGAGGATGATGACTTCTACCGAATGACCCTGGCTGGCGGCGAGCGCCTCACCGCCAGGATGACGGCCACCAGCGGCAGCCTGGAGCCGGTGATGGTGCTCGTCGACGGGGACCTCAACTTCGTCTCGGACACGTTCTTCGAGTCGGGTAGGGACGTCCGCCTGACCGCCAGCATCCCGAAGGCTGGCACCTATTACCTCATCGCCACCGGCTGGACCGTCTTCGGAGCCCCACCGGAGGGCCCGACCACCGGCAAGTACTCGCTGAAGGTGGCTGCCGGCGCTGACGACCGCGATGTGTGGTCGGTCAACCTCAAGGCGGGTGACGTGCTCGGAGCCACTCTCGACGCGCCCGGTTACGTGTCGGTTTCCGGGCCCAACGGCACCGAGACGCACCGGTCGGCTCAGGACGCGAGCTACATCTATCCGCTCGACAGCCCGCTGCCCGGCGCCACCGGCTACGCCAACGCCGACTACGTGGTGGCGAAGGACGGCCGTTACTTCGTGGAGTTCGGCGGAGGCTCGGGGGCCTACCAGGCGAAGCTCGAGGTCTACCGCTACGGCGGTGAGGGGGGTGCTGCGCAGACCATCTTCCTCGACACCGACGGGGCCCGCGTGAACACCCGGATCTGGGGTGGTGGCTTTGGGGTCGTCAACCTGTCACCCCTTTCGTCGTTCATGGGCAGGTGGGGCCTCACCAAGGCCCAGGAGTCGGCGCTGGTCAGGGCGATCAAGAAGAACCTCGAGGAGAACTTGCGGGCTGACCTCGCAGCAGCGGGGCTGAGCGACTCGGTCGCGCTTAACGTCGTCTCCAGTGCGGACGGTGTGGATCTCACCGGGCAGCCAGGCGTCACGAGGATCATCCTCGGCGGCACCATCGCCGAGTCCGGGATCGGTACGATCGGCATCGCCGAGTCGATCGACCCGGGAAACTTCGGCCGCACCGAGACAGGTCTGGTGCTCCTGGACTCGCTCAGCGAGCCCGGCAACCGCAGGCAGGCCCCGTACTCCCTGAACAGCTACCCCGGGCCGGGCGCCAAGAAGCTGTCCTTCGTGGCCCAGGGCCTGGGCAACGTGACCAGCCACGAGGTCGGCCACATGATTGGCAACTGGCACACCGACAACGCCAATGGCCAGCGGAGCCTGATGGATGCCGGTGGCAACTTCGCCCAGATGTTCGGGGTGGGTCCTGACCGGATCGGCGGCACGGCCGACGACCGCGACGTCGACTTCACCAAGGACACCTACGACCTGTGGGAGGGGTTCATCGGGCGTGAGGACACCACGGCGCGCTCGGCCTTCGGCATGAGCCGCTGAGGCACAGGCCGTGAGGAGCCCGTCGGACGCCAGGTGCGTGCGGCGGGCTCCTCCGGGTGACCCGTGCCTAGCGTGAGTCAGGTCGTGCGCGCCCACGCGGCATACTGCGGTGGCATGGCGATCCGTGGGCGGTGGGGAACCTCAGCTCGAACTCGCGGCGAAGAGGCGTTGGTCGATGTGTACGGATCTGCCGCGGGTAGTTGCACCAGGCCGAGTCGGCGCTGCGTCTGCCGTGCTGAACTACGGTCGCCTTGTGATCGATGTTCACGTACCTTCCAAGGGCGAAGAAGAGACTCCCGTCCCCACGGAGTGGCGTGACGTGCTGTCGCGAATAGTCGCCTCTCTCGCTCGCAAGGACGCCGTCCTCGCGCGGGACGTGGGGGGAGTTGATCCAGTCTCCGACGACGTCAGGCAGCAGTGCCTGGCGGCAGTGGAGGACTACGGTCGCGTGGATCTGGTCGTCCTGCCGAGCGACACCTGGCAAACCTCCGTGGCCATTTGGCAGGGAGGATCGTGGAGTTGTCTCGTGGACTTGTGGACCCTCCAAGAAGGGCGTAGTGACCTGGCGTTGGAGGTGGAGGTGCGCGAGTCCGAAGGCCAATACCGGTTTGTGCCAGTCATGGTCTACGTCCCCTGAGTTCTCGAGTCATCACTGAGGACGCACCGCACTCACATGCCGCACACAGTGAGCGGTCTCAGTCATCTGCGGCCGCATCGAAGAAACGCGTGACAATCGGTATTCCTATGGTGAATAGTGGTGAGGGTGACGACGGGACACGTGTTGCTGGGGCTGCTGTCGAGGGGGGAGCAGCACGGCTATGACCTGAAGCGGGAGCATGATGCGCTGTTTCCCGCCGCCAAGCAGCTCGCCTTCGGGCAGGTGTACGCCGCGCTGGGCCGCCTGCGCGACAAGGGATTGGTCGAGGAGGCCTCGCGTGAGCGAGTCGACGGTCCCGACCGCACCTCCTACCGCATCACAGCCGCGGGCCGCGAGGAGCTCGCGAGCTGGCTGACCCAGGTCGAACCGTTGCCTGACCGCACTGCGAATCCGGTGGCCACGAAGGTGACCCTGCTGTTGCTCGCCGAGGGCACCCACCGCGCTGTTGAGCACCTCGTGCGAGAGCGCGCCGTGCGCGTTGAGCGGATGCGCGAGCTGACTGCGGCGAAGCACCGGCCGGGCACGACCCTTCAGGAGGTCCTCTCGGCCGACCTAACTTTGGCGCACCTGGACGCCGACCTGCACTGGATCGACTCGGCACGCCGCCGGATCGACGACCTCGAGGGAGAAATCGC
Source organism: Actinomycetales bacterium (assembly GCA_038210185.1). Lineage (GTDB taxonomy): Bacteria > Actinomycetota > Actinomycetes > Actinomycetales > Dermatophilaceae > Fodinibacter. The sequence goes on from JBBQWX010000164.1 coordinate 4,221, forward strand.
ATGACCGCACCGGTGCTCAGCTGCCGCGGCGTCGTTCACGACTACGACGGGACACCGGCCCTGCTTGGTGTCGACCTCGATGTCCGAGAGGGCGAGGTGGTCGCCGTCACCGGCCCGTCGGGCTCGGGGAAGTCGACGCTGCTCCTGTGCCTGGCCGGCATCCTGGTACCGACCCAAGGGTCGGTCCAGCTGGGTGGTGTCGACCTGCGGGCCCTGGGGGCCCGGGGCCGGGCGACCCTGCGCCGCGAGTCGGTGGGGATGGTGTTCCAGTACGGCACCCTCGTGCCAGAGCTGACCGGCGAGGAGAACGTCGCACTGCCGCTGCTGCTGTCGGGCCGAGGTCGTGCCGAGGCCCTCGTCGATGCCAGGCAGTGGCTCGGGCGACTGGGCGTCTCCTCGGTGGCGCAGACCACGGGCGGGCGGATGAGCGGGGGTGAGCGGCAGCGGGTCGCGCTGGCGAGGGCGCTGGTGACCGGGCCGCGGGTGGTGCTGGCCGACGAGCCGACCGGGGCGCTGGACTCGGTGGCCTCCGACCTGGTGGCCGGTGAGCTGGTCGGCGTTGCCCGCGATGCCGGTGCGGCCGTCGTGCTGGTCACTCACGACGCGCGCGTGGCGGCCCACGCCGACCGCGAGGTGCACCTGTGGGACGGGCGGGTCGACGGCTCACAGCCGCCCCCTGCGCCTGCCACCCCGGCGGCCGAAGGCTTGCGATGAGCACCTCCCTCAGGTGGTCCACCGCGCTCTGGCTGGCTCGCCGGCGCACCCCCAACGACCGGCTCCGCTTCTGGGGGAGCCTGCTGTCGGCAGCGGTGACAGCAGCCCTGCTGTGCACCGCTGGAGGCCTCATCGCCTTGTACGGCACCGACGTCGTCGCCAGCATCCAGGTCGTGGCCGACCCCGGCACCCGAGGCGGGGTCGCCTTCGCGGTGCTGCTGGTCGCGCTGCCCTCGCTGTTCCTGACCGGCCAGACGTGGAAGCTGGGTTCGATCGAGCGGCGTGCCCGGATGCGCCAGCTGCGCGACGCCGGGGCCGGGCCGGGCGAACTGGGCCGAGTCGCCGTGGCCGACACCGTGGTGCCCGTGGCCGTGGGTGCCGTCGTGGGCATCGTCCTGCTCTGGGCCGGCATCACTGTGCTCAACCTGCGTGGCTCGTACATGCCCGTCTACCGGGACCTCCCGGACGGATCCGCGGTGCCGTCTGGTGACTATGTGCTCGTCCAGGACATACCCGTCGTGCCCGACGTCGTGCTCGCTGACTGGTGGCCACCGCTGTTGGCGATCGCGGCCGTGACTGCCGCCTCCGCGGCAGCCGCCCTCGTCTTGGTGGGCAGGCTCGACCAGCATCGGCGGCACCGAACCTTCGTGCTCGGACCGATCGCGGCGTGGGTCGCCCGGCACACCGGGCGGCCCGACCTCCTGCTGGCCCTGCGGCGCTTGGCCGACGAGCCAGGACCCACTACACGCCCCGCCCTCCTGCTCGGTCTTGCTGCCACGGTCGCCGCTGCCTCGACCTGGCTCAGCCGGCAGTACCGGATCAGCATGGGCCAGCAGTGGCTCGAGGACCCCTTCTACCGCCAGTCCTTCGACCTGGTAGGAATGGCCACCTGGGTCGGCATCGGGCTGTGCGCCATCGGCCTCGTCGTCGCGCTGGCCGACGCCACCGTCCGTCGACGACGCGCGGATGCCGCTGCCGTCGCCAGCGGAGTGCCAGTGCCAATGCTGCGCCACGCCCTGGTCCTGCAATCGCTGCTGCCCGCGGCACCGGCCGTCCTCGCCGGGCTCGTCGTCGGCGGCGGGCTCGCGGTCGCCTTCACCGGGCGCCGCGTCGGGTACCGGTTCGCCGAAGAACCCGGCGCGATCATCCCGCTGCCCTGGGCCACTTGGGCCGCCTGGGGATTCGCACTGCTGCTCGTGGCCACCCTCGCCGCCATGCTGGCCTCCACCGCGCTGAACCGCACTACCCGCCCCGACCAGCTCCGCGTGCCCGCCTGACCCCGCAACGGGGTCACAAGACCAGTCCCGCAGAGCCCGCAAACCCATCCGCACATGCCGCGAAGCGCGAGCTACCGGTTCCTTCACGTCCGGCTTGGATCAACCGGTTTGCGCAAGGTCTAGTGCTCAGTCCCGTGCAGCTTCGACTGCATCTCGACACGTGTCCTCGCCTCGGGATGCCGTGTCCTCGCCTCGAGTGCGGAAACGGTCGCCAGGATGACCACTTCCGCACTCGAGGCCAGGAGGCCTCGCGTGCTGGGTAGCCGCGCCTACCGGGTCAGGGGCGCACGAGCACGTAGTCGCCCGCCTCGACGAGCGCCGCGGTGACCTCGGCGTCGCTCAGCTGGCGCTCGGCGACGACGGTGACCACGGACTGGCCGCCGTCGACCACCTCGACCTCGGCGTCGAGCACGCCCGCAAGGGCCAACAGTTCCTCGCTGACCGCCCGGGCGCAGTGCCCGCAGGTCAGCCCGGTGGCGGCGAATCGCTGGGTCGTCGACATGGGGATCCTCTCCTCAGATACCGACCGCCGCACCGGTGGAGTCGGGCGGCAGCTCGTTGTAGGTGTCGGCACGCTCCTGGCCGGAGAGCACCGCGATGGCGTCCATGACCTCGTCGGTGAGCAGGCGTCGCGCCCTCGCGGCCGGCAGGTCGGCGAAGGACGCCGGGTAGATGGGGCGACCGAAGCAGACCCGTACCTTCGCGCGCCGCGGGAACCGGGCACCGACCGGCTGCACCTGGTCGGTGCCGATCAGGCCGACCGGCACCACGGGCACGCCGGCGGTGAGGGCCAGCCACGCGACGCCGGTGCGGCCCTTGTAGAGGCGCCCGTCTCGCGACCGGGTGCCTTCGGGGTAGATGCCGAAGCCGCGGCCCTGCCGCAGCACGAGCAGCGCGGCGTCGAGGGACTCCTGCGCGGCCCGCGACGAGTGCCGATCGACGGGAATCGCGTTGCCCGCCTCGAAGAACCCACGCCGGATCGCGCCGCTCACCCCGGTGCCGGTGAAGTACTCGACCTTCGCAAGGAAGCTGACCGGCCGGGGAGCCGCGATCGGGATCGCGAAGGAGTCGATGAACGACAGGTGGTTGCTGGCGAGGAGCACCCCGCCGGTGGGCGGGACGTTCTCGGTGCCGGTGATCATCGGTCGCCAGATCGCCTTGGACAACGGCGCGACCACGCTGTGGCTGATGCGGTACGAGCGAGCACTCAACGGGAGTCCTCCGCGATGACCGTGCCGCCGAGGATGCGCTCGACGACCGGCACGCCGACGTCGGTGAGGTCGCCGATGGACTCGTCGTCGTCGCTGATGGCCGTGTCGTCGACCACCCGCTCCTGGCTCACGGTCTCCGTCTCGGCCTCGACCGTCGCCCTGGCCCGATCCAAGGGGCTGGCCCACGAGGGCGCGGTGTCGGGCGGGGGCGGCGCATCGGACCAGCTGGACGGCTCTCGGGGGTGGGTGGCCGTGCCCACGCCGCCCGCGGCCCCCGCCGCCGTGGCGCTGGACGAGCTCTCGGCGGAGCCGCCGCCAGTGACACCTGCCGCCCCGGATCGCCCGTCCACGGACCCGGTCGCAGCGGGTGGGGTCGTGACCGCACCGGATGCCGCCCGCGCGCCCCCCGCCGTACCCGCGGCAGGGGGGGCGGTCGGCCCGGCGGGCTCCGACGCCGCGGGCAGAGCGTTGGGGACGACGTCGTCCGAGGGAATGCCCTCGACGCGGGCGTCGACCCCCAACACGTCGATGAGTGCCTGGCGCACGTAGTCGGCGTGTGCGCCGCGGCGGAAGGTCTCGGCCAACCCCACCGTGGAGATGCCGAGCAGCACCCGCTGCGTGTCGTAGTCGAGCACCTGCGCGTTCTGCGAGACGAAGGTCCAGGTGACCCGCTTGTGCCGGCTCAGCCACTCCAGGACGTCAGGCCACGAGCGGCGCAGGGCGTCGGTGTCGATGCCACCGGGCCCCTTGGCTTGAGAGGTCACGGCGGGCTGTGGCTCGGGTCGGAACGAGGCCGGAGACGGCCCGGCGGATGCCGGCGCCACGGATGCCGGCTGCGCCACGGATGCCGGCTCGTCGCGGTGCGCTGCGGGCCCCGGCTCGGGCTGGGGCTCCGCCTCGGGTGCCGACGCCTCGTGCGGGGGCTCCGGCAGGGCGGAGGCCGGCGGCGCCTGGAACTGCGGCGTCGGCGTCGGCGTGGGCGGCCCGGACACGGCCGCCGCAGGGGCGTCCGCCGGGGGCGGCGCCGGCGCAGCAGCAGGAGGAGGAGCAGGAGCAGGAGCAGGAGGTGACGGTGCGGCATACGGGACGGCCGCGGTGGGCACTCCCCCGACGTCGAGGCGGCGCTCGAGCCGGTCCAGGCGGGCCGCGTACCCCGCCTCGCCGGCGGCCCCGGGAAGCAGGACGCGGGCGGCGATCAGCTCGAGCTGCAGCCGTGGCGCCGTGGCCCCGGTCATCTCGGTGAGGCCGGAGTTGACGACGTCGGCGGCACGCGAGAGCGCCCCGGGGCCGAACGCGGCCGACTGGTGCCGCATCCGCTCGAGCTGGTCCTCGGGCACGTGCCGGAGCACCTGACCGGCGCCGTCGGGCAGGGCCGCGACGACGATGAGGTCGCGCAGCCGCTCGAGCAGGTCCTCGACGAAGCGCCGCGGGTCGAGCCCGGTCTCGACGACCTTGTCGATCGACCGGAAGACCGCAGCCGCGTCGCCGGCGGCGAGCGCGTCGATGGCGGCATCGAGCAGCTCGCCGTCGGTGAAGCCGAGCAGCGCCGCGGCCGACTCGTAGGTGAGGCCGTCAGGGCCCGAGCCCGCGATCAGCTGGTCGAGCACCGAGAGCGAGTCACGCACCGACCCACCACCGGCGCGCACGACGAACGACAGGACCCCCGGCGCCACCGCCACGCCCTCCTTGACGCACAGTTCCTCCATGTAGGCCTGCAGCCTGGCCGGCGGCACGAGCCGGAAGGGGTAGTGGTGGGTGCGCGAGCGGATGGTGCCGATGACCTTCTCGGGCTCGGTGGTCGCGAAGACGAACTTCACGTGCTCGGGCGGCTCCTCGACGATCTTCAGCAGCGCGTTGAAGCCCTGCGGCGTCACC
>JBBQWX010000165.1:0-9212 GCA_038210185.1 Actinomycetales bacterium
AGGGCACGCATCCAGCCCAGGACCCGGGTCTGGAGGAGGATGCCTGCCCTGCAGGTCGAGCCCGCGGACCGACGCGCGTGGGCTGGTCAGCGGGCCAGGGTGGTTGTCGTGGCGCCGAGCTCCGGTGGCCGGTTCTCAGGAGGCACCATGACCCCCATCGCACAGTCCCCCCAGACGACCCTGGCGGGCGGCGTTGCTGGCCCTGACAGCACCCGGCCCAGTGGTCGAGTGCTCGAGGTGGTGAGACGTCGACCGCTCAGCAGCTTCTTCCTGCTCTCGTGTCTGCTGTCGTGGTGGCCGGCGCTGCTGTACTCCAGAGACGCCTCCCCAGTGCCGATCGCCGGCTTCGGCCCCTTCCTGGCCGCCCTGATCGTGCTCGGCGCAACCGGTGGACGAGCGGGGGTGCAGGCGCTGCTGCGCTCGATGGTCACCTGGCGGGTCCCGCGGCGTGCCTACCTTCTCGCGATCGGGCTGCCGCTGATGTTCAGCGGCGGCGCCATCCTCGCCAACCTTGCCTTGGGGGCGGCCGACCCGTCAGCCAGTGACCTCGCCACCTGGACGTCCATCCCGGTCACCGCGCTCTTCGTGCTCCTGATCCCCGGGATCGGTGGCGCCTGGGAGGAGCCCGGGTTTCGAGGCTTCGCACTACCGCGGTTGGAGAAGCGCCTCGGCCCGATGGCCGGCCCACTGGTCCTTGGCGTGCTGTGGGCCATCTGGCACGCACCGCTCTTCCTGGTCGGTCAGATCCTGTGGACGGACGTGCCGGTCATCGTGGCGGCGAGCGTGGTGATCGCCTCCGTGTTCCACACCGCTCGCGAAAGCGTCCTGGTGGCGATGATCATGCATGCAACCAACAATGCGGTCGGGGGGAACTACGCCAGCCAGCTCTTCCAGGGCGCCGACGGCACCCGCCTCGGGATCCTCACCGCTGTTGCCTGGTCGCTGGGGGCAGCGGTCGTGCTCGTCGGGATGAAACGCGCCTCGGGAAGGGGCGCCGGCAATGTCCGACTCAAGCCGTGAGCACACGCGGCGAAGAAGCGCGCTGGAGCGCTGATACCAGTTCGGGATCATCGCCGCACGGCCATGACGCTGCGACTGACCGATGAGGACGAGCAGGCTCTTGCCCTGCTCGCCGAGGCCCAGGGCATCAGCAAGCAGGAGGCAACGGTGCGCGAGCTCTCCGTGGCGGCTCGGGCTCGATACGCCGATGTGCTCGAGCGCCTGGGAAGATGACGTCTACGTCTCGCTCGAGGACGTGCTCTCCCTGGCCGGTGGTCTCGGTGTCGGGCCGGTCCGGGACATCGGCTGCTTGACGCTGCCGCCCATCGGCCGCAGGTCGCGCTCTACGGGCTGAACGACGTCAGGCTCGAGGCCCCGGACGACGACGCGTACGAGCTCGTGATGGCCGTCGCCCGCAGCGAGCCGGGTCGGCCGGGATGAGACCGTCGATGTGCGTGAACCGGAAGAAGCCGCGGACACTGCACAGCGACACCACCCAGGAGTCCATCAGACTGCGCTCGCCCAGGCTGCGGATGTGCAGTTCGACGTGGGCCCGTTGGACGTTCATCGGGGGGTCGAGCCCGTTGCGCTCGCACCAGGCGAACCACTCCCGCAGCTGGAACGCGTACAGGTGGCGGGTCCGCCCGGAGAAGCGGGCCAGGAACGAGACCGCCGCCAGCTGGGCGGTCGGCATCGATGCCGGCTGGAAAGAAGCAGCGTCGTCGAAGTGGACATGGGACCACCTCACGCGGCGACCCAATAGGAGGCCGACGCCACGCCCGCCGCCACCGCGACCAGGCACTCGAACCATCCGACGTCAGACCCGCACCCCGCCTTCGCGGCAGCCCCGGTGTCTCCAGCCGTGAGGACGCACCCCCGACGTGACTTGCTTGTTGATAAACCGTCTGGACGGTACAGTTATCGGCATGAGCCCGCGCCCTTCGAAGAGGAAGTCCCTGCTGAGCGCCGCCGCGACGGTGGTGGCCGAGCGTGGCTACTCGGCCCTGACCCTGGACGCCGTCGGCGCAGCCACTGGGGTCAGCAAAGGTGGGGTGCTATACCACTTCCCCACCAAAGAGGCACTGGTGGCTGCGCTCGTCGAGGAGCTGGCAACCGGCTTCGACGCCGACCAGGCCGCCGCGCACGACGCAGACCCGATCGCCCCTGGCGCTTGGACGCGGGCCTACGTGACGGCCAGCGCCGCGCCAGCTCAGGACGAGTCGGAACAGCTGGCTGTCGTGGCGTTACTCGCCGCGGTCGGGTATGACCCCTCCCTGCTCGACCCGATCCAGGACCGCTACCAGAAGTGGGTCGAGCGTCTGGACGGCGACGGGCTGCTCGGGGTCGATGCTCACGTGGTGCGGTTGGCCGCTGACGGGCTGTGGGCTGCTGACCTGTTCGGCCTTGCACCGCCGGACCCGGCGCTTCGGGCGCGCATCCACGCCCGGCTCACCGACCTGGCAAGCCCGAACGATGGACGGCGAACATGAAGGCGGCGCGGGTAGCGTGGCCCGGGGTCGCCTTGGCCATCACCTTCGTGGATGACTTCGTGGCAGGGCCCATCCTCGCCGCCACGGCCGCTCTGGTCGGTGGGCAAGGCGGAGTCGTCCTCGGGATCGTGGTGTTCACCGCGCTCATCGCAGTGCTGGTCGGTTCCGCGGTGCTGGCCAGCCGCGACATGGACCCCGGTGTCCAAGCACGGATCGACGACGCGGTCGACTCCGCCTCGAAGCGACGCTTCATCGGCCGGTACGTGCACCGCGTGGGCGACGACCACCCCTGGGCCACAGCAGTGGTGGCTGCCGTCATCAGTCCCGTACTCGCTGTGCTGCTTGCCCGGATGGTCCACCCGACGCAGAGGCTCGTGCGCACCACCGTCATCGCGGTCCTGGCCTACGGCCTGACGTTCTCCCTGTTCTACTCCGGCCTGGGCGCCGGGGCCGCCGCCGTGACCTGATCGCCTGACCAACCCTCGCACGGGTCGTCGCACGGGGTTGGTACAGCGGGTGAACTCGGGGACGTCTGAGGGCTGGTCAGTCAGGCGGTAGGGAACGCAGCAGGGCTGCGACGCGCTGCTGGCGGTTTCTGGCTTGGCAGCTTCGTGATTTCTCGGAGCAGGCGCAGCCGATCTGCCAAGGCACTCACCGACGCGCCGCTCGCCTGACGATCCTGCGCTGGGTGAACACTCGCCGATGAGATGCACGTGCAACGTGATGAGCTGGAGGCTCGACGGGTCTGCGACGCCGCCATCGAGCCCTGGTGTGACCGCCTGGCTCAGGGCTGCTGCGCAACGGAGGAATCGTGAGGCCGGCTGTGGTGCGCACCACACGCTGACGCTGAGGCGCCGCTATAGTGCGCTTGCGCGGATGTACTCCTGCGGGCCACGACTGCGGCCGAGGAGAGCGCGAGAGACACGATGATCTCCCAGTTCTCCACGGCTCCGAGCGCGATCCGAATCGGCATCGGCATCGGCCTGACATGGGTGCGGCGAAGGGGATGTAGCAGAGCACCACGACGACCGTGTTCTTCGGGCGATACTGATCCCGATCAGGCAGGGGATGTCCATGAGGACGAGCACCGGAGCGGTGATTGAGGCGACGTCCTCCTGCCGGGAGACCATCGAGGCCAGGGTGGCCAGAGCCAGCGAGTACGCGATGAAGCCGACCACGAACCACACCAGCGTCCAGGCGATCGTGGCGCCCAGGTCGAGGCTCCTGCTGTCGAGCAGCCCCAGCGCCAGCGATTTGCCGGCAGCGGCGCCGAGGACGGCGACGACCTGGAGCAGACCGATGACCCCGATGCCCGTCACCTTTCCGGCCATGAGCTGCCAGGGTCGGATGGTGCTGAGCAAGAGCTCGACGAGACGAGTGGACTTCCCTCCACGACGCCCTGGGAGACGAGCGGCGCAGTCGTCTGAAGGGCCAGGAACAGCAGGATGTCGGCCACGATCTGCCCGCCGTCGCGCTCCGGCGACGGATCGAGCGCTGGATCTTCACGGTCGCAGAGGCCAGCTGCTCGGCCACCTGCGCCGGGTCACATCCGCCGGGTCACATCCGAGGTCGGTGACGGCGGCACTGAGCGCGGCCTGCTGACGCAGCACCGTCAGCATCGCGTACTGGTTGGGGTCGGGCTGGGATCGCACCACGGCGGTGAAGTGCGTCGGCCCCCCGGTCAGGGCGGCGTCGGCATCCCCGCCCCGCCGCCGCGGCCTGCGCGGCGGCATCGTTGTCCACCTGGATGATCCTGGCGGCGTCGTGGTTCGCTCGCGCGACGTCCTGCAGGGTTTCGCCCAGCGGCTCGGTATGCGGAGTCACCGCGACGCTCGCGGCCGAGGACGAGCCGAGGGCGAGGTCCATGATGACGCCGCCGGCGACGGTCGCCACGACGAGCAGGCCCGTGGTCCACACGAAGGCCTTGGACCGGATGCGGGTGGTGATCTCGCCCCGCGACGAGGCTGATCGTCTCGAGCGCGCTCAGGGCCGGGTCCCTTCGCCGGCTTGGCTGCCGGTCGGTGGATCAGTGGAGTCGCTGACCGCGTGCCTGTGCAGCTCGACCAGGCGCGGGCGGCACGGAGCGAACGCATGGACCGGGCCCACAGTCAGCGCTGCCTGCAGCGGCTCCTGGCCCGAGTCGTCCGCCCGGCCCTGTCGGTCCAGCTCGACGGCGGTCAGTGGCCTCTCGGTGCGGACGACGCGCGCTCCGGGCACTTTCCCTGGCCAACCCGCGGCCGCCGGAGGGCCCTGGAGCCGCCACCGCAGCCCACCGCGGTTTCGCAGCTCGTCGATCGAGGCGATGGCGACCATCGAGCCCACCTTGATGATGCCGACACGGTCACCGAGCCGCTCGACGAGGTCGAGCTGGTGCGAGGAGAACAGCACTGGGACAACCGCATCGGCTCGGACCCGTAGCATGCGAGGGTAGAGGCCGCGCTCCTCGGGCAGGTAGCCGATCCGGCGGCTACCGTGAGGTCGACCGGCCGCCCTGCCCACCGGACGTTGCCGGCATCCGCGGCAAGCACCCCCACCGCGACCCGCATCGCCGTGGTCCTTCCGGCGCCGTTCGATCCGACGAAGCCGAAGATCTCGCCGGACTCCACGGTCAGGCTCATCTCGCGCAGGGCGTGGAGGTCGCCGTACGACCTGTCCAGGTTCACCAGCTCGAGCGCGGGCAAGGGACTCACTCCTCCGGACCGCCGTGGCCCGCTGTCGACCGCCCACACCAACGGTCCAGAGCCACCCTGCTTCGTGACCCAAGCGCACGCGACCCCCTCAGTCCAGCAACGACCCAACAGCCTCGGCCACGTCGACGGCAGCGCTGGGAAGCGGTGGGTGACGTCATCAACTCGGGCACCCCGTCCGGGCATTCGCGGTCGGATGGTCGGCTGGCGGCGATGTGACGCTGGGCGCAGGCGGCCCGTGCACGTGGTTCGGTAGGCCTCAGCTCGACCAAAGAACCCTGAACTTGCGGCAGGGTGGAAGGCCTTATGTGGTTTCGACTCGTCGCTGACGCCGCCATGGTGGCGCACTTCTTGTTCCTGGCCTACCTCGTGGTGGGCGGGTTCATCGCGTGGAGGTGGCCGTGGACCATCTGGACGCACACCGCGGTGGCTGTGTACGGGCTCTTCAACGTGCTCATCGGCTGGCCGTGCCCGCTGACCTACGTTGAGAACTGGGGTAGGGCGCGGGCCGGGGAGTCAACCCTGCCCGGCACCGGCTTCATCGACCACTACATCGCCGGCGTCGTCTACCCGCAGGAGCACGAGGCCTTGGTCCAGGCGCTCGTGGCCGCTGTCGTCCTCACCTCGTGGATGGGCTTCGTCATCCGGCGTCGACAAGTCCCGCGGCAGTGAGAAGCGTCGTCCAGCTGCCCGCGCCTCCCGCCGCGGCGCCATGCTCGCGAGGCCCCTGAGAGCTGTTGGCTGAACGTCCCAGGCCTGCCCGGTTCGCGAGGGTCCGGACACGCCCGTGGGCACGTCATCCAAGAAGGGGACCACCGCTCCGCATGGTCCTTTGCGCCACTGATGGTGTTGGGCCGCGATTCGGACCACCTTACACAGTAAGGAGGGTGCGCCATCAGTTGCTTGTTGTTCAGAGGTTGAGGTCGCCGAGCCGTTCGGACATGGAGTCCCACGCGATCCAGTTCAGACAGAACCCGCCTCCCTGCGTGCCCCGGGTGGGCACGACCCACCGGACCCTCCGACCGGCCGAAACAGTGCGCCACGCCATAGACGGTCGCCTGCAAGGCCATCGCCGAACGAGCTATCCGACGCGAGCACCACGATTGGGCGCCCGCCCGACTGGACCGCATGGTCGAGGATCGGGCAGGCTGGACCAACGATCGGGAGCTTCCGAAAGGGGTGTCGAGGTGGAGATCGACCGGCAGGAGATCATCGACCAGCTTCGCGGCCGCAGCGAGGACGACCTAGCCGAACGCGCGGAACGCGAGCTGCCCGATCGGGTCGACACCGACGAGCACGCGGCCCTCCTTCATCAGCTCGGAATCAACCCGGCAGATCTGCTCGGCGGAATCGGCGGCACCTTCGGCTGACGTGACAGCTCGAGCAGGCTGGCCACCCCAGCCGCCCGCTTCGTGACAGGTGCCATCGCCAACCACCGGCCCGGCTGGTATGGGCAGCGAGCCGATACAGCGCGGCGAACGGACGCAGGGTTGAAGCCGCACTCTGGCCCCGCTGTGCCGGGTGATGCGATGGCAACGGCGCGGTGGACCAGCAGGGGCAGTAAGGGGCGACAGGGCTATCCATCTGACCCGACTTCCCCCGTCAAGCTGTTTAGCGCCAGGGCCGCGTGGCTCGGGGGCGATCCAGGCTGGGTGGGTGGCCTCGGCTCCCGGGAGGGTCTGGCCGGATCTTCTTCGGCTTGGGGCGCGCGATGAGCTGCCGGTAACGGACTGGATCATGGCCCACGGCCAGCTGCAGCACTCGCAGGAAGAGCAGGCCGCGGCTACGTGAGCGGCGACGGTTGAACCGGAAGCAGAACTCGTCCAGATAGCCGGCCAGGTGCTCGACCTCCACGGCGCCCTGATGGGTGGACAGCAGCCACCGTTTGGCTAGGGACGCGATGCGGTGCACACCGGGCAGCAGCTTGTCGATGTCCTCGCCCAAGGCCTTCGCGGCGCGCTGGCTGCGCCGGTCATGCGTGTAGCCGGCCTTCTCGATGCCCAGGTAGCCGCTCCACCCGTCGGTGATCACCGTGGATCCCGGGGCGACGTTGTCGGTGATGAACGCGTGCAGCGTTCTGGCGGAGCCATCGGGGATGATCCGCATCCGGCATCGCCCAAATCCCCTGGGAGACGTCACTTCCACTGCGACGGCGACCAGCGCCTTCTTGCCCTTGGCCCGCCCACCGGCTAAACCGGCCTCCTCGCCACCGATGTAGGTCTCGTCGACCTCAACCTGCCCCGACAGCAGCTCCCGACCGGGACGGATCAGCACTGAACGCAACCGGTGCAGCATGGCCCACGCGGTCTGGTAAGAGCCGATCTGCAACGTCCGCTTCACGGCCAACGCCGAGACGCCATCCTTGGCCGTGGCGAACTCCCAGCAGACCTGAAACCACACCGTCAACGGCGTCCGACGCCGGTCGAACAGCGTGCCTGCCGTCACCGCGGTCTGGGCCTTGCACCTGGTGCACTTGAAGCCGCCGTCCGCGACCCGCCAACCCCCGGCATTCTCGCATCGCGGGCAGACGAACCCGTCTGGCCAGCGCAGCCACTCCAAGTAGTCCAAGCAGTCCGCGTCCGTGGCGAACCATGACTGGAACTCGCCCAGCGATCGCGGGTACTGCGCACCACCCTGGGGACCACGGTCCTGCATCACACCAGTCTAGTCGGCTCAGATGGATAGCCCTGTGGCGAGTAGTGCTTGACTCGGCCGCGACGGGTCCAGAAGGGCCGAGGGAGGCTTCCTCCCGGGCCGGAGCCAGTCTCCGACTCGGTCGAACCGTCGGGCATCGTCACTGTGACTCGTGACCGCCCATCGCCAAAGGTCTCGGTGACGCGGCCGTCAATGACGGCCTCGACGATGTCAATCAGGAAGGCGAGGTCTGAGTCGTCCCGTTCAAGCTCCCAACGTCCGCCGTGCCCTCCGAGCACTTCTAGGTGCAGGGCGTCACCCCAGTCGATCCATGCGACGCAGACAGCATCCTGGTCGTTGGGAGTCAACACCCAGGAACCGCGACCGAGGTCTTCGCGCTCCAAGGAAGCGACATCCTGAAGGTCGCGTTCGAGGTTTGCCGCCAACTCGGCCAGGCGTAGGCCAACGGCGTCGTCGTCACCGCCAACAGGTGGCTGATTGCCGGATGACATGCTGCGACCTTACGGCGTCACCTTTTCGCCTTGGGCGGCCAGCCGCACCCGATCGGCTCTGCCCCCACGGCGCGGATCGCGGCATTTCCGGACGTTTTCGCGAATCGATGGACGCGGCGAGCGAACCCTAGGTAGAGTTAGACCATGGGAACCAGCCAGCCACGGATGACAGCACCGACCCGTGCCGTGCTCGAGGTGTTCCTCAGCGACCCAGGGGCCCCTCGCTACGGCTTGGAGATCGGTTCGCACGCGGTCCTTCCCAGCGGCACGGTGCATCCGATCCTGGCTCGGCTCGAGGGACTGGGATGGCTCGACAGCGGCTGGGAGGACGTCGACCCCACCGTGGTGGGCCGGCCGCGCCGGCGCTTCTACCGGCTGACCGCCGCCGGCCTGGCACAGGCTGAATCGGCCATCGAGGCCGCCGACGCGCGCCGCTCCCACCTCAGGTCGCGCCGAACCACCCAGCTCGTGCCTCGGTTCGGACCGGCGCAGTCATGACCCGCCTGGCCCGAGCGCTGCTGGCGGCCGCGGTGCACCTGCTGCCCAGCCAGTGCCGCTGGCGCTACGAAGACGAGTTCGACGCCGAGCTGCTCTCATTGCCTCGCCGCAGCCAGCCCGGCTACGCACTGTCGGTGTTGACCGCGGCGCCCAGGCTGCGCTGGGCGTTGCTGTCCGTGCTCTGCTGTGGCCATGCATCCTTGCGGTGCTGGCTCGGTAGACACCATGATCGGCGGTTCCACCCGAACCCCGATGACCACCTGGTCATCGCCTTGCAGTGCCGCCGCTGCGGCCGGGTCCGTGACCCCAAGCAATACCTGCCGCGCAAGCAGCGCCTCGACGACGTTGCCTGGGGTGGAGTGCTGATCAACGGTCGCTGACCGCAAGGTCAG
>JBBQWX010000166.1:0-9200 GCA_038210185.1 Actinomycetales bacterium
CGCCGACCAGTTGGAGGTCGCGCCGGAGACGGCTGCGGCGATCAATCGGATCAATGACGAGGCTGGCGTGCGTTGGCTCAAGTCCTTCTTGTCCTCGGACAAGCGCAAGACGTTCTGCCTCTACGAGGCCGAGGACGTCGAGGCGATCCGTACGGCGGCCGTCCGCGCCGGCATCCCGGCCGACGCGATCATGGAGCTGTCCGGGACGCTGTCCTCGGACGGCACTTTCGCCCCGATGTAGACCAGGCGCGGTCAGGGCTGGAGCAGGCCGTGCTCCGTGGCGAAGACCGCGGCCTTGGTGCGATTGGGCGCGGCGGTCTTGATCAGGATGCTGCGCACGTGGTTGGCCGCGGTGTTGGCGCTGATGAATAGCCGCTCGCCGATCTCCCGGTTGGACAGCCCGTCCGCGACCAGGCGGAGTACGTCGACCTCGCGCTCGGTCAGTCCGTTGGGCAGGGCCGCACGTTCGGCCCGGGGAGCCGGGCCCACGTCGTCAAGGTCGCGGAGCACCCGGCGGTAACCGATACGCCGGGCGAGGGCGCGAGCTTCCTCGGCGAGCCGAGTGGCAGGGGGTGACGTCCGTCCGTCTGCCGGGCCACCGCGGCGGGCCCGGTGCCAGCTCCACGCGGCGAGCGTCTCCACCTGGTGGGTGACCGCGCCCATCCGCCGGTCCATCTCGAGGGCACGCGCGAAGTGCTGGTCGGCAGTGGGAGCCCCGAGCAGGGAGTCGAGCTGGGCGAGGTAGCGGTCGCCGGAGCCGAAGACGGCGGCGTTGGCACCGGCCATGAGGTTGTGACCTCCGTAGTCGGTGAGGAGCGGCCGCAACAACGCCGCGGCAACGGGGTCGTCCAGCTTCGCAGCAGCCTCGGTCGTGAACGCCAGCACACCTGCCCATTGCGCCCCGGCGCGATAGTCATCGAGCCGCTCGCACAGGTGCTTGAGCAGACTGGCAGCGGGGACTGACATGTCGAGGTCTGTGTAGAGGGCCAGCAGACCCGGCAACCAGTGGTCGTCGAAGCTCTCGTCGCCGGTGATGAGGGGACGCACCTGCTCGAGGCCACCGGTGACCCGTCGTAGCATGAACTGCTGAACCCCCCACGACCCCTCGGTCGCGCCACCGAACTCATGGCTGAACTGGTCGTCGAGCCACGCCACGATGTGCCCGGCGCCGGCGAAGTCCCCGACCGCGTACCGGTGGGTATAGCGGGAGCACCCGGCGACGTACCGGAAGAACGGCTGCCCGCGCGACAGTGCCATCTCGGTCAGGTCCCGTTGGGCGCTGCTCCAGGCGGGCTCGTCGCCGACGATGTAGGCGAAGGCACCCCGGTGAAAGGCTGCCGGCCCGAGGCGGTCGTCGTCGCCGAGGCGCGAGCCGATCTCATGCAGCTCGAGGGCCCGGGCCAACAGCTGGGGGGCCAGCTCTGGGGTCAAGCCCTGCCACAGGGTGGCGACGAGGGCATGCGCGACGAGTGCCTCGTCACCGCTGGCGCGAGCCCGCTGCAGCGCGTCCTCACCAAGGCTGCGAGCCCGCGTGCGGTCACCCGTGAACGAGGCGGCCCGGCCCATGCTGGCAAGGGCCCGGATGTGCAGGGGATCGTGGGGATCCAGCGCCGCGCCGCGCAGGGCCTGGCTGAGCATCGCCAGCGAGCGCTCGCCGTTCTCCGAGGGACGCCACGACGCGTCCTCGTGGCCCATGGCGGCCAGCAGCCGGACGCGGGGGTCCTCGTCGGCGCCCAGGGCCTCGTAGATCTGCCGGGCGGTCGGGAAGTGACCCGCGTGCACGTGGCAGCGGGCCGCGGCGAAGAGCAGCTCGACCCGCGGTGGGCCCTGGGCGACGTGGAGTTGGGCCGCCCGCTCGTACAACGCGGCAGCTTCGCTGTGGGCGATGCCGCGGACCGCGTGCTCGGCTGCCAGCACCAGGTAGCGCACGGCCTTGTCCCCGTAGCCAAGGGCCCTGGCCTGGACGTAGTGGTGCGCCAATTGGGCCACGAGCCCCGGGTCGTCCTCGCCCAGGCGCCGCTCGAGGACCTCGGCCACCCGGGCGTGCGCACCTGCGAGGCCGGCGGCGGTCATCCGGTCGAGCACCGCCTGACGGGCCAGCGAGTGCGCGAACCTGTAGCCGTAGGTGTCGATATCGGCCACCAGCAGCCCGGCGCGGACGGCGAGATCGATCCCCTCAAGGACCGCGTTCGGCTCGAGATCGCAGGCCTGGACCAGGAGGCCGGGGTCGACGGTGTCGCCGGCGACGGCGGCCAGCTCGATCACCCGGGTGTGGGTGGTGTCGAAGGCTGCCAGTCGACGGGCCAGGGCGTCCTGTACCGACCCCGGCGCCTTCGCGGTCCCGGACCGTACAGCGTCGAGACCACCCCGGGATTCCAGATCGTGCCAGTACTCCTGGAGGAAGAAGGGGTTCCCGCCGGTGTGGTCGCGCAACACCGGTGCGGCGGCCCGGGCCGCGCCGAGGGAAACCCCGGCCTCCCGGCAGAGGTACTCAGCCACGTCCTCGGTGGCCAGCCCGACCAGGTCGATCCGGGCGACGCCGTCGAGGCGGTGCAGGTCGGCGAGGGCGAAGCTGACGGTGTCCGTACGGTCCGGAGCGGTGGTCCTGCGGGTGGCCAGGACCAGGAGCTGCTCCCCTGCCGTGGACTCGACCAGGTGGGACAGCATCGCCAGGGTCGGCTCCGGGGCCCAGTGCAGGTCCTCCAGGACCAGCATCGTCGGCTTGTGCTCCGCCACGGCCAGCAGCACGCGCAGGGCAGCGTCGAACAGGATCGGCCGGGAGTCACCGTCGTTGGAGGCAAAGCTCGCGGCGGTCGGCCAAGGCCCCAGAGCGGCGGTGGTGAGACGCAGGAGCGGGGCCGCCGCCTGGGGCGTGATGCCGTGCAGACACTCCGGCGGCATCTGCTCCA
This sequence comes from Actinomycetales bacterium, assembly GCA_038210185.1. GTDB lineage: Bacteria > Actinomycetota > Actinomycetes > Actinomycetales > Dermatophilaceae > Fodinibacter. The sequence goes on from JBBQWX010000166.1 coordinate 2,910, forward strand.
GCGCCTGCTCGATGATCGCGACGAAGGGCCGGTAAGGGGTGTTGAACTCCTCGCGGCAGGCACCCCACAGCACGGTGGCTCCGTGGTCGCGCAGGGCTGCAGCCACCTCGGCCACCAGCCGGGTCTTACCGACCCCGGGCTCGCCACCCACGAAGACGACCTGGCGTCGGTCGTCCTCGACGGCCGCCCAGGTCGTCTCGAGGCGTTCGATCTCCGCCCGGCGCCCGACGAAGGCGGTCCGACTCCGCACGGGCTCCGCGGCTGGTCCCACCGGAGCAGGTTCCATCACTTCTTGACCCTAACCCAATCCCGCGCCCCGTCGAGATAGTCAGATCTGACCCCTGGGCCCTCGCGGGTGACAAGGCCAAATCAGGTCAGGCGCCCGGGCTCGCTGCTCCGTAGCGTCGTCGGTGCCGATGACAATCCACGCAAAGGAGCATTCCCCATGGCAATAGCGATCGAGGACCTGCCCGTCGAGGTCGCCCAGGGTGACCTGGAGACCAAGTACGTTGAACTGGGCGACTTGGCCATCCGGCACGCACGGATTCCGGCGGGGACCGATTTCGGACCCGTCCTGAAGGGGCTCCCGAACGACCGTTGCCCCAGCCCCCACTGGGGGATCGTCCTGGAAGGCTCAGTCCGACTCGAGCACGCGGACGGAACCGTCGAGACCGCGAGTGCGGGCGAGGTCTACTACTGGCCCTCGGGGCATACGGCCACCTCCTCGGACGGCGCCATCTTCATCGAGATCGGCCCGGTCGCGCCGATGCGTGAGTTCCACGAGCACGCGTTGCGGGTCTTCGGCTGATCCGTCGAGCGACGTCGCCCGCTCCACCCATCCCATTTGCTCTTTCGAGAAGAATCAGGAAGAAACCATGAACGGCACCCCCGCACTCACCATCCTCGACGCCGCACGCGGCAACGTGATCACCTCCCAGTCGTCCGGGTACGACGAGGCGCGCTCCGTCTACAACGCGATGATTGACCGGCGGCCTCTCGCGATCGTGCGCGCGGCAGACGTCGCCGATGTCCGTATCGCCGTCAACGCTGCCCGCGAAAGCGGGCTGCCACTCGCCATTCGGGACGGCGCGCACAGCGTCCCGGGGTTCGGGACGGTCGACGACGGCATCGTGCTGGACCTCAGCTCGATGAAGGGGATCCGGATCGACCCGGAGAAGCGGGTCGCCCGCGTCCAGGGCGGCTGCGACTGGGGCGACTTCGACCATGCCGCGAACAGCTTCGGGCTGGCGACCACGGGCGGGATCATCTCGACCACCGGTGTCGCCGGGCTCACCCTCGGCGGCGGCATCGGCTACCTGGCCAGGGCGCACGGGTTGTCCATTGACAACCTGCGGTCGGCCGACGTTGTACTCGCCGACGGCAGCTTCGTAACCACCAACGCGACGGAGCACCCCGACCTGTTCTGGGCGCTGCGCGGCGGTGGCGGAAACTTCGGCGTGGTCACCGAGCTCGAGTTCGACCTGCACCCGGTGGACACCATCTACGGCGGGCCGATGTTCTTCGAGCTCGACGTCGCGGAGGAGCTGTTCCGGACCTACGCCACGTGGATCGCCTCGGCACCACGCGAGATGGGCGCCTTCCCGGCCTTCCAGATCGCCCCGCCGCTGCCGTTCATCCCCGAGGACCGGGTCGGGGAGCCGTTCGCGCTGCTGGTGTCGTGCTTCAACGGCAGCGACGAGGACGCCGAGGCGCTGCTGGGAGAGCTGCGGTCGGTCGGAACGCCCGTCGCCGAGCACGTGGGGCGGATGCCCTACCCGGCGCTGAACAGCGCCTTCGACGGTCTGCTCCCGAAGGGTCTGCAGCACTACTGGAAGGCCGCCTTCCTGCCCGAGCTCACCGACGGTGTCATCGCGGCCCACGTCGAGCACGGCCCCAAGGTGCCGGCTATGGAGTCCACCATGCACCTCTACCCGATCGACGGCGCCGTTCACGACGTCGCGGCGGACGCGACCGCGTTCGCCTACCGGAGCGCGAACTTCGCCCCGGTGATCGCCGGCATGTGGCCCGACCCGGCCGATAACGAGGCCAACATCCGCTGGGTGCGTGACTACCACGCAGCGCTCGAGCCCCACACGAGCGAGGGTGGCTACATCAACTTCATGGCCGGGGACGATCAGGGCCGCATCCGCGCCAACTACGGCGCCAACTACGACCGCCTGGCCTCGGTCAAGAAGACCTACGACCCGGGCAATCTCTTCCGGATCAACCAGAACATCGCTCCGGCCGAATAGTCCCGCATCCCAACCATGAGCGGAGGAGGTGGCGATCGAGCTCGAGGGCCGAAGGCGCCGACGCCCCGCTGGGGTGTCGGGATCTAGAGCGCACTTACTGCAAGGAGCGCGCCTACGCTCGTTTCTCGCGTAAGTGAGGCCACGGCGTTCGGGGCTGCCACTGTCAAGAAACCGGGCCCCGCCCGGCGCTGACCGTAAGCGGAACGTTGAGGGGAACCTGATCCTGCAGCGGCACGAGTCCGGATCGTGCACGCAAAGGTGCGTCCCGTAGGACTCGCCCGGTGAAGATTCCCGCTCGCGCACCCCTTGCGAAGCAGGCACAGATGACCGGGGTCTCGCCCGGCCCGCAGGCACCCCTACGCGGGCTTGCCTACGAAGTAGGTGCGCTTGGCACTCAACCGGGGAGACCCACCGAGTCACTGGCTGGCGCAAGAGCGGTTGATCATTCACCCGCGCGAGGCTCTATGCACTCAGGAGACGCGCACTCAATTCGGCTATGAGCGAGCGTTTCGTCGTGGACGGCTGCCTGCGTCTTTCTGGGCGAAGTGACGCACGCACGGATACTGACGGTCAACCTCCGACTTCCACGGATCCGGTAGTTCTGTTCTGGCCGGCGGCCGCCCATGGGGACACACGAAGGAGGGGCGCGGCTCTAGCGTCGAGGGAGTTCGCCGTGGGCCTCTATCGATGCCTGGCTCCATGAAGAAGCCGGACAGATTGGGCCAGCGAGCTCGCCCGAGCGACCAGATGAGCGGCGTCGCCAGTCGGCTGAGCCCGCTTTGGCAAGCATCAGTTCCAGGCGGTGGGCACGCGCACCATCATTCGGTCGACGTCGTCCGGGTCGACCCGGATGACCCGCGCACCGCTGCGGTAGGCGGCGAGGTCGCCGCTGGCGATTCTTCGGCGCAGGGTGCGGATGCTCAGCCCCGTGCGTTCGGCGGCTGAGGACAGGGACTCGAACTCTCGGTGGGCTTTCGTGGTCATGATTACCTCCTGCTTTCCTAAAGCCCCCTCAGAGGCCTTCGTGGCCACCTGACGGGAGATCTGTTCGGCCAAGGCCTGGCCAAGCCAGGCGACGAGGCGCTTGTGTGGTGGGTCATCGCGCCATCCCCGGACCTCGGGGTTGGTCGTGTCGTATGGGGCTGTTGCGACGTTCGTAGTTGGCGCGGCGGCGTGGCTCGTCGAGGACTGTGAGGCGGTCTGGGGCTGTGGTGGCGTCCTCGCTGGCCCACTCCAGGGGGCCAGGCCCGTTGGGGTCCTGGGGGTCGGGCAGGTGGCGTTGGAGGCGCCACCAGAGGGCGGATGCCGCGTGGTCGTCGGGTAGTGGCGCGCCGGTGATGGTGTGGAGCAAGGTGTGTGCGTCGATCCCATTCACTGCGAGCCCGGCGAGGTGTTCGGCCAGCCGCGGGGTGTAGTCGTCGTGTCGGGTGGCGGGGACCAAGGCGTGAATGAGGTTGGTCCAGTCGGTCAGAGTCGCGCTGTTGCTCCTGCTCCCCCGGGCGTCGAGGTCGCGTTGCCAACGTGCGTCGGCCTTGGCGGGTTGCGTTGGTCCGGTGGGCCGTTGGTCGCTGTCGAGGATGGTGTTGGCGGCGCGCCAGACGGCGAGGTCGGCGAGCAGGTCGGGGGAGGGGAGTGAGCGGCCTGGTGGCCACCAGCTCGGGGTGTTCGCCGTGTTGGTGGCCTGGCGGCCCACTGCGTCGGCGAGTGTGGTGACGAGGTCAGACCGGGCGTTCAGGTAGGCGCCCCAGTGCGGGTTATCGCGGAGATCGGTGGGGATACCGGGGAGCCAGGGGAGTGGTCCGTTGCCGGCCGTGGGGTGGTCGTCCAGGCGCCAGTCGAGGACGGCGGCGCGGTCGTCGGCGCTGTCCAGCTCGCGGGCGCTGGCTGCGAAGTGGAGCGCGGGGATGGGGTCGGTACCGGTGGCGGCGAGCAGGATGAGGTCGGCGCGCAGGGTCGGCCAGGCGGGGTCCTCGGCGATGCCGGGCACGATCCGGTCGGCCCCGGCCTCGAGCGCGGCGACAGCTGTGGCGCCGAGGTGGTGTTCCGCGGCGACGTGCAGGGCGTCGACGTAGCGAGCGGTCGCGGCGCCGAGCCGGACGGTGGGAGAGGCGTGCTCGCGGGCGGTGGTGGTGGCCGAGACGGGGGCGTCGTCGCGGGCCAGGATGCTCTCGAGGATGTCGGTGGCGGTCGGCGGGCGGACGTTCTCTGGTCGGGTGATGTCGTAGGGGTCGCCGTCGCCGACGACCTGCAGGTAGAGGTGGTTGGCATCGGCGCCGCGGGTGAGCGCCGTGTACAGCTGCTGACGGGTCTCGTCCCCAGTGGCCAGGGCGTGGACGGCGTCCACGGAGATGCCCTGGGCGCCGTGGATCGTCGTGGCGTAGCCGAGCTCGGCGGCAGCGGCGACGTAGTCCGCGGGCAGGGTTACCCGACGTCCACTGCCTGTGTGTTGCACCCCGAGTGACCGGTCGCGGTTGACCTTATGGACGGTCCACCGGTCGCCGTTCTTGACCCAGTCGCTCCCGCTCACCCGTAGCCGGCGGTCGTTTGTGCGGGTGACGATGGTGTCGCCTACGTAGGCGGTGTTGCGGTCGGCCAGGCGCACTCCACGCCCAGACTCGCGGCCGGCCAGGCGGTGGGCTTGGGCGTGCTGGTTGAGCTGGGAGACCAGGTCCCGGGTGGGAGCGAGCATCAGGGTGTCGAGCCCCTGGGCGCGGTCTTTGGCCCAGGCGGTAAAGACGTCCTGGGTGATGGTGGCGAGGTCGCCGACGTGGACGCGTTCATGGTCGAGGTAGTACCCGAGAGCCTCGGTGTGCCCCTCACGCAGGGCGAGGGAGGCGGTGCCTTCGACGGAGTCGGTGAACCGCATCAGCTCGTCCAGGTGCAGCGCGCCGTGGGTGGCGGCGATGTCCCTGAGGACGCCGCCGGCGCCGATGGCGGCGAGCTGTTGGTTGTCGCCGATGAGGCGGACCTGCCCGCCGCGGGCGGTGACGAACGCGACGGTGGTGTCCAGGGAGAGGGTGTCGGCCATCCCGGCCTCGTCGATCACGACCAGGGAGCGTGGCCCGATCGCGGCAGCCCAGTCGGGCAGGGCGCCGGCGCTGATTGACCAGGTGAGCTTGGCCAGGGTGTCGGTGGTGGAGCCGGTCTGCTCCCGTAGGACGGCGGCTGCGGCGGCGGAGGGGGCGAGCCCGATCACGGTGCCGCCGTCCTCGGTCCAGGCCGCCGTGAGGGCGCGCATGGCGGTGGTCTTCCCGGCGCCGGCGGGAGCGATCGCCAGCTGCAGGCGGGCGCCGGAGGTGGCCATCTGGGTGACCAGGGCAGCTTGTCCGGGGTTGAGGGCGACGCCGTTTGCGGCCTGCTCGAGCAGGGCCATCTCGACACTGTCCGGGTTGGCACGGTGCCGGTCGATGATTCCGGCGGCCTCGACGAGGCGCTGCTCGGCGGCCAGGATCTGCTGACTTGTGTAGACGGCGGAGCCGGCCACCTCGTACATGCTGGACCCGTCGGTGCGGCGCAGCTCGGCCGGCTCTTCGATGCCGTCGCCGGCCGGGGTCAGCCGCACCGAGGCGGTTGTCAGGGTGTGATCGGTGACCAGGTGCACGACGGTGTCGACGTGCTCGGCGGGCAGGTTCGCGGCACGGACCTGGCGGTGGGCCTCGGCGCGCACGTGCCAGACCTGCCAGTTGGAGCGGCGGGCCTGGATCTCGTCGCGGACCCGCGTGGCGGTCTCACGGATCCAGGCGGCATCCACCGTGCTGGTTGGTGCTCCGCGGCCGGCGGACAGGGCAGCAGCGACCATGAAGGTCACACCCTGAGCCCCGCCGAGGACGTCCTCGGCCTGCTCGCGCCATGCGGCGCGTTGCTCGGTCAGGGTGCGTGGTTCGTGCTTGGCGTCGCGGGTCTCCAGGGTGGCCTGCTGCGCGAGGGCGATGGATTCCACGACGGTCGGTGGCCGTCCGTGTTCGGCTTGGAACGCGGTCGCGAGCTCGCCGCGGCGGGCCTCGATGCTGGCCCGTCGGGTGGACCACCGGGTGTTCAA
>JBBQWX010000167.1:0-9195 GCA_038210185.1 Actinomycetales bacterium
ACCGTCGAGCGGATGAGCAAGGGCGAGAACCCGGAGATCGGCGACGGCATCCGGTTCACGACCCCGTCCGACCACGTCTTCGAGGTCTACCACGAGGCCACCTGCGTCGGCACCGAGGTCGGCACCCACAACCCGGACGCCTTCCCGCGCCACCTCGTCGGGGTCGGTGTGCCGGCACTCGACCACTCGCTGATCACCGCCGAGGACCCGGGCCTGATGGACCGCTTCCTCACCGCCGTGTTCGACTTCTACCCCACCGAGCGCGTGCAGACCAGCCTGGACTCCGACGCCGACATCATCGCCACCTGGATGACGAGCAACAACCAGATCCACCAGCTCGCCGTGCTCGCCGGCCCGAACTCCAAGCTGCACCACTTCGCCTTCCGGCTCGGTGACTGGGTCGAGGTCGGCCGCGCAGCGGACCTGTTCTCGATGGACGACGTGCCGATCGACATCGGCCCCACCCGCCACGGCATCACCCGCGGCCAGACCGTCTACTTCTTCGACCCGTCGGGCAACCGCAACGAGGTCTTCGCCGGTGGCTACCTGGCCTACCGGGACCGCCCGATGTCGGTGTGGACCCCCGAGGCGCTCGGCAAGGGTGTGTTCTACCACGCCCGCGAGCTCAACGACGCCTTCACCTCGGTCCTGACCTGATCCCGGTCTGACCCCACCGTCACCATCTGGTGACGGCGGCGCCCCATCGCCCGCCGTCACCGCGGTGGCACCTGCCCGCACCCGACGCTCGACCAAGGACGAGGAGCCGCTGATGCTCGTGCGCACCGAGACCGCCCTGACGTATGCCGGGGCGCGCGTCGCGCTCGACGCCTCCCTCGCCCGGGCCGAGCAGATCGGCGGGGCCTTCAACATCGCGGTCACCGACACCGCCGGCGGCCTGCTCGCCTTCGCCCGGATGGACGGCGCCTTCGCGGTGTCGGGAGCGATCGCCCAGGACAAGGCGTGGACCGTGGCCGGCTTCGGCGGCTTGCCCACCGACGTCTTCTACGACGCGATCGCCGGCGAGGACGCCGTCCGCGAGGGCATCGGGCAGCGCGGCCGGGTCGCCGCCTTCGGTGGCGGCGTGCCGGTGGTGGTCGACGGCACGTTCGTCGGGGCCGTCGGCGCCTCGGGTGGCTCCGCCGCCCAGGACAAGCAGGTCGCCTCCGCCGGCGCCGCCGCGGTTCCCGCCGCTCTCGACGCCGCCCTGCGCGAGGCAGCCGATTCCCACCGACACGCACGAGAGGACGCACGATGACCCCGTTCATGCTGCGCGTGGCCGAGCTCGTCGGCACGCCCGAGGAGGACCTGCCCGACGTCGAGGAGCTCGCCCCGATGCCGGAGACCCGGATCAGCCGCCGGATCGCCACCGGCACCGGTGCCGACCGCCAGGTCGCCATCCGATCCCTGGCCGAACAGCTGGTCAGCGAGGCCAACGCGATCCTAGCCCAGGCCGACGACCGGCTCGAGCTGGTCGACGAGACCCTGCCCCACGAGCTCGCCTTCCGGGTGACGCACCGGAACCGAGCGGCTCGCGTGTCGACGACGTTCGAGGACGGCACGGCATACGGCCGGCTCGTCGGCGACGGCTTCGACAGCGAGCTACCCCAGGAGCTCGAGGGGCCGGACGCGCTGCCCGACCTTCTCGTGCGCCTGCTCGTCGAGTCCGGCGTCAACCACCACCACGTCCCCTGACCCCACGCTCCACCGCCCCCAAGGAGGCACCGTGCAGTACGAACTGCGAACCCAGGTCATCGACCCGCCACGCAAGACCTTCACCCACCTCGTGGCGCGCTACGGCGACCGGCCAGCCTCCCGGTACGAGGAGGGCTCCATCGACCTCCAGCCGAAGGAGAACTTCCACTACCGGCCGTTGTGGGACCCCGAGCACGAGATCTACGACGAGGCGTTCAGCGCGTTCCGGCTGACCGACCCCTACTCGTTCACCGACCCGCGGCAGTACTACTACGCCCCGTACGTCACCTCCCGGGCCGCGATGGCGGATGCCGTGACCTCCACGCTGGGCTACCTCGACGCGCGTGACCTGCTGGCCCGGATGCCCGACGCGTGGTCGGCCGTGCTCGGTGAGCTCGTCGTGCCGTTGCGGCACTACGAGTCGGGCGCGCAGATGGTCTCGTGCGAGATCGCCCGCTTCGGCTTCGGCACGACGATCACCCAGTGCGCGGCCTACGCCGCGTTCGACCGGATCGGCAACGCCCAGGCGCTCAGCCGGGTCGGCCTCGCCCTCGGCGGCGGCACGGCCGAGCTGCTCGGCGAGGCGAAGACCCGCTGGGTCGAGGACTCCTCGCTGCAGGGGCTGCGCCGCTACATCGAGGAGCTGCTCGTGGAGAAGGACTGGGGCAAGGCGCTGGTCCGCCTCGACGTGGCGGACCGCCTCATCTACTCGCTGTTCTACGGGCACCTCGACGACGCCGCCATCGACCAGGGCGCGGGTTCGTACAGCCTGGTCGCCCAGCACCTCTCGTCCTGGTTCAAGGACCAGCGCAAGTGGGTCGACGCCCTGTACAAGGCGTGGGTCGCCGACCCCGAGACCGGTGCCGCCAACGCGGCGCTGCTCGCGGCCACCTCGAGCTCGGCCCTCGACGCCGCTCTCGCCGCGATGGGCCCCGTCGCCGCGCGCGCCGACGAGCTCGTCGTCGCCGGTGCGACGGCATCCCTGCACTCCTCCGCCACCACCGTCCGCGACGCCGTCGCGGCGCTGACCGCCTGACCGGGAAGGACCAGAGCAATGAGCACCACCGCCCCCCCCCCGCCCCGTCGGCGTGGACATCCAGGAGAGCGAGACCAACCGCTCGGTCGTCGAGGCCATCGAGGCCACGAACGACGGCTGCACCGTGCAGCACATGCCCGGGCTCGTGCGGATCACCGCACCCGGCCGCCTCGTCATCACCCGTGAGTCGGTCGAGGAGCGCCTCGGCCGCGAGTGGGAGACCCACGAGTTCCAGCTCGCCATCGTGAGCTACTTCGGACACATCAAGGAATGGGATGACGACGAGATCGTCATCGCCTGGGACCACTGAGAAAGGCTGCGAGACATGACGATCGCCCCAAAGGCCCCGCGTAAGCTGACCATGAAGCAGCGCTACGAGGCGCTGACCCGAGACCTCGACTGGGAGCCGAGCTACGTCGAGAAAAGCGACGTGTTCCCCCACACCGAGTTCGAGGGCATCACCATCCACGACTGGAGCAAGTGGGAGGACCCCTTCCGCCTCACGGTCGACGCCTACACGAAGTACCAGGCGGAGAAGGACAAGCGGCTGTATGCCGTGCTCGACGGGTTCGCCCAGAGCCAGGGGCACCTGACCCTCACCGAGGCCTCCTACCTCAACGCGATGAAGCTGTTCCTCCAGGGCGTCACGCCGCTGGAGTACCAGGCCCACCGCAACTTCGCCTACCTCGCCCGGCACCTCAACGGCCCCGGCCCGCGCTTCGCGGCGCTGTGCCAGTCGGTCGACGAGATGCGGCACGCGCAGACCGAGATCCACACGCTGAGCAACTACAACAAGTACTACAGCGGGTTCCACAACTACCTCGAGCAGCACGACCGGGTCTGGTACCTCTCGGTGCCGAAGTCGTTCTTCGACGACGCGCTGTCGGCCGGGCCGTTCGAGTTCCTCATCGCCATCGGGTTCTCCTTCGAGTACCTGCTGACCAACCTGCTCTTCGTGCCGTTCATGTCGGGCGCCTCGTTCAACGGTGACCTGCCGACGATGACCTTCGGCTTCTCGGCCCAGAGCGACGAGTCGCGGCACATGACCCTCGGCCTCGAGGCGATCAAGTTCCTGCTCGAGCAGGACGAGAAGAACGTGCCGATCGTGCAGGCCTGGATCGACAAGTGGTTCTGGCGCGGGTACCGCGTCACGGCGCTCGTCGCCCAGATGCTCGACTACATGCTGCCGCGCAAGGTGATGAGCTGGAAGGAGGCCTTCGAGCTGTACTTCGAGGAGCAGATGCTCGGCGGACTGTTCCAGGACCTCGCCTTCTACGGCATCACCCCGCCCAGGCACGTCGAGGACGCCATCGCCGAGAAGGAGATCCTGAGCCACCAGGTGTACTGGACCCTCTACCAGTTCTCGCACGCCGCGGCCTTCACCACGACGATGCCCGACGCCGACGCCCAGACGTGGCTGGCGGAGAACTACGCCGGCACGTTCGACAAGCTCTACAAGCCGCTCTGGGAGAAGGAGCAGAAGAACCTGGATGCCGGCGGTCGGCACTTCGTGCGCGGCCTGCCCCAGCTGTGCCAGGTGTGCCAGGTGCCGATGCTCTTCACCGAGCCCGGCGACCCGACCACCCTGTGCCAGCGCGACTCCGTCTACAAGGGCGAGAAGTTCCAGACCTGCTCCAACGGGTGCCAGTGGATCTTCGAGCGCGAGCCCGAGAAGTACGTCCAGGCGTGGCTGCCCGTGCACCAGATCTACCAGGGCAACTGCGGCGGGCCGACCGTGCCCGACGTGCTCGACTGGTACGGCATCCAGGACGGTGACGGCGGCGAGTACAAGGGCTCGGTCGACGACGTCAACTGGAAGACGTGGCACAACGCCGCGGACCACTCCCACATCGGATCGGAGGGCTGATCATGGCCGTCAAGAGCATCGGTACGTACGACTTCCCGTCCCGCTCCCGCCAGGAGCTCTACGGCGACGACCAGCTCGTGCACCTGTGGTTCCAGGAGAACCCGTGGTTCTGCGCGGCGGCGTGCTTCCGGGCGCCCAAGGCGATGACCTGGGGCGACTTCTGGACCGCGATCGTGGTGCCGTTCGCCGAGGAGGACCCGGACTTCGACCCGGCCGCCCGCCGGGTCTGGACCCTGCACGGCGAGACCTTCGAGCCGCGCGACGACCAGACGCTCGAGCAGATCGGCGTCGAGCACAAGGACGTCATCGGGATGAAGGTCCTGCTCTGAGCGGCGACCCCCATCCCACCGAAGTCCGCTGACCCCGACGTCGTGCGACTTGTCCACGGTTTCCGAGCCCGATCCGGCCCGGAGCCGCAGGCACGTCGCACGAAGTCGGGGCAACCCCCCGCAGATCCGAGCAAGTGAGCGAGTCGATGACCCAGACCCACACGATCACCATCGAGCCGCTCGGCCGTGAGGTCGAGTGCCGCGAGGACCAGAGCATCCTCGACGCGTGCCTGCGCAGCGGCGTCTGGCTCCCCCATTCCTGCACCCACGGAACCTGCGCGACGTGCAAGGCGGAGGTGCTCGACGGCGAGGTCGACCACGGTGCCGCCAGCACGTTCGCACTGATGGACTACGAGCGCGACGAGGGCAAGCTGCTGCCGTGCACGGCCTGCCCGCGCTCCGACGTCACCATCGAGGCCGACGTCGACGTCGACGAGTCGATCGAGGTCTTCCCGGTGCAGGACTACACCGGCACGGTCATCGAGCTCACCGAGATCGCCCGCGACACCGTGCGCCTGGTGCTCGAGCTCGACCGCGGGATCGGCTTCAACGCCGGGCAGTACCTCAAGTTCTCGGTGCCGGCCCGCGACGGGCTGCCCGCGGTGGACCGCACCTGGTCGATCGCCTCACCGCCGACCGAACCACGCCGGCTCGAGTTCCACGTCCGCCGGGTGCCCGGCGGCCGAGGCACCGACGGCTGGGTGTTCGGGGGGATGTCCCTCGGCGACGCCGTGGCGGTGTCCGGGCCCTACGGCCGGTTCGTGCTCAAGACCGAGGACGACCGGCACGCCATCCTCGTCGGGGGCGGCACCGGCCTGGCGCCGCTGAAGTCGATGATCAGGCACGCGCTCGAGGACGGCGCCTACGACGGCCACCTCACCCTCTACCAGGGTGCGCGTTCGCGCGAGTGGCTCTACGACGTCGACTTCCTGCGTTCTCTCGCAGGGCTGTACCCCGAGCAGTTCACCTACCGGCCCTGCCTGTCGGAGGAGACCGCGGACGACTGCGGTGGTGACGCGGCGGCCTACGGCTTCGGGATGGTGACCGACGTGATCGCCGCCGACCACGCGACGCTGTCGGGCTGCGCCGGCTACCTGTGCGGCCCGCCGCCGATGGTCGAGGCCGCGCTGAAGACCCTGATGGGCAAGCGGCTCTTCCCGCGCGACATCCACCGGGAGGACTTCTTCAACGAGGGCGACAAGGCCACCGGCGGGGTCCGCTCCCCCCTGATCAAGCGCTGACCGATCCTTCACGCCACTCGGTGGGTGGTGCGGTTGTTCGAGGTGATGTTCTGGCTGCTGGGACCGTGTTTCACCTCGATTCGGTGGGTGGTGTGGTGAGTCGAGGTGATGTTCTGGTTGCTGGGACCGGCGTTTCACCTCGATTCGGTGGGTGGTGCGGTCGTTGGAGGTGATGTTCTGGCCCCAGGCGCCAGCGTTTCACCTCGAACCCGCCGCGCTCGCTACAGGCCGGACTCGCGCAACAGCCGGCTCAGGGTGAACGCCGCGGTGCGCACCGCCGGGCCGAGGGTGCCGGGGTCGATGGTGCCGGTCGCACCGGTGACCGACAGGGCCGCGGCCACCTTCCGGTCCGCCCCGAACACCGGCGCCGCGACGCACGAGACACCGAGGTGCGACTCCTCGAGGTCGAGCGCCATCCCGATCGAGCGGATCTTTCGCAGCTCGCGCACCAGCCCCCCGGAGGTGCAGATGGTGCGCGGTGTCAGCCGCGGCAGCCCGGCGTCGATCCGGGCCTGCACGGTGGCCGCGGGCGAGTACGCGAGCATCGCCTTGCCCACCCCGGTCGCGTGCGCCGGGAACCGACCACCCGTGCGCGAGCCCACGTCGATGCCGCCCGCGCCGAGGATCTCGACGTAGACGACGTCGACCCCCTCGAGCACCGCCAGGTGGATCCGCTGCCGGGTCACCTCGCGCAGGTCCTCCATGAGGGGGAGCGCGGCGTCGGACAGGGACCGGTGCTCGGGCACGAGCTCGCCGCGCTCGAACAGCCAGATGCCCAGCCGGTAGCCGTCGCCGCCCACCTGGCGCTCCAGCACCCGAAGCGTCACGAGCTCGGCGACGATGCGGTGCACGCTCGACTTCGGCAACCCGGTGCGTCGGGACAGCTCGACCAGGCTCAGGACGGGTTCGCGCTCGTCGAACGCCCCGATGATGGCGGCGGCTCGGGAGAGCAGGCTCACAGGGGCGCCGTTCCGCTCAGTGGAACGCATTGCTTGATCGAACCACGTCCCAGGGAGCACTGTCACCCCATCGCCACATCGCGGCAAGGGAGCCACACATGTCGATCGTCCTCCAGGAGCAGCCGTGGTGCGCCACGACCCCCAAACGCACGCAGGGCGACGACTCCCCCGCCTCTGGCCTGAAGTCGGTCGGCAGCGCGCTCGACGTGCTCGAGTGCTTCGCCCTCGACGGCGAGCTCGGCGTGTCCGACATCGCACGGCGCCTGGGCGTAGCCAAGTCGACTGCGCACCGGATGCTGCAGACCCTGGCCAGCCGTGGCTTCGTCGAGCAGGACGACCTCAGCGGGCAGTACCGCCTCGGCATGCACGTCTACGAGCTCGGGTCGCTGGCCCTGGCCCGCAACGCGCTGCGTCACGTCGCGCTGCCCACGCTGCGCCAGCTGGCCGCGACGACCGGCCTCACCGTCAACTTCTCGGTGCCCGACGGCCCGGACATCGTCTTCGTCGAGCGCATCGAGAATCCTGATGGCCACCGCTTCCTGGGCCACTTCGGCCGCCGCCTGCCCTCGCACACCACCAGCAGCGGCAAGGCGATCGCGGCATGGAACCTCGGGGCCGACCAAGCCCGCCGCCGCGCCGGCTTCCCCCCGCGGGTGAGCAAGACGGTGCGCACCGAGGGCGACTGGCTGCGCTGCCTCGAGACCGTGCGCAAGGTCGGGTATGCCGTGGCGCACAGTGAGTCCTTCGACGGCGCCTCCTCCGTGGCCGTCCCGGTGATGGCGCGTCGTGTTGCGATCGCGTCGGTGTCGGTGTTCGGCCCCAGCGAGGCCGTCGCGCCGCAGGTCGACCGGCTCGTGCCGGTGCTGGTGGCGGCGAGCCGACGCATCGGGCGCGCGCACGCCGCCTGACGTCACCTCGCGCAGCCGCGCAGCCGCGCGCCGCCCTCCGCGCAGCCACCCGGCCGCGCATCCGCACATCGGACGCACAGCCGCGCAGCCGCACGGCTGCGCATCCGCCCATCGGACGCACAGCGCGATGTTCCCGGGAGCGGAACGTGCCGCGCGCCGCCGCTGCCTGCTCCGTAACGTCGTGTCGGAGGGCGCCGCTGCGCCCTCCCCGCTCGCATCGTGCGGGCTGCTCAGGAAGGACGATCCGTGGACTCCCAGACCCGCACGCAGGTCGCCGATGCGCTGCTCGCGGCCTACGACTCCAAGGAGCCCCTGGAGCCACTGACCACCACCCACGCGGGGATGACCCTGGAGGACGCCTACGCGATCCAGCTGCTGCAGATCGAGCAGCGCCTGGCCGGTGGCCGCACCGTGCAGGGCCACAAGGTGGGCCTCACCAGCGCCGCGATGCAGCGCCTGCTCGGCGTGACCGAGCCCGACTACGGGCACCTGCTCGACGACTTCTTCCACCTCGAGCACATGCCGATCCCGATCGAGCTGTTCGTGCAGCCACGCATCGAGCCCGAGGTCGCCTTCGTGCTGAAGAAGCCGCTCAAGGGCCCGGGCGTCACCGTGCACGAGGCGCTGCGCGCGATCGACTTCGTGCTCCCCGCCCTCGAGATCGTCGACAGCCGCATCCGCGACTGGAGGATCGGCCTGCTCGACACCATCGCCGACAACGCCAGCTCGGGTGCCGTCGTGCTCGGCTCGACCCCCACCGACGTGGGGGCCGTCGACCTGCGCCTGGCCGGGGCCACCTTCCACCGCAACGGCGAGGTCGTCGGTACCGGTGCCGGGGGCGCCGTGCTCGGCTCGCCGCTGAACTCGCTGGTCTGGCTCGCCAACACCGTCGGCGCCCGCGGCATCACCCTCGAGGCCGGCCACGTCGTGCTGCCCGGTTCGGTCTGCGCCATGTCCGCCGTCGCCGCCGGCGACACCTTCACCGCGACGTTCGCCGGTCTCGGCAGCGTCACCGCTCGCTTCGTCTGAACACCCTCCGAACCGCTGAGGAGCGCCATGTCCACCCCTGTCAGGACCAAGGGCACCGCCGCCATCGTCGGGCCCGGCAACATCGGCACCGACCTGATGTTCAAGCTGATGCGCCGCAGCGACGTGCTCGAGCC
>JBBQWX010000168.1:0-8994 GCA_038210185.1 Actinomycetales bacterium
GTAGGCGGTGTCTGGCTCATTCAGGGAAGAGGGATGCTGCTGCCGATCGAGGCCGACAACCCAGCGCGCGCGACCTACCGGCTGGATGACAATGGAGCTCTCGCGCGGGACCCGATCGACCAGGGCACCGTCGCCCTGGATGGGCGGGGAGGGCTCACCCTGTCCAGCGACTCCCGGCAAGCGGCCGATGGCTGCACCGATCCCAACGGTCCCGGCGTCACGATGAAGAACGTCGTGATCACTGATCGCGCCATGGAGGCCCGGCAAGGCGCGGACCCGGCTTGCATCGACGTAAACCTCACCACCAACTGGATCAGGGTGACGGGCCCGTAGCCAAACGCCGCCCACCCACCGGGAACCTCGGGCCCAGTCCGCCTCCGAGCGAACCGAACTCACATCAGCGCGAGCGTCAACGTGTGTCACGTCAAGTCACGCGACACCCGCGTCATGCCGCCACAGCACCACGGTGGCACCAGCCGGTGTCACAACGGAATCGAGCCCAGCCCGACCCGGGCCGCGCCAGACGATCCGAAGGACCGATCATGTTCGACACGCAGCACCGTCTCGCCCGCGCCGCCACCGGCATCGCCGGCCTCTCCCTCCTCACCCTCTGCCTGGTAACCAGCCCCGCATCGGCCCGACAGGACTCCGGACCGACCGCCCCTCGCATCGACCAGTCCCACCGTGTCCTGGCCCGTTTGGGCACGCAGTACGTCGTGGGCGACGACCTCACCGGCAACGGCGTGCCGGCACCCGCCTGGATCCGTGAGCTCTAGCGCCGTGAAGACCTCAGGATCAGGCGCGGCCTGCGCCTGCAACTCATCGCCGCGCGCCAAGGCGTCCCAACAACCGCAGGAAATGGATGCCGTCTTCGCTCGGTGTTCGGGTGGCATTCCACGAGGTGGATCGCCACCCCCAATCAGCGTCCTGAGGGTCCGTTGAAGGAACTCCTCACGACCCAACTGCAGGCGAGGCCACAACCCCTGAGGATCCTCCCACCCAATTCGCAACGTAGATCGCTCCGCCGACACCTCCCGCAGTGAAGTCGCGTACGCGTCGCCGACCCTTCGACCTGCGTCTCATCGCCGCCACTGCGCTTAAGCGGGTGGCCGGAATGATCGCGCGTCCCCTCGCCCGAGGAGTCCCATCGTGCCGACCCAGACAAGGAGCAGCGGAAGCGACACGGTCAGCAGAGCTGTCAGCAGGCTGCTGTCGATCACGAAGGCCGCCCCGCCGGCGGGAAGCAGGACGACGAGCGACCAGGAGGTCGCCCGTAGCCAGGCAGGCACCCGATGTGAGCGGGTGACGGCAGAGGTCGCGGAGGCGACGAATGCGGCGAGCAGGACCAGCTTCATGGTGTCGGCAAGGTTGATCAGGTGGAGAAGATCCGCGTTCATGGCCGCGCTGGACAGTCCGGGATCGTGGGTGACGACGAGGGCCAGGCCGGTCTGCGCCAGCGAGACCATGCCTGCCGCGCACCCCGTGACGACGACCACGTTCCGTCCGATGCGCTTGGTGGGGCTGACAGCGGAAAGTCGGAGGGCGAAGACAGCCAGGGCGATACCGGCAACTCCGTGGATCAGTAGGGCCTGAATCAGGACCGGCGTAGCGTGTTCGAGGTAGAAGTCATGCACGGCCTCAGCGTCCGTCCACGAAGGGGCGCTGGGCGCCAGCAGCAGCCCGACTATCCAAGCGCCGACGTACACGACAGCACTTGCCAGCGCGGGTCGGGCATATCTCGCGCTGGGACCTTTCATCTCCGGGGGGTGGAGGGTGGTGTGCGACATGGGGTACCTCTCGTCCGTTCGGAGAGGGCCGGGGACGGTCCTCGATACCGGACAAGCGTGTATCTGCCAGCGCATGGAAACGTCGGCGCTGAGACCTGGTCAAGTCGTGCGCTTGCGCCGCGATCTGCTCGGCCGCATGACGTAGCGGTTGACTCGGCTCGGAGTCCTCGATCGTGCCCGTGACCGCCTGGCCGCGGTCCCGATCGCTGGCGCATCTGGCGAGTTCGGGGGCCCGCCAGTTCCAGCCAACGGGTCGGGTCTGGTGACTCGGACCTACGTCATTGCGCCGCGACGGGGCTAGACGTCAGGTATCAGCTCAGCGTGCAGCAGCGGCGCGGCTCTTGCCTGAGACGACATAGGCGTCGTGGTCCGAGAGTCGGCCCCCGCCCACCTCCGCGGCGACCCGATACGCGGCCACCCGCCTTCGACGTCGTCGGCTCTACAGGCCCAACGCACCGTCGACGGTGATGACCTGACCGGTCACGTACGAGGAGCGGGAGGAGCAGAGCCAGAGCACCGCGTCGGCGATCTCGCTCGGCTCGCCGATGCGACGCATCGCGATCATCGATCGGTACCGCTCTTCGTGTGCCTGTCGCTCGGCAGGCGACGCGGCCTGCAGGTTCTTCTCGAGCATGGGGGTACGGATCGCCCAGGGTCGGATCGCGTTGATCCGAACCCCTCGGGCGGCGAACTCCTTCGCCGCCGAGACCGTCAGGGCCTCCACACCAGACTTGGCGGCGGCGTAGCTGCCGGTGCCCGCCATGCGCAGTTGGGCGTCCATCGAGGATGTGTTGACGATGGAGCCACCGCCCCTGTCGAGCAACGCCGGGAGCTCGTGCTTCATGCAGAGCCATGCGCTGGTGAGGCTTGCACGGACGATGCCCTCGAACTCGGCCAGGGTCATCGCCGTGACGCCGCCCTCTCCCGTCGCGGCCTCGGTGTTCGCGGCATTGTTGAACGCAAGGTCGAGCCTGCCGAAGCGCGACACCACGTCGTCGACCAGGCGCGCCACGGCCGAGTCGTCCGTGACGTCCGCGGTGAAGAACTCCACGTCGCCGTGAGCACGGAGCGCTTCGACGGCCTGCCGGCCGCGTGGTGCTGAGCGGCCGCAGATGGCCACAGCGGCGCCCTGTTCCAGGAACGCCCGCGCGGTTGCCAGGCCGATGCCGGACGAACCACCCGTCACGAGCGCGACCTGCCCCGCGAAGTCATTGCCTGCACCGGATCCCATGGCAAGGATCGTAGGTCCGTGGGTGACGTCGGACATCAGATGCTCCCTGTGGCCTCGACGACCAGCACCCGTGCCTCGCCCAGTGGCGAGGCGGCGTGCTCGGTACCGACCGACGCGACGAAGATGTCGCCGACCTCCAGGATCGTAACGATCTCGGCTCCATGGTGTCGATGGCGCATCTCGACTCTTCCCTCGAGCACGACGAAGACCTCCTGCCCGTCGTTCACGTGCCACTGGTACGGCCGATCGGTCCAGTGCAGCCGGGTGGTGATGCCGTTCATCTCGGCGACGCGTAGGGCACCCCACGCGCGGTCGGCCGTGAAGTCTCGGGGTCGGATGATCATCATGGCGGGGGGAGCCTTTCCTGGGCGCTGTGTGGAAATGTGCGTGCAGGGCCACGAATCCGCGGCCGGGTCACGCCGTGGCGGCGTACGGCCCGCGGGTCGGGGCGAACTCGACGACTTGGTAGGAGGCGGCACCGGCGAGGACCAGGGGGTCCGTGGCGACGATGTCCTCGATCCGTCCGGGTGATGGGGCGGTCGCGAGGATGGTGCCACCGACGCGGGGCACCTGCGGACCGGACACGAGGAACGTTCCGTCGGCGAAGTGCCCGTCCAGCCAGGCTCGATGCGTAACGAGGAGCGCGTCGACCCCTGACAGGGGTGCGGTGTAGGTGTCCAGCAGGACGAAGGCTCGCGCCCCGAACGGGCTCGGCGACCCCGGGGGCAGGGTGCTGGCGTGCGACATGAGGCGCCTTTCGACGGAGTCGGGGCCGCCCGGTGGCCAGCCCTCCATGCCCGACAAGCGTGTCCCAGCCAGAGCGGGTCTGCGTCGGCCTTTGGACCAGGTCGGGGTCTGTGTTTTGGCCGCGAGCCGCTCGGTCGCATGACGTACGAAACCCCGCTGCGCGGACTCCGTCAGAGCCGGTCGACGCGGGGCCTACTGCAAACGGTCGGCCGATCCCCGGGCCCGCTGGCGCGAGGTGTCAGAGGTGTCGACGCGGGTCTGGCGTCCGTGACAGACTCCCCCGCTAGCAGGTGCATCGCAGCGAGCCGGGGAGCCGGACATGGGACGGCAGATGGACGAGACCGGGACCGCGCTGGCGCTCGCCCGGGGTCACGACCAGGGCGCTGACCTCGGGGGCAGCGCGACGGGTGTCGACGGCATCCCGGGCCCGCAGCTGCTGGGCGGCCTGTTCTACGACCTGCCGATGGGGGTCGCGGTGTTCGACACCGAGTTGCGGCTGGCGCAGTGCAACGGCGCGTGGACCGAGCTCTGCGTCCGGCACCTGGGGAAGCCGGCGGATGTGGTGGCGCCTGGCACGGGCCTGGTCGAGCTGATGTCGGACCACCCGGAGCTGCTGGCGCCGCTCGTGGAGCGGGTGCTCGCCGGGGAGGTCGTGCGCCAGAGCGCACGTCAGGTCACCACCGGCGCCGTGGACACGTTCTGGGACGTCGTGCTCACCCCGACGCGTCGTGATGGTGAGGTCGTCGGGTTCACCGCCGTCGTGAGCGAGGTGACCGAGGCGGTCCTGGCGCACGAGCAACTGCAGCGGCGGATCGAGGCGTTCACCGCGATCGCTGACGCGATGACCCTCGAGCACCCGTTGGAACGCACGTTGCGCAGCGTCGCCCGTAGCGTCCGGTCAGCGACCGGTGCCGAGGCTGCTGCGGTCGTCGTCTGGGAGGACGAGGACCTGCGGGATCTTTCGGCCTACGGCGACGACGGGCTTCCCGACGGCTACCGCGAAGGAGTGGAGGCGGCCTACGCCCTCGGTGTGGATTCGCCGATCCGAAGAGTCACCACTGCGAGCGACGTGACGGTGATCCGCGGGTTCCGCTCGCGGGCTGAGCGGGATCCCGGCTACGCACCTCTGCACCCGATGTGGGTGGGTATGACGTTCGAGGACACGGTGGTGGTGCCGTTGGGCGCCCGTGGTCGGTGTGTCGGGTGCCTTCTGCTGTACGTCATAGCTGACCGCGAGGTAGACGCGGACGAACAGGCATTTCTGCACGCGATCGCCGACCAGTCGGCCGTCGCGGTCGAGAACTCGCGGCTCTTCGGGCAGGCCGAGTCGCACGCGACGCTCGTCGAGCGTCAGCGGCTCGCCCGCGAGCTGCACGACTCGGTGAGCCAGGCACTGTTCTCGATGACGTTGCACGCACGGACCGCTGAGCGACGTCTCGCCGCCCACGGCATCCCCCGGGGTGACCCCCTGGCGGTCAGTCTCGCGACCTTGTCGGACCTGACTCGGGGTGCCCTGGCCGAGATGCGCGCGCTGATCTTCGAGCTGCGGCCGGGAGCGTTGGAGCGCGACGGTCTCGTCGCGGCGCTCACCCGGCAGGCGCAGGCGATCAACGCCCGTGAAGGGCTCGCCATCACGGTGAGCGGCCCGGCCGAGCGGCTCCCTGTCGACGCCCGCGCCGAGGAGCACCTGTACCGCCTGGTGCTCGAGGCGCTCAACAACACCGTGAAGCATGCTGGTGTGGCGACCGCGTCGGTGGACGTGACCGTGGACGAGGCCGCGCAGCAGCTGACGATCGTGGTGCGCGACGACGGCCGCGGGTTCGACCCCGACTCGGTGGCCGGTGGCCATCTGGGTCAGGCGACGATGCGGGACCGAGCAGCCGCTCTGGGCGGCGACCTGGCGGTGCACAGCACGGTGGGCACCGGCTGCACGGTCACCGTGCAGGTGCCGATCGCCGCGCCCGCTGACGGGTGAGCGGAGCGCGTCGGTTTACCGTGGCCCGCTGCCGGCCCGCCTGACGGCCACCACGACCGGTCCTACGTCGTCCGGCCGACGGTCCGGCGGCACTTGAGCACATCCTCGCCGGGTCGAAGGGCCGAGGTGGACGTCCCGCGGCGGGGGCACGATGGCTGGTGCCGCTCGCGGGTGCCAAACCCGGTCGGCTCCTGAAAGCCCACCGAGGAAGAGGCTCGCATGACTGCCACCGACGCACGAGGCTCGCGCACGTTCCTGTCCCTGACTGGACACGAGCCCGAGCAGGCCCTCGGGGTGTTGCGTTCCCGGGCTCCGCAGATGTACCGCTGGCTGATCGACGGTGCGTTCTCGCTGCCACTGGCGGACCAGCGGCTGCCCTGGCGCGATCGCGAGATCGCCACCGTCGCCGTGCTCAGCGCGCTCGGAGGTGCCGAGCCGCAGCTGCGGGTACATCTCGAAGCGGCCCTGGGTCACGACGTCACCGCGGACGAGCTGCGCGCACTGATCGAGCACACCTCGGTGTACGCGGGCTTCCCCCGCGCCCTGAACGCGCTCGACGTGGTCAGCGAGGTGCTCGCCGGGAAGGGTGACGCTGCACCGATCCAGTTCCGCACCCTGTCCCTGTCAGACCACACCACGCGGCTCGCCCAGGACGGCGACAGTGGCCCGGCCGTCGTCCTGCTCCACGCCCTGGGCCTCACCTGGCACATGTGGGAACCGGTCATCCGCGGGCTCGCGCGGGGGCGCCGGGTGTTCGCGTACGACCTCCGTGGGCACGGTGCGGCGTCCGACGCGCCCGCACCCGAGGACCTGACAGTGCTCGCCGACGACCTGCTCGAGGTGCTCGCCGCGGCCGGTCTGGACGCCGCACACGTCGTGGGGCTGTCGTACGGCGGAGGCATCGCGCAGACGTTCGCGGCGCGGCATCCCGAGTCGGTTCAGTCCCTGACCCTCGCCGCGACGACGGATCGCCCGTTCGACTCCTTCGCCCAGCGAGCTGATGACGTGGAAAGGGAGGGCGTGGCCGCCCAGATCGCACCGTCGCTCACGCGCTGGTTCTCGCCGGAGGCGCTGGCCGAGAACCGGTGGGGTGTGCGCTACGCCCGCGAGTGCGTGCTTCGAGGCGATGCCCGCCACGTGGCAGCCGCGTGGCGGGCGTTCTCCCGGCTCGACGTCGTGGGCGCGCTGCAGCACTGGGAGCGACCCGCTCTCGTGCTGTGCGGTGAACGAGATGCCTCGACCGGTCCGTTGGTGATGCGGCGCATCGCCGAGAACGTCGGCGGCGCCACCTATGTGCAGCTTCCCGGCGCAACGCACATGCCGACCCTCGAAACCCCGGACCTCGTGATCGACGCCTTGGACCGGTTCCTGCCCTGCGAGGAGCCAGCGAGCCTCGCTGATCCGGTCCGATGAGCCACGGCCACGCGAGCGTGGCACCCGCTGTCGACTCATCATCACGACCAACGACCCATCATCAGAGGAGCTCGCAGACATGCAGCTGATGCGGTACGAGATCACCCTGCCCGCCGACTACGACATGGGAGTCATCCATCGTCGTGTCGCGACCCGTGGGTCGGGGACCGACCGCTTCCCGGGGCTGGGGATCAAGGCCTACCTGGTGCGCGAGCGCGGCCGCCACGGGTCACCCGTCAACCAGTACGCACCCTTCTACCTGTGGGCCGAGCTGTCGGGCATGAACGCGTTTCTTCGGGCCTGGCTACCACGGCATCGGCACCGACTTCGGTCGCCCCGCCGTCCGGACCTGGCACGGCATCGCGATCAGCGACGGTCCGGAGCACGCGTCCACGCCTGTCGCCGCAACCAGGGCCGTGCAGAGCATCGACCCCGGCCTTGCCCTCACCACCCTCACCGGTCGGCTCGTCGACGAGACCCAGACCGCCGCGAGGCAGCCCGGCGTCAACTGCACGGTCACCGGCGTCGACCCGTCCACGTGCATGCTGGTCCAGCTCACGCTCTGGACCGACCAGGCTCCCGACGGTGTCCCGGGCGAGCGCTTCGACGTCCTGCACGTGTCGCAGCCCCACCGTCGGGACCTGTCTGGGGCACGGCCATGAGCGCCCTGTGCCTGGGCAGGTGAAGGGTCGGCAGCGCCTTCGCGTCCTGGTCGTCGACGACGATGCACGCGTCCGCGACGCGCTGAGCCACCTGCTCGACGAGGTGACCGGGCTCCAGTGCCTGGCTGTCGACACCGGACAGGCGATGCGTCTGGTGACGTGGTGGTCGACCGTCACCGACGTCGCCGTAGTTGACCTTCCATCGGAGTCCAGCGCGGGCTCAGCACTCGTCGAACGGCTGGCCGGCCTCGTGCCGGTGGTTGTCGTCAGTATGTCGGGGTCGCAGCGCGTCGCAGCGCTGGCGGCCGGTGCGGTCCGCTTCGTCGAGAAGGACGGCGATGCGGCCGCCCTCGTCGCCGCCATCCGTTCGGCGGCCGACGATGGAACCGGCTCCTTGTCACGAAGGAGCAGCCCGCGACAGAATGCCCCGTTGGACGGCGAGCAGCACGAGGGTGCGACGGCGTCCGATCCCAGCGAAGAGGAGGGGTGCTGATGCCAGGACCCGGCCCGGATTCGATGTCGGATGGCGAGGACGATGCCGAGCGGCCGATCACGGTGTTCCTCGTCGATGACCACAGCATCGTGCGCACCGGCCTCAACGCCTACCTGAGCACCGAACCGGGCATCGAGGTCGTCGGCGAGGCCGCCGACGGCCGCGAGGCACTCGCTCGGCTCGCCGTCCTCGCGGCAGGCGCCGGCGTGCCCGACGTCATCCTGATGGACATGCAGATGCCGCACCTCGGCGGCGTCGAGACGACCGCGCGAGTGAAGGCGACCTGGCCCGAGATCGACGTCATCGCGGTGACCTCCTTCCTCGAGGAGGCTCGCATCCGCGCGGCACTCGAGGCCGGGGCCACGGGCTACCTGCTGAAGGACGCCGACGCCGACGACGTCGTCGACGCGATCCGTGCAGCGGTCGCGGGCCAGGTCCGGCTCGACCCGGCCGCCGCCGCCGCCCTGGCCTCGGCACTGCGCGCCCCCAGGTCCGCCGTTGAGGACCTCACTCCGCGCGAGCGCGAAGTCATCGTGCTGGTCGCGAGCGGGCGTACCAACCGCGAGATCGGGCGCCGACTCGGCGTCACCGAGCGAACCGCCCGCACCCACGTCTCCAACATCCTCACCAAGCTCGGGCTGGCCAGCCGAACCCAAGCAGCCATGTGGGCGGTGCGCGAGGGGCTC
>JBBQWX010000169.1:0-8994 GCA_038210185.1 Actinomycetales bacterium
ATACAGGCCGTACAGGGTGTCTGCGTTCCTCTGAGCGACGTGGGGGCGCCCATGGTGGGCGAAGCGGGCGCCCTATCTGGGCGGTGTGCGGCACCTCGGAGACGCGCCCTGGTGGGCGAAGCGAGGCATCCGCACATCGGCACGAGCGCGGAACGCGGCAGTTCCGGACGTTCGAAAGGCTGACAGCTCATGCATAAACATGCAGTCTGAGCCGGCGTTCGGGCTGGCGAGAATGTGGTCTTGCGCCGCTTAGCGCTCCAGCTCCGTGGGACTGTCTTGGCCAGCACCGACGCCCCGCCGCCCGTAAGTGGATCCGCATACGGAACGACCGTACGCATCGGAGGGCCGGTAGCCGCTTGGCTCGCGGAATGGGGCACTTCCGCACCGCAGGGATCGCGGCAGGGAGTGCCTCCGCACTTAAGAGTGCATTCACCCCGAGGGGTCAAGACCACTGCCCGTCGATAATGCCAACAAGGTCACCGCCCAAGCACGTGGACCGGGCTAAGACACGGACTTCGCGACGGGCTGAGCAGTTGCTGTCGGCAACCCCCCGAACAAGGACCGGCGGACCGTGGGAGCAAACGCAGTCGCAACATCCTCGGATGCCTTGGAGGCCAACGGCTCCACCGCGAGCACATAGCGGGTCAGAGCCAGACCGACCAGTTGGCTGGCGACGAGCGACGCCCGGAAGGATACGTCCTCATCGGCGACATGATCGCCGAGTTCATGCACCACGGCATCCGCGATCCGCCTGCCGTAACAGTCGCCCACCAGGCCCGGGCTCACCCCGTTGGCGACGGCCGTGCGCAAGAACCCGATCATCACAGGGCCGGTCACGGGGTCCTCCCACACGGACAGAAAGGTCCGGATCAGCCGTTCGGGGACCGCCTGCGGCCCCTCGGCGAGAATCTCCGGGAGCAGATCCTCTGGTCGGATCGGCGCCCCTAGCACCGACAAGAACAGGTTCCTCTTGCTGCCGAAGTAGTAGTGCACGAGCGCCGGGTCGACGTCCGCGGCGCCGGCGATCTGTCGAACTGATGTTCCGCCGTAGCCGCCCGCAGCGAAGAGTCGACGCGCCTCCTGGAGGATTTGCCCCCGGGTGTCGTGGTGGCCGCGCCGACGCCCGCTGTGCTTGACCATCGATCCCGCCTTCCGCTGCCTCAGCAGTCCGCGGTTCTCGCGCGGCGACTGGCCGCCCCGGCGGTCGCCCCGGCGGTCGCCGTTCCCGGGGCTAGCGCGACGACGGCCACTGCGGCGACAACTCCCCTTGTCCTGGTCTTCATGATTTCCTCCATCGGTGGGCCAGCTGCTTTGGTGCTGACAGTGCGAGGTTGTAGGCAGTGGTTGTGGGCGAGAGATCGTGTGATGACCCGCGCGTCTGTGCGAGCGCTATTGCCTGGTGGCCCCGTGGAAGCCGAGCCCCAACAGCAGGCGGAGATGGGTCAACGGGTCATCTACGCGGCCTTCGGCCCAGTCGCGCATGGCAGTCTCCATGGCACCGAGGATGTGCCGCGCCAGCAAGCCCACGGGCAGGTCGTCGCGGACCTCGCCGCGCACCACGCCCTGTTCAATCATGCGGGTGACCTGCGCGAATACTGGAGGGGTCGTGTGCGCCGCGGGGCGCAGCAGCGCACTGTGGCGGACCGGCAAGCTGTACACGAACCTGGCGAGCTGTTCCTGCTCCAGCATCCGCCGTGCTGCGTTCTCGACCACCGCAACAACCTGTTGCTCGGTCGAACCCGAGGTGGGCAGCTCCCCATCCGCGGTTCCGGATTCGGTTCCCAGCAGTCGCTGGAACAGTTCGGCCAGGATCTGCTCCCGTTCGGCGAAGTGTTTGTAGAACGTGGCCCGGGAAACTCCCGCCTGCTTGGCGATGTCCTCGACACGGACACCTAGATAGCCGTGCTCGTTGAACAGCCTCAGCGCGGTATCCAACACCAGGTCTCGGGTCTCCTGCCGCCGATCCGTCGAACGACCCAGGCCCAGGCCGGCAGCACCCAAGGCGGCCCCACCTCCGCTAGACGCGTGTGTAGACATGTGTTTCAATACTCCTGTGTAGACATGTGTCTACCGTAGCAGGGCAGCCGGCGATCCGGCACCGAGGAGCGCACGTGATGGTCACGACAAAGCAAAGCGACGCCGCCCCGGCACGCAAGTCTGGTCTGGGTGGCGTGGCGGACTTCTCGGTGCGACACCGGTGGCTGGTGATCATCGGCTGGTTGCTGCTGGTCGTCCTGGCCGTGGTCGGCAAGGACGCGGCCGGCGGTTCGTTCGCCAACGACCTGTCGGTCTCCGGTACTGACTCGCAGGCGGCCTACGAGGCGATGGAGCAGCGCTTCCCCGACCTGTCCGGGGACCCGATGCAGGTCGTGATCCGCGCCGATCAGGGCATCGCAGATCCCGAGGTCCGAGGGTCCGTGGAGTCGGCACTCAGCACTGTTCAAGCCGGACCGGACGTCGCTGCTGTCTCCTCGCCCTACGGTCCCGGAGCCACCGTGTCCGAGGACGGCACCACCGCCATCGTCACAGTGGTCTTCGACCAGACCGCCAAGGACATCCCGCCCGCCTCAGTCGAGGCGGCCCAGGCCGCGGCAGTCGGCATCCGCGCGGTCGGCGCAGAGGTGGAGTTCGGTGGCCCCGCGGCCCAGACCGAGTCCGGCCCCAGCGGCAGCGAGATCGTCGGCCTGATCGCCGCCATGCTCGTGCTGCTGCTGGCCTTCGGATCGCTCTACGCGATGATCGTGCCGATCCTGACCGCGCTGTTCGCCCTTGCCTTCGGCCTGTCCCTGGTGGGACTGCTGTCGGCCTGGATCCCGATCGGAACCTCCGCTCCCGTCGTCGCGGCGATGATCGGGCTCGGCGTCGGCATCGACTACGCGCTGCTGATCGTCACCCGGCACCGAGAAGGCATCTTCACCGGGCACGAACCGGCCCAGTCGATCTCGATCTCGATCGCCACGGCCGGACGCTCGGTCCTGGTGGCAGGATCCACCGTGATCGTGGCGCTGCTGAGCTTGTTCCTCATCGGGATCCCGTTCGTTTCGGCGCTGGGGCTGGCCAGCGCGATCACGGTCGCCGCGACCCTGCTCGCCGTCATCACGCTGCTGCCCGCCCTGCTGGGAGTGTTCGGCGGAAAGCTCGACCGGTTGCGGATCCGACCGCTGCGGTTCGACCACGGCGGTGGCCACGTCAGCGGCTGGCACCGTTGGACCAGACGCATCCAGGCCCGACCCTGGCCGTACCTGATCGCGGCAACCGTGGTGCTGCTCCTCCTGGCTGCACCATTGACCTCGATCCGGCTCGGCACCAGCGACGGCAGCTCCGCCCCAGAGGACAGCACCGCCCGCAAGTCCTACGAGATCGTGTCCACAGAGTTCGGACCTGGGTGGACCGGCCCGCTGTTGGTCACCGCGGACTACCCCGACGCCGCCTCACCCGACCAGGCCAAAGCCTGGCTGGAGGAATTGCGCCACGATCTGGCGGCCACCCAAGGTGTCGCCGCCGTGCCGAGTGCGACGCTGAACCCCAGCGGGGATGCCGCGGTCCTCAACGTCGTCCCGGTCGGCTCACCACAGGACGCCTCGACCGAGGACCTGGTCCACCGGCTGCGTAACGACGTGCTCCCACAAGCCGAAGGCGCGACCCACGTGGGCGGCGCCACCGCAACCGCGGTGGACCTGGCCGACCGACTCGGCGAACGCATCATCTGGTTCATCGGGTTCGTCGTCGCCCTGAGCATGCTGCTGTTGCTCGTGGAGTTCCGGTCGGTCTTCATCCCGATCAAGGCCGCCGCGATGAACCTGCTCTCGGTCGGCGCGGCTTACGGCGTGGTGGTCGCGGTGTTCCAGTGGGGCTGGTTCGCCGACCTGCTCGGCACCGCCCCCGGACCTATCGAATCCTTCGCCCCGATGATGCTGTTCGCCGTGCTGTTCGGCCTGTCCATGGACTACGAGGTGTTCCTGCTCAGCCGGGTCCGCGAGGAGTACCAGCGGACCGGGGACGCGGGGGCCTCTGTTGCAGACGGGGTCGCGGCCACCGCTCGCGTCATCACCGCCGCGGCATCGGTCATGGTCGTGGTCTTCTTGAGCTTCCTGCTCAACGACCAGCGGGTGGTCAACCTGTTCGGGTTCGGTCTCGCGGTGGCCATCGCCATCGACGCCACCCTGGTGCGACTCATCCTCGTGCCGGCAGCGATGGCGATCGCCGGCCCGCGTGCCTGGTGGGCACCCCGATGGCTCACCCGACGACTCCCCCACGTCGGGCTGGAGCCCGCGGTGCTGGACCCCTACGAGACCGAACTCGACGCCCTCAACATCGACGCCCCCCAGGAACGGTGAGGTCGTGTCGTCCACCGATGCCTTGGATCCCGCCTACGCGACCACCAGTTCCGGGCATACCAAACGCTACGGCCACCAGCCGGCCGTCGACCAGATCGACCTGAGGATCCCCGCCGGGGTGGTAGCCGGCTTCGTTGCCCCCAACGGAGCCGGCGAGAGCACCACCACCCACGCCCTGCTCGGGCTCATCCGCCCCACCGCGGGCACCGCCCATGTGCTGGTAGAGCCGATCAGGCATCCCGAGCGTTACCTGTCGCGGACCGGTGCCATGATCGAGGGTCCGACGTTCACACCGTCGCTCTCGGGCAGGTGCAGCCTGCACGCGTTGTCAGTGCTCGGGGGTCACGATGTGTCCCGCATAGAGGCGACGCTGGAGCTCGTGGGGGCTGGCGGACCGGGCGGAGGAGCTGTTCGCGACCCTGGTCACGAACGAATATGCGCAGGGCACCATCCGTACTCTGCTGCTCGGGCAGCCTCGGCGAATGCGCCTTCTGGTCGGACAGCTGCTGGCCCTGGCTGCCTTCACCTCAATGTTAGTGGTGGCGGCGTCCCTCACCTTTGCTCTGGGACTAACTCGCACCGAACCAGGGGGTCGACACCGCTGGCTGGCTCAACGCCGACGGCTACGAAGCGTTGGCCGGTGGGATCGGCAACCTGGTCCTGGCCCGCCTCGGGTCGGCCGCGATGGGGACTCTGCTCGCCGTTCTCTTTCGCTCTCCGGCCCCCGCCATAGCGACCGGAGCCGCCTGTGGACTCCCCGGCGAAGCCCTGCTCGTAGGCTCCTGGGACGACACGGCACAGTGGCTGCCCCGAAGGCTCATGGACGCCCTCGCCGCGGGGGGTACATCACTGGTTTCCTACGGGCAGGCCGCGACACTGCTTGCGCTATACGGATCCGTTGCGTCCCTGCTGATTGTCGTGCTGTTCGTCCGTGGAGAGGTCACGGCATGAGAGACGTGCCACGTGGCCGGCTGCCCTATCAACGGCCCGTGGCCAACCCAGCTCGCACGGCCGGGCGCACCGAGACGGTGACCTGGTGACCCGTCGGCGTGGGCTGGTGGCTCTGGGGGCTCTCGCAGCCGTAGACGTGGGGCTGGGCGGGACCAGCCGGTGGGTCAAGCGCCGCTACGGTCGCCCCCCACACCGACCACCCACATCCGCACTCGTCCCCAAGAGGGCTGTCGACGTCAAGATCGTGACCCCCGGTGGACCGGCGCTGCGCGGCTGGCTGCTGGACGCAACGCCCAAGCCGGGCGTCACCGGACAACCTGGCCCAGCGGCGTTGGTCGTGCACGGGTGGGGCGGCAGCGCCGCCGACATGCTCCCTGTATCGACACCGCTCCTCGACGCCGGACTCCACGTGCTGCTGCTGGAGACGCGCTGCCACGGACGCAGCGACGAGGC
This sequence comes from Actinomycetales bacterium, assembly GCA_038210185.1. Classification (GTDB taxonomy): domain Bacteria; phylum Actinomycetota; class Actinomycetes; order Actinomycetales; family Dermatophilaceae; genus Fodinibacter. Next base: position 5,742 of record JBBQWX010000169.1, read on the forward strand.
CGCCTTCACCTCGATGCCGACGTTCGCCGAAGACATCCGCGACGCGCTGGACTGGCTCCGTCAACAACCACAGGTCGACCGGACCCGCATCGTGCTCGTGGGACACTCGGTCGGGGCCGGCGCCTGCCTATTCGTCGCCGTTGACGACCCCGAGATCGCAGCGGTGATCTCGTTGGCCTCCATGGCGGACCCGCACCAGTTCATGACCGACCGTCTGCGCCCCCACCTCCCCCGCCCACTGACCGCCCTCGCCCTGCGCTACGTCGAACACGTGATCGGACACCGGTTCGCCGAGTTCTCGCCGATCCACACGATCGGACGAGTCAAGGCTCCGATCCTGCTACTCCACGGCCGGCAGGACACGACCGTCCCGATCTCCGACGCCCACCGGCTGCACGCCCAGGCTCCCGATCACACCACCCTGCTGATATTGCCCGAAGCCGACCACAACAGCGTCGAGGAACTCCCCGGAGCAAGACCGGCAATGCTGATCTTCCTCCGGGACTTCGGCGTACTAGCCGCACCCGGTTAGTGAGGCGTCACCCGTTCTCTCGGCCCGTCTGGCCGGGGCAGGGCACGATGGGGTAGCCCGAGCAGGCAGCCCCCGCTCGGTAACCCACGAACATGTGTGAGTGAGGCCCCGGCCCGCAACCACTCAGTTGCCTGAGCAGCCACTCCATACCGTCTAGGCTCGGGTCATGGCCGGCACATGCGTCTCGGGTGTCCCGGTCTTCGCCAGCCTCTCCGCGCAAGATCAACAACGGGTCGGGGGGCTGGCGCGTCCGACCCATCTGAAGACGGGCGAGACCGCCTACTCCGCCGACGACGAACTGTCGCAGCTCATGGTGCTGCACACCGGACGCCTCAAGATCTTTCGGCTCTCAGTCGACGGGTCCGAGCAACTCATCCGGGTGCTGGGGCCAGGCGACTTCACCGGTGAGACCTCGGTGTTCACGGGCCAGCGCCCCGATGACTACGCCACCGCGCTGGAAGATTGCCAGCTCTGCGTGTTCCGCCATGATGATCTTGAGGCCTTGCTGAGGAAGCACCCCGAGATCGGCTTGCGGATGCTGGCGACGGTGAGCGAGCGACTCTCCGACACCGAACACCGGCTCAACTCACTGACCTCCCGAGACGTCGAGAGCCGTTTGGCCGACTACCTGCTCGGTTTGCCCAGCACCTGGCGGGGCAGCGTTGCCACGGTGACCCTGCCGCTGGCCAAGAAGGACGTAGCCTCCCTGCTCGACACCACCCCCGAGAGCTTCAGCCGGGCTCTGAAGAGCCTCGCCGCGCAGGGCCTGATCGTGATCGGTGCGGGGCGGTCGGTGTCGATCACGCAACCCCACCGGCTGCAGCAGTTGGTCGACGAGGAATAAATCCCCTGAGGCGGCGTGGCCACTCCAGCCGTCGCGAGACGACAGTCCCGACAGTCTCGACCGGGACGAACGGCTCGTCCCAGACCCGAGAGTCGTCCGAGACGGCCGGGTTGTCACCGGCCATGAAGTAGCTCGCCCTGGACACTCGCCAGGTCTGGACATAGGCGCCTGGCACCCGGGGGCGTCCATCAACGGGGTCGCTGTTGACGAACAGGCGTCCGGCCTCCATCTCGACGAGGTCACCTGGCAGACCCACCACACGCTTGATCATCCGCAGCTCGCTGTGGCGGAACACCACGACATCGCCACGTCGTGCCCGCCCCCCGGCTGGTCCGACCGGCCGCGTGAGCAGCAGGTCGGACGAGCGGTAGGTGGGGGCCATGGATTCGCCAACCACCCTGACAAGGCGCTTCATACGGGTGTCCTAGTGCGCGTGGGCGTGGGCCTCTTGCACGTGGTGCTCATGATCCTCACCCTCGGCGTACTTGAAGAAGCTGACGTAGGCGGCAAGGTAGCGTCGGCCAGCCGCGACGTCGTTAACGTCAAAGTGCTTGATGGCCAGAGCGGACTGGAAGCGCTCATCAAGTTCGGCGCGGCGCTCTTCGGGCACCAGCGGCAGCAGGTCCGCGTCCGAGCCCAGGGCGATGGCCTCGTCGGCGGCCTTGACGACCGGGTCGATCTGAGTGCCGACGGGCTGGATACCGGTGAAGCCGACGTCCTCGCCCATCCGGTGGATGCGGACCATCGTTTCGAGAAAGAGCCGATCGGCCAGCTCGGCGGCTTCCACACCGAGGAGGCGGACCTTCAGGGCCTTCTCGAAGACGTCACGCAGCTCGGCCTCACCGTCGGCGGGGATCCACTTGAGCGCGTGGTTGAGGTTGCCCGCCTCCAAGGCCTTGCGTCCGTCCTTGACGGCCGGACCCTCGGCGGTGTCACAGTGGGCCTGCACGTTGACGGGCTTCATCGCGGCCAGCAGGGTGACGATGCGGTTGATGAGCATGGTATTCTCCTTCACTTGAGTTGTCTCCAAACTACGAGGAGAGCGGCCACACTTCCTTGACGGAGATCAAGTCCAACTCAGCTGGTTTCAGCGCCCGCTCATCGGCTACTCACGGTCGTGTTCTGTCGACCGTCCGCCGTCCCAGTTGGCGAACGTCCTACGGGGCACCCCGGAGCACGAGGCGTCGCCGACGAGCTTCGGCATGCGCCGATCCCCAGAGGACCCGCCCGCGATAATGCCCGGTGAACGTGCCTCAACCAGGACACGCTTGAGGCGGTCCACCCGAACCGATGAACCCCTTCGCGTACAGCCGAACGCGATACGCCTAACCAGAAGGCGGTAAGCGCTTCAGACGCTCCATGCCGTGAATAGCGATCCACACGATGCATGGTCAACCATGTCGAGCAACGTCCGACCATCGGCATGTCCGGTAAATCGCCACGAACGCTGAGGATTTGGACAAGATAGTGAGACGACCTGCGTCTCGGCATCTTGTCCCGCTGCAGGTCAGAGGTTCGCGCCAGCGACGGATCGCGCCGGAACCTACAGCTTCCTGGTGGTTCGGACAACGCGTATGAACACCCGAACAATGCCTTGACGGGGGGCGATGTTCACGCTAACAATAGGTATCGAACCGCTTCGACGATGAACGGGATGAGTCAGTATGGCGACCATCGAGGATGTGGCCAGACGCGCTGGTGTGGCACGCAGCACCGTCTCGTACGCGCTCTCGGGGAAGCGGTCGATCTCGGCCGAGACTCGACTCCGGATCGAGCGGGCCATCGCGGAACTCGACTTCACGCCCAACGCGGGCGCTCGTGCCCTTGCAACGTCCGAGACCATGGTTCTCGGCGTCCTCCTGCAGTTCCACCAGGAC
>JBBQWX010000170.1:0-8980 GCA_038210185.1 Actinomycetales bacterium
CGTCCTGAGCCGCCTGGACGCGGTGGAGCGGGTCGCCGGCGCCTACGTCTCGCGCACCTTCCCCGCAGCGTTGGCTCGTGAACACCGACACGAGCTGTACGGTTCGCGGATTGCGACCGCGGTCGCCGCGTGGGACGTGCACGCCCACCGCGCGATCGTCGCCAACCCCACCGCGGGGCACCTGCGTCTGGTCGCCAGAACCCAAGAATTGCTGCTGGGCCACACCGCCGTGCTCCTATCCGCAGCCGCCCAAGCTGGCGCCATCGACGCGTTCCAGTACGCCACCCGGCTCGAGCAGCCACTGGACCTGGCACGGGCGACGTGGGGTGCCAGCGGCCGGTCCTGGGCTCAGTTCGCCGCTCATGCTGCGCGCCCCGACTCCCCGGTCCTGACGCAGGCCGCTGCCGAGGTGCGCGCGGCCCTGCGGGAGATCACCATCGACGGCTCCACCACCGCCGCCCCTGAGGTCATCGCATCTCGCGTCAACCTGAGTTCGGTGGCCGGAACCCTCGCAACGGTGCTGTCCTCGTCCACCGATCTGGCCCATGTCGTGCACGACGTCGTCACCGACCCGGCGGTGACGTTCCCCGCTCGATCGGTCAACGCTGCCGCGGTTGCGGGGAGCACCAACTCCCGCGGTGACGGCGTCCCGGGCAGCGACGCCCCGCACGTCGACGTCAAGGACCTCACCATGAACCGGCCAGTCCCGCTGACCCCGGCCGTGCGCGCCCTCGAGGTCGGCCGTGCCGAGTACGTGATCGCAGCCAACCAAACGGCCGCGTTCGCCGCTTCCTGGCTGCCCACCTTCACCTCGGCCACCGAGCGACGACAGAAGGCGACCGCCACCCGCCGGTCCAGAAGCCCACAGCCGGCGCGTGCCCGGGCTGGCGCAGCTGCCCCACGCCGATAGCTCAGCGACCCGGCCCCGCGCCCCGATCCATGGTCCTGCCCTCACCTCGGCCGGGAGCGGGCCTGCGCCGCGGGCGCGCAGTGACCTCACGGGCCTCTGCGTCCACCCACGACTCGGTTTCAGGGCAAGCGCGGGGCCGTCCGGCGGGGATCTGCAGCTGCGTGCGCCACCGCAGGATGGTGCGGTCGACCACGCCCAGGTGTTCGGCGATCTGTGCGTCGCTGGCCCCACGTGAGGCCATCACGCGCAACACCGCGGTGCGCTCCGTCGCGGTGAGAGAGCCTGCGGCGCCCACGCAAGCGGCCGCCCGAGCGACGGCAACCTCGTCGATGACGCAGTCCTGCCGCCCGGTGGTGGTGGCGTCGTGGCCCGGCGTGACGGTCGGGTCATCGATACCCTCCTCGTCCCAAGCCAGCGGGGGCGCGTATCCCAGCCTGGCGGCCCACCCGCGGGTCTCGGGCGAAGGACCGGGGGTCATGCTCAGCCGGTCGTAGACGTCACGGACCTGCCGCCACCTCTGCACCGTGATGAGGTCGCCGGACGCGCCGATGATCTGGGCGGAGTTGACGATGCCCGCGGCACCGAGCGCATGGTGGGGCCAACCCATGGCCAGCAGCGCCTGCACCCGCCGCGCCGCGCCGACCCGGGGAACGTGGCCGGTGGACTGGTTGCTGTACACGTCGCCCGGTGACAGGCGGGCCACCCGGGCCGCGGTGGCACGTTGCACGCGAAGCTGATCACCGTCAAGGATCTTGCGCACCGTCGTGGCGCTCAGCCCGGTCACCCTGCCCAGGGCGCGCACCGGAACATGAGCATCGACCAAGCCTTGCAGCCGCACCCGGACGGGAGCGGAGTCGACGTACCGGGGTCGGCCCGCGTCACGGTCGCGGCGGTACGCCACGTTCCACGCCTTGTCGTAGACCACCCGGATACCTCCGAAACGCCCTGATGCCCTCCGAAAGCGGTCCTGGGGTGCGTTATGGACACGACGCAACCAAGGAGCAGTGCGGGGGAGCGGTCGGGTCTGAAGGTGATCGGTGCTGCACCCGATCGACCGGAACCTGCTCGCCCGTCCGCCAGGCCGGACGCGCGGCGACCGAGCTCCTCCGGTGGCTTGCAGACCGGAACCCGGCGCTGAGGGGCCTATGTGATGTCTGGGGTGCCACGAACCATGCACCCATGAACATCACCGAGGTAGACGACGCCGATGACGCGCTCCGCGCATGGGCACGCGGCGTCTACACCGAGGAGGCCGCCGTCGAGCTCCTCATCCGCAGCGGCTGGACCCGTCGGACGTCCTTCCTCGACGACGTCGTCGTCGGGTACCAAGAACCGGGTACGCACCCCTGGGTGGACTGGGAGAGGCTTGGGCAGATCCTGACCGGCGACCGGGACAGCGGGATCCTCGCTGCCTCGGGGGGCGAGCTACGAGTGCTGCGCATCGCGCACTCCCTAGCCGCCGGCGAGCTGGGGGCGCTTGTTCCCGGCCTCGACCGTGACGTCACCGCCATCGTGCTGGCCGCAGTGGCCCACGCCAATGGCTCTCACGAGCACAGCGGCGCGTCGACTCCAGACCCGGCCGGCAGGCTCGTTGACACGGGAAGCGGGAAACGATTCAGCTTCGCGCTCCTTCCCTCGCTGCACCCTTGGCCGGGCTTGTCACGCCGCTGATCGAGGGTAACGATGGTCGTCCCGGGGGAGAACCAACTTTCGGGCACAGAAGGGCAGAACCAGATCGGCTCGAACCCGAGCCACTTCCTGATGGTGTCGAGGAGTCAGCGCACCACGCTCAAGTGACGAGTGCGGGCCACGGTAGCTCTGCCGACCAGACCGGCTTCCGGTCCATCCGGGTCTTCACGCCCCAGAGCATCCCCTGCTCGCGGCCCGGAGGCACGCAGCGCCGCAGCTGCCTCGTCCCCGAGGACCTGACATTCGGCCTGCCACACTCGCACCCAGCGCGGCCAGAGGTAGGAAATGGCTCCGATGCCGACCACGAGGCCGGCCAGGGCGACATGAGACTCGGCCATCGCCTGTGCAGCGGCCACCACCGTCAGAAGCCAACGGGCTTTCCATGTCATGCGGACCAGCGGCAAGACGCCGAAGCCTCTCGCGGCACGGACCATCCCGTAGGTCAAGATGACCCACGGAAGGGTCCAGAAGCGAATGAACAGGTCGCCGCGCATGGCGCCTCCGCGCACCAGACCTGCAGCCTGCGCCAAGAGCATTGCCGCACGCTCGACTCCCACCTCTCCAGAGCTGATCGCCGCTATCAGGCCGCGGCTGACCAGGACAGACCGTAGGCCAACTGAGATGGGGCCATCCGATGGGCTGCCGTGGCGGACCCAGAACCGCACCGTTGGCGGCCCCAACCCGTGCGAGCTCAGCACAGCAAGAACAGGCCCGAGAGCCTGGTGGTCCTCGGCCGTGAGGGGCGCACCCCTGTAGACCACGCGGACAACGAGCGGCTCCATCCGGCCAACAAGGAGCAGACACGCAAAGACCATTCCGAGGGTGAACAGCACGAGGCCCGGCAGCGGCGGCAACACCGCTCCCACCGCACACGTCATCGACGTCGACGCCACGATCGGGACGCTGACCGCACGTGCCTTGGACCAGCCCCTGGACGGGAACCTGCCACGTGGCGCCCAGCTCCGTCTCAGCGACTGCGCTGACATACTCACGACTGCTCCTTTCCCCCGAGTCGTCGCGTCAGACGCGACAAGGCCGTTGGCGACCAAGCACTCGTCGAGGTGGCTGTAGGACGTAAAGCAGTGTCGCCTCTGCGACCGACACCCACGGGCCAGGGCCATCAGACCGCAATCCGCCGATTCGTCGCGCACCAAGGCAGTGTCGAGGGCCAAAAGCAAAGACACCTCATGGGCCTGGGTCATGGCCCCCCGCGCAGCACCAGGGCGCATAAAGCGACAGCGTCTCAGCGCCCACTTAGGGCGTGTCCGAGAGCTGCTCCTTGCCGCCACTTTGGCGTGCACAAGGATGAGGGGTCTGCCCTGCCGTGACCGGCTCGACGGGCAGGGACATGGCTTCGGCCCGGAACCGTCCGCAGCGACCGTGGACCGCGGGGGGCGCACGGCGTGCTCCGGTGGCACCAGCAGGTCAGTGCCCTTCCCTGGGGGATCCGCGGGAGTCCATACGAATCAGTAACGTCTGACGGCGCCGGTTCCATGGTCGGCGGAGAAGACATACCGTGCCCCCATGGGACGCTCGTGGCGTTGGCTGGTGGTCCTCGTCGTCGTGGCGACACTCACCGCCCTGCCCACCCTCGTCGCGACCTTCCCCCTGGGCTCGAGCAACGATGCCGGCAGCCTCCTGATCCGGATTCGTGCGTCCGCCGACCGCCCATACGCCGGGTATGCCGAGTCCTCGGGCTCGCTGGCCCTGCCTGCATCGGACGTGCTCGACGACGTCAGCACGCTCCTCGGCGGCCGGACCCAGGTGCGGGTGTGGTGGCGGGCGCCGGACGACTGGCGCGTCGACACCCTCACCCCTACCGGCGAGAACGACCAGTACGCCCTCGACGTCCGCACCGTCGACTGGGACTACGAGGACAACCGCACGTCGTACGGCGAGGCCGACCTCGGTCAGGTCCGGCTGCCGACCTCGCGGGACGTGGTTCCGCCATACCTCGCGGCCCGCCTGCTCGGCGTGGCAACGGCCGATCGAGTCACGTCCCTGCCGCCGCGGCTGGTGGCGGGTGGCGTGGCCGACGGCCTGCGTTTCCGCCCGGGCGACCCGCTCGGCAGCATCGCGCGGGTGGACGTCTGGTCCGACCGCGAGTCCGGGATCCCCGTGCACGTCGACGTCTACGGGCGGGGGGCGACGACGCCAGCCGTGTCCAGTACCTTCCTCGGCTTCAGCAGCGCCACACCGGACCCGTCGGCCACCCGCTTCGTGCAGCCTGCGGGCTCCAGGGTGGGTCGTGGCCGGCGGTTCGACCTGGTCCGTGCCATCGGGAGGGTCCCCGACAGCGGTCTGCCACGAGAGTTGTTGGGCTACTCACGGGTGCCCACGAGCCCGGGGCTGGAAGGGGTCGCGCAGTTCGGTCGGGGCACCACCCAGTTCGCCGTCGGGGTGCTCCCCGAGCGAGCCGCGCGCTCACTGCGGCAGCAGCTCTCGCTGGCTGCGGGGTCCACCGCGCTGCCCGAGGGAGTGGCGTTCTCGGTCGGGCCGCTGGGGTTGCTGCTGACCGACCCCGCGGTCACCGGCACGACAATGCTGCTCGCCGGGACACTCACCCCGAAAGGCCTTGCCATGGCGGCCGCCGACCTGCGTTCGCGGAGCAGCCGATGACGTCCCCTGGCGGCAGGGACACCGTGATCCGCACCGACGCTCTCACCAAGGTCTACGGCTCGGTCTCGGCCGTGGTCGACCTCGACCTCGACGTCCGTGCGGGAGACATCACGGCTTCCTCGGTTCGAACGGCTCGGGCAAGACCACGACGGTGCGTTGCCTGCTGGGGCTGGTGCTGCCCGCCTCCGGAAAGGTCGAGCTCTTCGGCCAGGAGATGCCCAAGGCGTCCGGCAAGGTGCTGGAGCGGATCGGTGCCCTGGTGGAGGGACCGGCGGCGCACGGGCACCTCTCAGGGCTCGCCAACCTCATGCTCCTCGACGCGAGTGGGAAGGCACCCGCGGGCCAGCTCGCTGGGGGTCGCCGCGACCGACGGGACCGCGCCTCGCACGCCCTTGGACTCGTCGGCCTGCAGTCCGTGGGCCGGCGACCGGTGCGCGGCTACTCGCTCGGCATGAAGCAACGGCTCGGCCTCGCCGCAGCCATGCTGCGCCAGCCCGAGCTCCTCGTCCTGGACGAGCCGACCAACGGGCTCGATCCGAGCGGCATCCGTGAGATCCGCGACCTGCTCGGGACCCTGCACGACTCCGGGACCACCGTCTTCCTGTCCAGCCACCTGCTCGCCGAGGTGGAGCAGCTGTGCACCCGGATCGGGCTCCTGGACCGCGGCAGGCTCGTGCTCGACCAGGACCTCGACGAGCTCCGGGCACCCACCGGACGGGTCGTCGTCGTCACCCCGGACGCGGACCGCGCCGCAGCGCTGCTCGGTGCGGAGGTCGAGGAACGCGACGGTGAGCGGCTCGTCGTGCGTGCGGGGGACCCCGGACCCCTCAATGCCAGGCTCGTCGGCTCCGGGGTCATGGTGCGTGAGCTCGGCCCCGAGCGTCGCTCACTCGAGGACGTCCTCGAGGAGCACACCAGCGCGCGACGTGCGGACGAGGTGGCGGGATGAACCGCATCGAGCTCACCAAGCTCTTCGGGAGACGACGCACCTGGGTCGCGATCCTGCTGCTGAACCTCCTGCCCACCATCGTGGCGGCCCTGCTGGCATGGACGGGCATCGCGCCGCGGCCCGGTTCCGGCCCGGCATTCCTCAGCGCCGTCACGGCGAACGGGTCGTTGTTCGCCATCGCGGCGCTCGCCATCGTCCTCCCCCTCTTCCTGCCGGTGTCCATCGCCGTCGTGGCCGGCGATGCGGTGGCCGGCGAGGCTCAGGGCGGCACCCTGCGCTACCTGCTGATCCGCCCGGTGGGTCGTACTCGGCTCCTGGTCCGCAAGCTGGTCGCGATCACCGTGTTCGTGCTCGTCGCGGTGCTGTCGGTGGCCGGGGTCGGGTTCGTGGTGGGGCGGCTGCTGCTGGGCAACGCCCCGCTCTCCGGCGCCATGCTCAGCCTGTCCGGCTCGGCCCTGACACCGGGGCAGGTCGCCTGGCGCAGCGCCGGTGCCATCGCGTTCGTCACGATCTCGATGTTGGGGGTCGCCTCACTCGCGCTCTTCCTCTCCACGGTGACCGACTCCCCGCAATCGGCGACACTGGGCGCCCTGGCCTTCCTCATCGGGTCATCCCTCCTCCTCACGGTCGACGCGGCCCGCCCGCTCCAGCCCTACCTCCCCACGCGGTACTGGCTCTCCTTCGTCGACCTCTACCGCGACCCCGTGCTGTGGAGCAACATCGAGCGCGGGATCGGTCTGCAGCTCGTCTACGTCGTCGTCTTCCTCGGCGCCGCGTGGGCGAACTTCACGACGCGCGACGTCACGAGCTAGACCCACCGCCCAGCCGGTAGCAGTCCGCCATCGTCCAGCTCGGCGGGGGCTCCCGACCCAGGGACTCCCGCACCAGGCCCTGGACGAGGGGGTCGCCGGGTAGGTCGGTGTGCCGCGCCGAGGCCCCTGGGCAGATGCTCTGCAACGACGGGCTCGGCGCTCCGTCGACCACCGCCGAGGAGGCCGGCACGACGACGTCGTCGAGGGTGGTCCACAGCGAGACGAAGACGAGCCCGTCGGGCACCGGCTGCGCGTCGAGCCGCGCCAGCAGTGGGCTGTCCGGTGCGAGCTGGCGGCAGGCGGGCGGGCACGAGCCCTCGACGAGCGAGCCCAGGGTTGCCAGGTCCGTGCCGTGGTGGGGCGAGCCGAGGGTGACCAGGCGCCGGAGGCGGTCGCTCCCACCCTCCTCTGTCGCCCACAGCCGGGCCACCACCCCACCGGCCGAGTAGCCGACCACGTCCACCGACGGGGCCCCGGTCCGGGTCAGTGCGGCGTCGACGGCAGTGTCGAGCACCTTGGCCTGGTCGTCGAGATCGCCCTGTCCCCGGTCGGGGAGCGCGACCACGGTCACGTCGCGGCCATCGTCGCGCAACGACCGTGCGAGCGAGTCCAGGGACTGCGTCGATCCGCCGTATCCCGGCACGAGCAACACCGGACCAGCCACCGCCTGGTCGACGGGGCTCGATGGCCCCCGCGAGCGGATTGCCGCGACGAGGCCGCCCAGCAGTGCCAACACCACGAGTGCAGTCACCGCAAGCATGACCCGGCGACGAGCCGGGGCAAGTCGTGAGAGCACACCACATCATCGCCCGCAGAGCCGGTAGGCACCCGCCTTCGGCAACCGGGCTGCCCAGGTCACGTCCTCTACCCTCAAGCGGGCGTCGAGCTCACTTCCACGCTCCTCTCGCTGCCTGAACACGTCGGGTTGCAGGAAGTCGCCGGGCGCTTCGGGATGTGACGAGCGCGCATCTGCGGTTCGCAAGAACCCGGCCGGGGTGTGACTGGGCCTGCAGGGTGCACACTGAGTCGGATGTGGTGCCGCTGCGACAGTGCGCCCGGCGGCGGGAGAGGTGGTCACCTATGGGGCTCTGGAGCGCGCTCTCCCGAACGGACCGCCGGAAACCGTGGCGGGATGGCGTGCCGCAGCCGACGCTCTGCTGAGTCCGCCGTGCTGCACCTTCCACCCCAACAGGGAGATCTCCTCCCGCTATGCGTGGCTCCATGCGCAGCAGCCGACGTGCTTGAAGTGGGCTGGGCTGGCCGCGATCGCCTCCCCTCACGTTCGCCCGGTGCTGTTCCCCTGCCGCCTGGACGTCGACCGCAGCGGCTACGTGGACCTCCCGCGCAGCCTGAGTCGCCGGCGGCTGCTGACGGAGGACGCGAACACGATGCGGGAGGTCAAGAACGCGATCTATGACGACATCTTCTGGTTCACCTGGCCTACCTCGCCGTCGCCGACGGCATGGAGGACCTGCGGCGGCTGCTGCGGCCGCACCGCGAGTATCTTGGGCTGCTTTCCGCCTTCGAGACGATCGACGGGGTCGCGCGATCCCGGCGGAGGCGGGCTCGACGCAGGTGGCCCGACAGGAGGCCGCAGATCTGGTCTGGGCCGGCAACCTCGCTCTCCTCGAGCACGAACAGCGCGCCGTGGTGCAGCCGCTGTTCGACCGTTTGTCGGGCACCTTCGCCCGGCTGGTATCAATGGGCTCCACGACGACCTTCGAGGTGCGCGGCCTTCGTCAGGAGGTCAGGTACTTCACTTCGTTCTCTGCGTACTCGCTGACCGGCGGGCTCGCTGGCGCGTTGAGGACCCGTACGGTTCCGAGGATCACGCGGTTCGAGGACCGTTGGCGATGGCTCGAGACCAGTGTCGTCCCTCGGTTCCGACGCCTGGACGCCGAGCAGGACTTGGTGGACCGGACGCTTGGCCGCGCCGTCGAGGAGGCGAAGCGGTACGCCGACAGGCCCTGCCTGGTCCCACCCTGACCTCCCGGACCGGGC
>JBBQWX010000171.1:0-8853 GCA_038210185.1 Actinomycetales bacterium
GGATCGTCGGGTGGTGGCCGAACGGGTCGGCGCGTCGGAGAGCACGGTGTATCTGGTCGCGAAGGCGTTCACGACACATGCCGGGCGGGTTGAGGAGGTGATCACCCGCAAGAAGCGGACCACGCCGCCGGTGGAGCCGAAGGTGACCGGGGATGTGGAGGCCCGAGTGATGGCGTTGGCGTGCAGCCAGCCGCCGGTGGGACGTCAGCGGTGGACGCTGCGGTTGCTGGAGAGACAGGTGGCCTTGACCGAGGGGATACCGCCGATGGACCACTCCACGATCGGGCGGGTCCTAAGAAGGGGGGGGGCTCAAGCCTCACCTGAAGGCGTGTTGGACGATCCCGCCCCAGCAGAACGCGGCCTTCGTGGCGGCGATGGAGGACGCGCTGGGCGTCTACGCCCGCTCCTACGATCGGGCCTACCCGGTCGTGGTCATGAACGAGAAGCCACTTCAGCTGCTCGACGACGCCAGACCCGGCACGCCGGCTGCGCCCGGGCGGGCCGCCCGGCAGGACTGCGAGTACGTCCGCTGCGGCACCTGCTCGATCTTCGTGTGGGCCGAGCCCCTGCGTGGTTGGCGCCGCGCCTACGCCGAGTCCACCCGCACCCGAAGGCAGCGCAGTGCTTCCAAGGCTTCTTGCCCTCGGCTCGCTTGCGCCGGTGGTAGGCCCGACCGTCGCTGTCGAGGCGGAGCGGCTGGGTGACCGCGGCGATGTGGATGACGTGGTTGACCCGCCGGTTGCCAGCCCGGGAGGGCCGGTGCCGGTCGTGCTCGCCGGAGGACGCGTCCAGGGGTGCGGTGCCGGTCCAGGACGGGAGCCGGTAGTGACCCCTTGAACTCACAATGCCGACGCCTTCGAAGTGTTGCGTCGTGGGCGACGGACTTGTCGCCGGCGGGCAGGCGCGAGGTCCGCCCAGCGCCGAATGGGGGGGCATCCACGCGCAACGCCGGCCGCCCAGACGATCGACATGGAGCTTCGCCTCTCGACAGGTAGTGGGCTCGGCGGACGACCGGCTCTGCGCGGACGATTGCGGGTAGGTTGGTGGTGAGACGCAGTCGCCCGGGTCCCCGGCGGCTTCGCGCGCCCGGCACGAGGCACAGGAGATGGGACATGAGCGACGACCGGTACTCATTCAGGGTGCTTGCTCAGAGTGTGGTCCGGCACGGCCAATGGCCTTTGCTCTGGCCGCGCTCGTCACCGAAGCCATGATTGCGGTGACGGAAGTGAGCAGTACTTGGTGGAGAGGCGGTTTCCATGGATGACGTGCCTGGGCGGTTGGCGCACGTCAACTACCTCATCGACAACGAGCCATCTCTGCCAGGTGCCGCCCCGGGGACCATCGGTCGGCTGGAACGGCTGTGTTCGGCGCTGTCCAGGGCGCTGCCTGCGATGGGCGTTGGGGTCAGCCTGCTCGCCGCCGACAACTACGGGGGCGGGACGTTGGCCGCCTCGGATTCGGCCAGCAGGGTGATCGAGGAGCTGCAGTTCACCTTGGGTGAGGGTCCCTGCATCGACGCCTACGCATCCCGCAGCCCGATCCTCGAGCCCGACCTTGCCGGGCGCGGCACCCGCCGCTGGCCGGGCTACGGGCCGGCCGCGCAGGAGCACGGTGTGGAGGCGGTGTTCGCGTTCCCGCTGCAGGTCGGGGCTGCTCGCGCCGGAGCCTTGGACGTGTACCGCGACGCGCCGGGCGCGCTCACCCCCGATGGGCTCGCGCAGGCGTTCACGTTCGCTGAGGTGGCCATGGGCCTGCTGGTGGACGACCAGCACGGCATCGCCGGCACGCAGAGCAAGGTCAACCTCGACGACGTGTTGGCCTACCGGCTGGAGGTCTACCAGGCGCAGGGGATGCTGATGGTCGACCTCGGGGTCGGCATCGACGAGGCGGTGGCGCGCCTGCGGGCGTACGCGTACGCCGAAGGCCGCGCCCTGAGCGACGTGGCGAATGACATCGTCAACGGTAGAATGACCTTGGATCGAGACACGCCGTGACCACCCGGCAGACGCTCGCTCGGGCCGCCAATAGAAGGGCTCGCAGGTCATGATCGCCACTAGTCGGTTGGCAGAAGTCTTCGTCGAGGTCGCGGACACTCTGGTGGACGACTTCGACGTCATCGAGTTCCTGGAGCTGGTGACCAGGCACACCGCTGAGGTCAGTCAGGCCGCCTCGGCCGGGCTGCTGCTGGCCGACCCCAATGGCCAACTGCAGTACATGGCCTCCTCGGCCGAGTCGGTCAGGCTCCTCGAGCTCTTCCAGCTGCAGTACCAGCAGGGCCCATGCCTGGACTGCTTCCGCACAGGCGCCCCAGTGGTCAACACCGACCTCACCGAGGCGGACGAGCGGTGGCCCGTGTTCGCGCCCAGGGCTGTCGCCGCGGGGTTCCAGTCGGTGCACGCCTTCCCGCTACGCCACCGGCGACGCGTGATCGGCGCCCTGAACCTCTTCAGCACCGACACCGGCCGCTTCGAGCCCACCGACGTCCGGATCATCCAGTCCCTGGCCGACATCGCCACCATCGGGCTGCTCCAGGAACGCACCGTCCGCAGCGCCGAGATCCTCACCGAGCAGCTCCAGGGCGCGCTGAACAGCCGGATCACCATCGAACAGGCCAAGGGCGTGCTCTCCCGGACTCACCACATCGACGTCGACGCAGCGTTCGAACTGATGCGCGCCTACAGCCGCCGCAACCACCACCGCCTGAGCGACGTTGCACGTGAGGTGGTCACAGACCCCGGCCAGCACCCGGAACTCATGTCCGCACCCTGACCCGATGGACCTCGTGCGCCACGTGTCCCAACCATCGAGATAACAGCGACCGGACAGGCCGGTCGCAGCTGCTCCCGCGCACCGACCAACCACTGAGAGCCGGCGCGACATCATCCGCGGGCACTGGGAACCCGCGACCCCCCGACCTCGCTGGCACCTTCGCGTCGGCGCCGTCGATCAGACATCGGTCGCGCACTTCTCGACGGTGCCGCGACGGCTGCCGACGTGGGCGACGATGGCCAGTGGGCCCAGCTTCACCAGTACCGAGAAGACAGTGGATGCAGGTGCCCTCCCGAAACTCCCGATCGAACCTGCGTCTCTCCTCTGGCATGACTCTCCCTTGTAGTCGATGCTCCTCGGTTCGGGGGGGATCTCAACCGCCGTCCGCACCCCCCGGGCATCCGGAGGGTGCGGAGAAAGGTCAGCCGGTTAGAACGACGATTTGGGCACGCCAATGCCGGGGTCGACCTGGTGGGGGCCGCTCGCCGACGGCCGCACGTCGAAGTCGAAGATCGACGTGGGGATGTACACCGTCGAGCACGAGTTCGGGATGTCGACGACCCCGGACAGGCGGCCCTCGATGGGTGCTGCCCCAAGGATCATGTAGGCCTGCTCGGGTGAGTAGCCGAACTTGGTGAGGTAGTCGATCGCGTGGAGGCAGGCCCGCTGGTAGGACAGGTGCGAGTCGAGGTACCGCTGCTCGCCGTCGAGCGTCACCGAGGTGCCGGAGAAGGCGAGCCACTGGCTGAACTGGGGGTCGGTCGTTCCCGGCAAGAAGATGGCGTTCTCCGACACGCCGTAGGTGTCCATGCCGCCCTTGATGAGGTCGACGCGCAGGTCGATGAACCCGCCCATCTCGATGGCGCCGCAGAACGTGATCTCGCCGTCGCCCTGGGAGAAGTGCAGGTCGCCCATGGAGAGGTTCGCGCCGTCGACGAAGACGGGGTAGAAGACCCGCGAGCCCTTGGTGAAGTTCTTGATGTCCTGGTTGCCACCGTTCTCGCGCGGTGGCGCCGTGCGGGCGGCCTCCCCAGCAACACGGGCGTACTCCGAATCCGGCAGGGTGCCGAGGATCGCGTGCTCGGGCTCGGGGGGGAGCGCCAGGGGTGGCACCCGGTCGGGGTCGGTGGCGATGAGGGCCGCCTCCCGGGCGTTCCAGCGGGCGAGGAGCTCGGCCGATGGAGCGGTGCCCATGAGGCCGGGGTGGACTATGCCGACGAACGAGACGCCGGGGACGTGCCGTGAGGTCGCGACTCCGCCCGTGAAGTCCCAGATGACCTTGTAGGCGTCGGGGAACTGCTCGGTCAGGAATCCTCCACCGTTCTGCGTGGCGAAGATACCGGTGTAGCCCCAGCCCTGGCCGGCCAGCGGGCCACTGTCCTCTTGCGGGATCGGCCCCACATCGAGGATGTCGACGACGAGCAGGTCACCGGGCTGGGCGCCCTCGACGGCGACGGGGCCGGACAGGACGTGGACCGTCTTCAGCGGCGCGTTGAGGATGTCGTCCGCCGAGTCGTCGTTGACGATCGCGCCGTCGAACCACTCACGACAGTGCATCCGGAAAGAGTCGCCCGGCTTGACGTGGACGTTGGCCGGCACCTCCGGGTGCCAGCGGTTGTGACCCAGGTACTTCTGCTCGGTGAACTTCTTGGTCGAGTCGAGGGGGAAGATCAGTTCTGGCATCGAGGTGCTCCTCTGCGATGGGAGCGGCGACGGGCGCCGCGCTGGGTAAGTGAGATCAAGGGGTCAGACCATTGCCGGCACCCGGGACCCGAGGCGGGCGCGGGCCAGGATGAGGCCGCCGACGTTCAGGACGGCGACGATGGCCGCCCAGGCGGCATTCGGTAGTGCGTCCCACCACCCGGTGAGAAGGAGGAAGGCAGGGATGGCCGCGGTGAACCAGCCCTCGATAGCGGCGACGGCGCCGGTCCAGGCGGTCAGCCCGTCACGGTCCCTACCGAGCAGCTGGAAGAACAGCCACCACAGGTACGCCCACAGCAGCCAGATGACGGCGAAGGCGTAGTCCTGGTACTCCACGACGTTGACCACGGCATACCCGACCGCCGCGATCGCGACGAAGAGGGAGAAGAAGCCAAGTCCGGTCCCCTCGAAGCCCCAGATCGTGTTCATCGCGACGTAGAGGTAGGTGAAGCCGAACAGGTAGAGACCGGAGGCACCGAAGATGACGTCCGCGTCGCCGTTCGCCGTGAAGATGAGATAGGTGGGAGTGATGACCTGGAGCAACCCAACGAAGATGTTCAACGGGACGGCTCCGTTGCCACGCACCCAGCCGAGGAGGGCGCAGCCGTTGATGAAGAGGACGGCTCCGACGTACAGCAAGCCGACGTTACCCATGGACCTCCGATCTGCCTGAACAGTCGGGCGCACCGACGCTCAGGTCATGGTGCAGGGAGGCGGGCCGTCCGCGGATCAGCGGTGGGTCGGTTGCGGGTCGGCGTCATCCGGGCGCCAACGGGAGAACTGACCACTGCTGGTTCGTGGGCGGACCGTGAGGTCGCCTCGATGAGGCGACGTGCCGCGGCATCCCCGAGCGCAAGCCCGGGTGCCGTGTACCGGCGGCGGGACTCCCCGCCGCAGGACGGGCAGGCAGCGGTGGCGGTGACCGATGCCATGGGCATCGAAATCGTCGCGGCGCCGTGGTCGGCGCAGACGAACTCGTACTGGGCCATGTCCGCGCACCTCCTTGTGTCGTCCGTCACAGCACCATAGCGAAGTGGGTGGCGGTGTGTCACTGGCCCAAGTCGATCAGGGCCGCTCTGCACTGCGGACTCCAAGGCGTTGGGGGACAACGACTCTCAAGCCAGGAAGGAGACGAACGCGTCGGCGGCGCTGGGGTGGGTCCATGGAGTGGTGCAGCTGTGCCGCTGTGTGAGGCCCTGCTGGATCGATCACGCCGTCAGCTCGGCGGCGGCGAACGCGCGGTTGGGCATGCGGGCGGACCACGCGACCGCGCGCACCTACCCGGGCAGGGAGTGCCCACGACCTCGAGGCCGTAGCGGGGGCTCAACTTCGTCCAGCTGGTTGTCTACCGGGCTGTGGCACGATGCGCTCCGCCGTCGAGGCCGGCAGGTGCCATCTGCTCCACGCAGGGCAGGTCAGTTCCCACCCTTCGTCGTGCTCGCCTGCGAGAGCGGGCGAGGTGTCGCCCCGCTGACGTGAAGCGCTGGGCAGCCCGGTGCGCTCGACGTGGCGCGGTGTTGTCATGTCCAGCGACGGCGGGGGGCTCGCCGACAACCGCGACCTGGGTCGCCAACAGTCCCTACCCGACGGATTCTGGCCGCCGGAGTCAGCGTCGGGATCGCAATCGCGCTGTACCCCCTGCTGCGACTGGTGGGCCCGGCGACGGCCATCGGGTCCGTGGTGTTCCGGACGATCGAAGCCGTCATGTACCTGCTGGGAGTCGTGGGGCTGCTCACCCTGGCGGCGTTGAGTGGCTCCACGACAACCGGTGAGGCGACATCCTCCTCGACGATGCGCTCGCTCGTGGAGGTGCTGACGTCCGTGCGTCGAGAGGCCGGGTTGGTCGCCGTCTTCGCATTCGCTGTCGGCGCCTTCATGTACTACGCGCTGATGTACCAAGCACGGCTGGTGCCGGTGTGGTTGTCGGGATGGGGCCTTCTCGCGGTGGGGCTGCCGGCCGTGGCCGCCCTGCTGGCCGTCTTCACCGGCCCGGGGGTCTCGGAGTACAAGGCCCTGGCGCCGCCCATCTTCGTGCAGGAGCTCGTCCTCGGCGTCGGGCTCCTCCTCAAGGGGTTCACCACCCCTGAGCACCCGGTGGGAAACCCAGCCAGGAGCCGCGACACCGACCACGAGGACGAAGCGTGGGCAGTGGGACGGGACGCCGGTCGCCACGTCGAGACGGATGTGGGCTCTGGCCGTCGCGGGGGCAGCAGCCTTCTGGGCTGTGAAGCTCCTGCTCTCGCTCACCCCGGCGGCTGCCGAGTACCGTCCGCGCTGTCCATCCGCTACGGCTCCATGTCGGCGCAGGCTGCCGTCGGCGGGCTGCTCGTTGGCGTCATCGTCAGCTGGGCGCTGCTGCGCTTCCGCCGTCCGATCCCGGGCCGGACGTCGATGGCCAAGTCCCTCGCTCCGGCTTTCATCGTTCTCCTGATGGTGACCGTCCTGGTCGAGGCGCCAGCGTCCGAATTGCCGCGATCCATTCGTTCGGCGAAGTCCGAGGAGAAGCGTCTATCCGCCGCCAGTCGAACGGTGAGTTGGCTATCGATACGTGTTCGGCGGCGGGTCCCCGCCAAGGCTTACGAGCCTGTGGGGCTTCTACGGTGAGAGAGGGGCTGCCAAACTGAGGTTCGTGCGAAGGCCACGTGCATCGAGTGCCGCAGCGGCGCCATCGAGCGCGGCCCCGGCGCCTTGGGGTGGCGCGCCTCAGCGATGGGAGCCGGGCGGTCAGCCGCCGGGGAGGGACCCCGTCCACCTTGTCGTCCTCATCGGGACGATCGCCCTGGGAGTCGTCGTGATCACGGTGGCCCTGACCGCTGGAGCTCTGCTCGCGACCGCGAACCTCGATCCGCGATGGGTTCCAGTTCTACAGGACATGGTCACCATCAGTTTCCAGGCCACGGCCATCGGCGCCCTCGGCGGGCTCGCCAAACTGTTCTTCGACGGTCGTCGAGAGCGTGAGGTACAACAGAACGAGATCCGCGAGCGCCAGCACCGCTACATCAACGGTGTCGTCGATGCCAGTCATCGAGTAGACAACGCTCGGCTGGTTCTGCGAGCCAACCGGTCGGTGCGAACCTGGTCTGACATCGTCAACAACGACATCATCCCGGCGCGCACGCAGCTCCGCCAGCTCACCCACGACCTACGCAACTGGACCGAGGCCCGACGACCGGTGTTCCGGTCCGGTGGATCGATCGCTGACCTTCTCGAGGACATGTACGGCTACCTCGGTGCCTTGGTTGATGAGTACGCCGACCACAAGACCCGCTTGAGCGAGTTCCAGTCGGCAGCAGAGAACGCCAAGGGCGACGACCGTGCAGAGCTACTAGCCCAGACTTGGGACGGCATCCGGGGCCTTCCTCTCTTCGGCGACTACATCGACGACGGCTGCATCTACGGGGGGTACCGCGATAGGTACCTCGACGTCCTACGGGAGATGCGGTCCTGCCTGGTGAACGACTGAAGCAAGCCGTGCGCCCGGCGATGCGAGGCCCCCTCGATCGCGGAGGCCCGACTGTATTACTGGGCGACCACCGAAGAGGGGGCCGAAGCGCTTCTCACCTATCCGTGGGTGGGCATGTCTTACCCGGCGAGGGATCCGGCGAAGATCTGCCAGGCCAGCGCGGACTTCGCGCCCAGGCTCAGCACCAGGTAGACCTTCTCCCCGAACGCGTAGGAGCGCCACGGCCCGACCTCGCGGTACTGCAGGTACTGGTTGAGCGCGAAGGACATGAAGAACACGAACAGCGAGATGAAGATGCCGTACACGAAGCCAGGGACGGTCTCGGACCCGACGATGTTGAGGGTGATCGCGACCCAGGGGGCGGCACCGACGATGCACCAGCAGTGCCACCCAACGGTCAGTCTGACTTGTGCTTGCTGGCGCGAATCAGGGCGCCGTGCATGCGGTCCGCGGCCTCGTGAATGAAGGCCCTCGGCGTCAACGAAACCGGAGTCTTGAGGCCGTCGAGGTACTCCTGGAGGGACGGGGCACCAGCGACACACCCGACGAATGATCCGCGCTCGGCGCGCTCTGCCGGGGTCAGGCCGTCGTCGGCGACGACGACACAGCCCGCTGACCCGGTTCAGGGCAGGTCTCCGCCTTGCTTCCCGGACGGACCCGCACGGGCTGGTAACGCGCGAGCAGGCCCTCCACCGTGCCACCTCGCCGCGAGTGCGGATCCTGAGCGGGAGTGAGTCAGGGGGCGACGTCGCGATGGGCTGCTGGCCGCGGGCGCGCCGTCCGGCCGGATGTACATGAGACCGGTCCTGTCCAGCCTGTTCCTGTACTCGACCAGGCTGGCTCCTCGCGGCGGGTGGGGGGGGGGTTGGCACGGGGGCCCCCGCCCCACGCCCCCCGGGGGGGGGTGAGGGGGTGGAGGG
>JBBQWX010000172.1:0-8811 GCA_038210185.1 Actinomycetales bacterium
CACCAAGATCCGACTGATCACCAGGATCGCGTTCGGATTCAAGTCCCCTCAGGCCCTCATCGCCCTTGCCCTGCTCTCCCTGGGCGGCTACCGACCCGTCCTCCCCGGCCGGAAATGACCCACAGGTGTGTCAGAAGAGCCCCTATTGGTCGATGTTGATCCGGGCACGCGGCCGAGCCCGGCGGGAGAGGAGTCCCGCCGGGCCCACGCCCGCGCTGCTCACCGACCCAGGGCAGTGGGTCAGATGAACAGCAGCTGGGCGCCCTCGGTGAGCTCGATGAAGTCGCTCGCCGAGATGATCGCCTCGACCCCCTCGTAGAGGTCGTCCTGCGTCAGGTGGTTCATGTCCGCCGACATCCGGCAGGCCCACAGGTGGGCGCCGGAGGCGGCCAGCAGCTCGAGGAACTCAGGCACCTCGGGCACGTCCTGCTCGGCGATCTGCTTCTTGAGCATCGCGGTCGCCGCCGCGGTGGCACCGGGCAGGGCACCGAGCATGTGGTGGATGCCCATGCCGCTGTGGCCCGGCGGGTGCATCGCGGTGTTGCCGACGAAGGAGAACTTCAGGTCGCCCATCGTCGCCTTGTTGATCATGTCGAAGCCCCAGAAGGTGAAGAACAGGTGGGTCTCGACGCCCTCACCCAGCGCCGCGTTGGCGAGGATCAGGCCCGGGTAGGCCATGTCGAGGCTTCCCTTGGAGCAGATGATGGCGAGCTTGCGCCCCTCGCTGCCCGGGCTGTCGAACGACGGGACGATCATCGGGGCGGCATCGGGGCCGACATCGGTGGCCGTCATGATCAGACACATCCCTTCGGCTTGGGTAGCCCGGAGACGTAGGCCATCTTCTTGGCCGGCTTGCCGGGGAAGAGGGTGAACAGCTCCTTGACCGGGGTGCCGGTCTGGGTCGACACGCGGCGCAGCGTTGCGGTCTCGCCCTGGGCGGCGTAGTCGTCGCGCAGGAAGCGGATGAGGGTCCAGTGCGCGTCGGTGAGGTCGAGGCCGATCAGCTTCGCCAGCTCGGGGGCGAGCGCTTCGTCCCACTGGGCGGGCTGGGTGAGGAAGCCCTCCTCGTTCACGTCGACGGCATGCCCGGCGATGGTGGTGGTGGTCATGGTGGTCTGCATCTCCTGACGTGGGTTACACGGGGTTCTTGCCGGTCATCGACATGTCCGAGGGCAGGCCTATCGGGTGCCCCGGGAGAAGGGCGTTCCAGTAGACGTACCTGAACGCGAGCTTGCCGGCGTGGTTGGCGTGCGACTCGCCGAGCAGCTTCATCGGGCCGACCTTGGGGAAGGGGAAGTAGCCGGTCAGCGGCTGGGTGTCGTAGTTGAAGTCCAGGAGGAGCGCCTTCTTGTGCCCCGACTCGACGAAGCAGTTCGCGTGCCCGTCGAAGGAGTGCGTCATGGTCCTGCCCGCGGCCTGCTCGACGAAGTTCTCGACGAACACCTCGACCGAGAAGTGGGCGACGGAACCCGCCTTGGAGGTGGGCAGGTTGCCCGCGTCGCCCAGGGCCCAGATGTTCGGGTGTGCGGTGGACTGCATCGTGTGCTTGTCGACGGGAACGTAGTTGAGCTCGTCGCCCAGCCCCGAGCGGGCCACGAAGTCGGCCCCCATGTTGAGGGGAATGGTCACGAGCTGGTCGTAGGCGATCTCGCGCTCGTCGTAGGAGACGATCACCTTCCGGTCCTGGTCGATCCGCTCGATCATGAAGTCGGGCTCGACGGTGACGCCCTTCTCCTCGAGCATCGAGCCGAGCGCCTCGCTGGCGACCGGCTTGGTGAAGGCCCCGTCGAGCGGGGTGACGTAGACGATCTCGGTGCGGTCGCGAAGGCCCCGCTTGGTGAGGAAGTCGTCCGCGAGGAAGGTGAACTCCAGCGGCGCGACGGGGCACTTGATCGGCATCTCGGTGATGTGCACGACGAGGCGACCGCCCTTGAATGCGGCGAGCTGGTCGTGCAGCGCTAGCGCGCCCTCGTACGTGTAGAACTCGCCGACTTCCCGGTGCCACTGCGGGCCCAGCGTTCCGGGGATCTGGTCGGGCCGCGGCGTGGTGCCCGAGGCGATGACCAGCTGGTCGTAGGGCAGCTCGCGACCGTTCCCGAGGTGCACGAGCTGCGCCTGCGGGTCGACGCGGTCGACCTCGGCGAAGACCAGCTCGATGTCCTTGCCGATGAAGGATGTCTTGCGGCGCCGCACCTGCTCGGGGCTGTTGGTCCCGAACGCCATGAACAGGTAGCCCGGCTGGTAGTCGTGGATGTCGTCCTTGTCGACGACGGTGATCGTCCATTCGGTGGCTGGGAGCAGCTTGCGGAGCTTGTTCACGACCATCGTGCCGGCCGTGCCTGCCCCCAGGACCACGAGTGTCCTCATGGTGGTGGTCATGGAGATGACGATACCCCTCCGGGTATGTGGTCCTACAGTCCGTGGGAGACGATCGGCATGTGATCTCCCCGACAGCGCGCCCTGTCCTGCGCCGTCCCGCTCTGCGAGGATCGGCGACATGAACGCCCCTCGCGCCGGACAGCTCGCCCACCCCTCCGACCTCGTCGACGTCGCCGCCCTCGTCACCGCCTACTACACCCGAGAGCCCGACCCCGAGAACGTCGACGAGCAGGTGGCCTTCGGCACCTCGGGGCACCGCGGCTCGAGCCTGCGGACGTCGTTCAACGAGGCGCACATCCTGGCCACCACCCAGGCGATCTGCGAGTACCGGCGCGAGCAGGGCTTCGACGGACCGTTGTTCCTCGGGCGCGACACCCACGGCCTGTCCGAGCCCGCGTGGGCCACCGCCCTCGAGGTGCTGGTCGCCAACGACGTCACCGTGCTCGTCGACTCGGCCGACCGCTACACCCCCACCCCCGGGGTGTCCCACGCGATCCTCACCGCCAACCGCGGCAGGATCACACGCGTCGACGGGATGCCGGCCCACGCCGGTCTCGCCGACGGCATCGTGGTCACGCCGTCGCACAACCCGCCCAGCGACGGCGGGTTCAAGTACAACCCGCCGCACGGTGGCCCGGCCGACTCCGACGCCACCAAGGTCATTGCCGCGCGAGCCAACGAGCTGATCCGCGGTGGGCTGGCGGGTGTCAAGCGGGTGCCCTTCGCGCGGGCCCGTGCCGCGGCATCCGGCTACGACTTCCTCGGCACCTACGTCGACGACCTGCCCAACGTGCTCGACATCGACGCGATCCGCGGGTCCGGCCTGCGCATCGGTGCCGACCCGCTCGGTGGCGCCTCGGTCGACTACTGGGGAGCCATCGGTGAACGGCACGGGCTCGACCTCACCGTGGTCAACCCGCTCGTCGACGCGACATGGCGGTTCATGACGTTGGACTGGGACGGCAAGATCCGCATGGACTGCTCCTCGCCCTCCGCCATGGCCAGCCTCATCGAGCAGCGCGACGCCTACGACATCGCCACGGGCAACGACGCCGACGCCGACCGGCACGGCATCGTCACGCCGGATGCCGGTCTGCTCAACCCCAACCACTACCTCGCGGTCGCGATCCAGTACCTCTACGGCGGGGCCCGGCCGCACTGGCGCGACGACGGCTTCATCGGCAAGACGCTCGTGTCGAGCTCGATGATCGACCGGGTCGCCGCCGACCTCGGCCGCCGGCTCGTCGAGGTGCCGGTGGGCTTCAAGTGGTTCGTGCCGGGCCTGCTCGACGGGTCAGGGCCGTTCGGCGGCGAGGAGTCGGCCGGCGCGTCGTTCCTGCGCCACGACGGCTCGGTGTGGACCACCGACAAGGACGGCATCCTGCTCGCCCTGCTCGCCTCCGAGATCCAGGCACGCACCGGCACCAGCCCGAGCGAGCACTACCGCGCGCTCGTCGACCGGCACGGCGAGCCGGCCTACGCCCGCATCGACGCCGCCGCCACCCGCGAGGAGAAGGCCAAGCTGGCGGGGCTGTCGCCCGACGACGTCACCGCGCAGTCGCTGGCGGGCGAGCCGATCACGGCCAGGCTCACCGAGGCCCCGGGCAACGGCGCCGCCATCGGTGGGCTGAAGGTGGTCACCGGGTCGGCATGGTTCGCGGCTCGCCCGAGCGGCACCGAGGACGTCTACAAGATCTACGCCGAGTCCTTCCGTGGCCCCGAGCACCTCGCCCAGGTGCAGGCCGAGGCCAAGGAGGTCGTCACAGCGGCCCTCGGCACCTGACCGGCCCGGTCCCCTGGAGACGGCCGTCAGACGACCAACTCGAGCCGGTCCGCGGTCACGGCATCGGGGTCCGGACGTCCGCTGCCATC
Organism: Actinomycetales bacterium; assembly: GCA_038210185.1. GTDB lineage: Bacteria > Actinomycetota > Actinomycetes > Actinomycetales > Dermatophilaceae > Fodinibacter. The sequence continues at coordinate 4,252 of JBBQWX010000172.1, forward strand.
GAGTGCGTGCACCGCAGCCAGCCGGTTGGTGACGCCGAGCTTGCGGTAGGCGTGCTCGAGGTGCTTTCGCACCGTGCAGGGAGCGACCACCAGCCGTTCCGCGATCTCGGCGTTGGACAGAACCTGGGTCCCGCTCATCGCCAACCCCGCGTACTCCGACTACACGAGCGGACACGCGGCCGGGACCGCACCCTTCGCGGAGGTGCTGCGGCGAACCCTTGGCAATCGCACCCCGCTCGTGCTCGAGTTCGGTGACGTCGAGCGCCGCTACACGACCTTGAGCGCCCTCGAGTACGACGCCTTCCACGCCCGCATCTGGGGCGGCCTGCACTTCAGGGACGCGATGGAGGACGGCTACCGCCTGGGCCACGCCACCGCGCGGCAGGTGATGCGCACGCTCCACTGACCCTTCCGGCCGGTGGCTCAGACGTCAGAGAGCCCGGCGATCGTGGCCGCTGCCCGGCACCTCTTTCGCCGCTCGTCGACAGCAGGGGGGGGTCAGCCGGGGGTCAGCCGCGGGTCAGCGGCGGCGCAGGGACAGCCGGGACGAGAAGGTGCCCCCCTCGCCGTCGTCCCAGCCGACGAGCACCGCGGCCCCGCGGGTGAGGGCTCGGTTGAGCGGCACGCGCACCGTGGCGTGCCCCGACCGGGCGGCCCGGACCTTCGTCACGACCGACCCGGCAACCCCGTCGGCGTCGACGACCACGACGTGGGCGGTGCCGGGGTCACGCACCCGCAGGCGCACCTCGACGGCGCCTCGCCGCACCTTGGCCTTGTCTGCCCAGGCCCGCTCCCCGGCATCCGACGCCGGCTTGCCGGCGAGCGCGACGTTCGTGCGCACCGCCTGGGCGATCGACTGCGGCGAGTCCAGCGAGCTCAGCGCCTCGGTCGGGATGACCGGGGCGGCGGGGGTCGTGGACCGGTCGGCCGGTGGCTGGTAGCCCTCGAGCAGCGCGCGGCCCCAGCGGTAGGGGTCGCCCTGAACGCCGCCCCACACCGACCAGCCGATGCGGGTCTGCCCCGTCTTGTCCTGGGTGTCGGAGTCGTACGGGAGGATGTTCAGCCCCATCCGCTGCGGGTCGACGGCGCTCGGCAGCAGCGCCATCGGGATCGCCGTCTCCACGGTGTACCCGCTGTAGGGCTCGGAGACCTTGGTGGCCACGGTCATGCCCGGGGCCGTCGTCGGTCCGTCGCCCTGGTGCGCGTCGGCATCGCGCAGGTAGCAGGCCCCACCCTCGACAGTCCACGGCAGGATCGCCGCCTTGAAGGTGGTCGACGTGTTCTCCGACGTGCCCCGCGGGTCGATCGCGATCTCGACCGAGTCGGTGCGCCAGTGCCGCTTGCAGTCGGATGCCGCGAGCGCCGTGCCCAAGACGTCGTCGGTCACGGTGACCGCCACGAAGAGGGTGTCGTCGCGCCAGGCGACCCGTGCGGTCGCCGAGCAGTCGGCCGCCGAGTCGCAGGCACTGCCCTCCCACCGACGCGAGACGTCGATGGCAGCGCCGGGGTACTCCGCGTCGGACACGACGCCGTCGACGGTCGGTGCCGCGGCGGCCTCACCCACGGTCGTCGTCGGCACCAGCTCGAACGCCTGCTCGGTGCGGCCGGTGGCCGACGAGCTCGTCGCGTCGATCGGGTAGACGTAGTCACCGGCCACGCCGCCCTCGACCGAGGTCTTCAGCGAGGTGTCGGTGTTGGTAGCCGTGAACGGCACCGTCGCGCTGGCGCCCGGGGCGAGCGGCCCGTACGGCGCCGACTCCGGCGTCACGGGAAACCCGGCCGGCGGGGCCGGTGTCACGCTTCCCGACTGGGTCGTCGCGCTGTGGTTGGTCACCACGACGTCGACGGTGCGGGTGCCGCCCGAGGAGAGGGTCAGCACCGGGCGCACGATGTCGGCCAGGGCGTCGGCCCCGACCTCGTACGCCCAGGTGCGGAACTGAGCCACCTGGGGCAGCAGTTGCTGGGTGGCGGTCACGGCGGGGCTGACGAGTACCGGCTCGTCCTGGTAGCCGTTGCCGGCATCCGAGGTCACGAAGGCCTCCACCCTCGCCCTGGTGCCGACCGTGGAACCGGAGCCGGGGGTCACGGTGAACCTCACCCGCTCCGCATCTCCCGGGCGCACCGTGCCGAGCCGGCGCGCGGAGCTGACGCTCCAGCCGCTCGGCACCTCGAGCCGGGCCCGCACTGCGCGCAGCGCCCTGCGCTCGGGTGCCGTGACCTCCACCGTCACGGTGAAGGGATCACCGGGCAGCACGCGGTAGCGGTCGGCGTCGACCGTGAGGCCCGTGCCGAGCGGCAGCCCACCTCGCAGGCGCACGAGCGACCCGTCGAGCGCGGCGTGCTGCGTCGCGGCAGCGGCGGTGCCCCACTCGGGCACGGGAGTGCGCGACTCCACGAGGGTGAGGTAGTCGCACCCCAGCGCGTCGGGGTCGGTCGAGACGTCGGGGAAACCGGCCCAGCCCTGCGAGGCGTACTCGCGCTGGGCGTCGCGCTCGACCGCGGCCCAGGTGCGCCCGTCCGGCGACGCCGCCCCGGACCACACGCCGTAGACCGTCTGGCTCGGGTCGGCGGGCACGAACTTCTGCGCGCACTGCGGACCGGTGACGCTGGTGCCGTTGGCGGTGCGCATCAGCACCCGGTCGGGCGCGAAGGGCTTCAGGCCCTCCTTGCGAAGCTGCTCCGGGAAGCGCGAGGGGTCGCCGGCGGCCTCGTAGGCCTCGATGGCGATCCGGGCGGCCTCCTGGTGGTTGCCGTGGTTGCCCGGCGAGGGTGCCGGGTTCATCGTGACGATGACCTCGGGCCGGGTCTGGCGCAGCACGCGGACGGCCTTGCCCAGGGCCTCCTCGTGGTCCCAGACCTGGGCGCTCAGCGGCTCGGAGACGGTGTAGTAGAAGTCGACCTCGTCGAGGTTGTAGACGTCGGTGATGCCCGCCTTCGCGACCGCGTCCCGCTCCTCGCGCTCGCGGATCAGCCCCAGGGCGGGCCCCTCCTGCGGCCCGACGGCGTTGCCGCCGCCCTCCCCCCGCGTGATGGTGATGACCCCCGTGCGCACCTCGTGGTCGGCCCCCCACTGCCCGAAGGTCGACAGCGTGCCTGCCTCGTCGTCCGGGTGGGCGCCGATGAAGACCACGTCGAGGTCGGCCGGTGGGCCCGCCGACGTCGTCGAGTCCGGTGGTCGGGGCCCGCCGCCTCCCGGCGGCGACCCCTGTGCGCTGGTCGCGGGAAGGACCAGGGTGAGGGCCAGCGCCCCAGCGCCGGCCAGCGTGGTGCGGATGTGCATCCGTGCCATGACAACTCTCTCCTTCGTGCTGGACGCGCGCCCGGTGGACCACCTGCGCTGCTGTCGACCCGCGCGGGCGCTGTCCCGGGTCGGCGTGGTCAGTTCTCGGCGGCGTCAGTCCTTGACAGCCCCCTCGAGCATCCCGGCGATGAAGTGCCGCTGCAGGAAGAGGTAGACGACCACCACGGGCAGCGCGACGATCGTGGCGCCGGCCGCGAGGAGGGCCGTGCCCTGGGTGTACTGCCCGGAGAAGAAGCCGAGCCCGAGCGGTGCGGTGCGCAACGCCTCGTTAGTCGGCACCATGACCAGCGGGATGAGGAACTCGTTCCAGGTCCACATGAAGGTCAGGACCAGCAGCGTGACGATGGCGGGCCGCGCCACCGGCACGAGGATCAGCCACAGCACCCGGCCGGTCGACGCGCCGTCGAGCCGGGCCGCCTCCACCAGCGAGCGCGGCTGCGCACGGAAGGCCGCTCGCATCCAGAACGTGCCGAACGCCACCGACTGGGCGACCTGGGGCAGGGAGATCGCCCAGAAGGTGTCGGTCAGGCCCACCGCACGCAGGTCGAAGAAGAGGGGCACGATGATGGCCTCGGCGGGCATCATGATGCCGACGAGCATGAGGTAGAAGATCGCGTCGGCCCCGCGGAAGCGCATCGTGCCGAGGGCGAACCCGGCGAGGACGGACAGCACGGCGCTCACCGACACGACGAAGACCGACACCATGGCGCTGGTGCGCAGGTAGCTGCCGAACCGACCGATGTCCCACGCCTGGACGAGGTTGGCGAGCCCGCCGGGGGCGTCGGCCTCCGGCTGCAGCCCGGCCACGACGATGCCGAGGATCGGCCAGATCGCGAACAGCGCGAACGCCGCCAGGATGAGGTAGTTGGCGTTGCGCTCGGTGCTCGAGACGCGCATCAGTCGCTCGCCCGGTCGCCGAGGCGGGTGATGACCACGCTGATCGCGAAAATGACGACGGTGAGGCAGACCCCGATCGCGCAGGCCAGCCCCACCCGGCCGAGCTCGAACGCCTGCCGGTAGACCTCGTAGCTCGGCACGGTGGTCTGGTGGCCGGGGCCGCCGGCGGTGGTGAGGTAGATCAGGTCGAACGTCTTCAGCGCGGCGATCACCGTGAGCGTCATGGCCACGGCGATCTCGCCGCGCACCGACGGCAGCGTGACGGCGAAGAACTCGCGCACCGGCCCGGCGCCGTCGAGCCGGGCCGCCTCGTAGAGGTCACGCGAGATCCGGCTCATTCCGGCGAGCAGCAGCACGGTGAC
>JBBQWX010000173.1:0-8738 GCA_038210185.1 Actinomycetales bacterium
CCACCACCATGGTGGCGGCCAGGGAGAACCACAGCTGGTCGGACGCCCGGCCGGCCACCTCACCCGCGCCGACGACGAGAGCGGTGTAGCCGACTGCCGCGAAGGCGGTGCCCGCGGCCACCATCAGCGTCCGGTTGATGAACACCTCGACGTCGTACAACCGGTAGCGAAGAACAGCGACGGCGAAGAGCACGGGCATCAGCAGGTACGAGGTAAAGAGCGGCAGCATGGTGGCCCAGGTCTGACCACCGTTGCGCTCCCCGCCAACCTCCGACCAGACCAACCCGAGACAGACGCACCCCGCGGACAGCGTGATCAGGCGCAGCTGCCGCCTCTGCTCGCCCTGGCTACGGACAAGCCGGACAACCAAGCTCACCAGGGAGGTGAGCAGCCCGATGGCGATGAGGAGGAAACCGCGCTGAAATACCACGGCGTTCCAGCTCTCTGGGCGTGCAAAGGGTCCGTCCATGGAGTAGGCCCGGGGGTCGAGGGTGCCGATGGCTAGCAGACAGAGCAGGCCGCCCAGCGCCGGGACGGCCACCACGAAGCGCCACCGCGGCGAGATCAAGTGGCCGTCCGGGACCAGGAAGAAGATGAACGCGATGGCCATCAGGGCGATCTGGCCACCCACGAGGGTCGAGAGCCAGGCGGCCCACGACGCCGTCACCGCCGAGCCGGGGCCCTGGTGGCCCATGACCCAGGTGGCGTAGCCCTCGAGGGTGATCGAGAGGGCGCCGACCGCCCCGGTGATGTTCAGCAGCCAGCCGACCACATGGCGGCGGTCGCGGGCGATGATCAGCGCACCCATCACGGAGCAGCCGAGGACCGCGCCGGGGATGAACGGGAAGCCCAGCACCACCACCACCTCCTCGGACAACAGCGGGAGGTACTGCGCGATGATGACGCCGTCGGCGACCACGAGGAGGGTGGTGAGCCCGGCCAGGGCCCACGCCAGACGCGCCCTCATGTCACACCCCCTGCACCGATGCGCCCACGGCGACCGGCAGACGAGCTTCGACGCAGGTCCCCGAGCCCGGGACCGACCGCATGGTCAGCGTCCCGCCCAGCGCCTCGACGCGGTCGCCCATGCCCGTCAGTCCGGCCCCCGCCGGAGTGGTGGACCGGTCGAAGCCGATGCCGTCGTCCTCCACCTGCAGCGTCAGCTGGTCGGGCTCGCCGGTCAGCCGGACCTCGATGCCCCCGGCACAGGAGTGCTTCGTGGCGTTCTGCAGCGCTTCCAGGCAGACGAAGTAGGTCGCGGCCTCGAGCGCTGACGGATAACGGCCGACGTGGCGCGAGGTGATCCGGACCGGGATGATGCTGTGCGCGCAGGCCTGGGCGATCGCGTCGGGGAGGCCGTCGTCTCGCAGGGTCGGCGGGTAGATACCCGCGGACAGGTCGACCAGGGTGTCGATGGCGTCGGCGGTGGCGGCCCGCTGCTGGGCGAGGAGGGCGCGTGCCCCGTCCGGCGCGTCGGTGGTGAGCGTCTGCGCCAGACGCAAGTTGACGGCCAGCGCCACCATGTGTTGTTGCGCGCCGTCGTGGATGTTGCGTTCGAGCTGTCTGCGCTCGTGGTCCTGCAGGTCCACCAGCCGTTCTCGCGACCGCTGCAGGTCACCTGCTCGTGCCGACAGCTCGGCCACCCGCAGCCCGAGCTCGGTGTGCAGCCGTGCGCCGCGCAGCCCCAGCCCCGCCTGGTCGGCCAGCCCGGCGAACAGCCGCTCCTCCACCGTGGTGAGGGGCACGTCATCCTGCTCCTGGACCACGATGATGCCGAGCAGCTCGCCGCCCTGACGGACGGGCAGGGATCGGCGTCCCGGGACGAGCGCGTCGGTGGTGCCCGTGCTGTCCCTGGTGACCGTTTGAGGGGGCCAGGTCGCGGCCAGCACGGGGATCGCCGTCGACCACGACCCAGACCTGGCACCACGTCGCACCGGTGCCTTCGACCAGCACCTTCGCGATCCGCGCCGGGAGCTCCTCGACGGCGTGGCTTCCTCCCAGCGTCCCCGACAAGGAGCGGAGCACCTCGTACGGCATCGGACGACCTTGCCGCACGGCCCGCGCCACGGTCGCCTCCGCGTGGGCCTGTACGCGGTCGAACGACAGCGCCACGATGGCCGTGGCGAGGACGGACAGGGCCAGAGGGGAGGACTCCTCGCCCAGCAGGCTCCCTCCGCCCAGGACGACTAGCAGGTAGGTCAGGACCACGAAGCCCAGCAGCGCAACCCACGTGAGCAAACCGGCAAGCAGCTCTCGGCCCACGGGCCGGCGCCACCGCCGCAGGGATGCCATGTGTGCAGTGTGCTCTTGACGACCCCGTGCGCCTAGGGGCCTTTCCGCCGCCGGGGGTGGTGCTAGCCGCACGATCTCCCCACCCCGAGCTCGTCGGCCAGCCCCGCAGGTCGTGGGTCCATCACGCTGGGCCGGCAACCTATGGAGGCGATCTGCTGGGACCACGCAGCCCGACCGGGAGGCGAGGACACCAAGGAGCGCCCCATGTCAGTCATCAGCCTTCCCTACACACAGCAAGGGACCATCACCGCAGCGCGCGTCGACGCCGTCACCAAGTCCTACGGGTCTGGGGACGCGCAGGTCGTGGCGCTGGACGACGTCAGCGTCGGCATGGCCCGGGGCGAGTTCACGGCGATCATGGGGCCCTCGGGCTCGGGCAAGTCGACCCTTCTGCACCTGCTGGCCGGGCTGGACCGGCCCACGAACGGGCAGGTGTTCCTCGGCGACACCGAGATCACGTCGCTGAGCGACAAGGCGCTCACCCTGCTTCGCAGGGACCGGATCGGGTTCATCTTCCAGTCGTTCAACCTGCTGCCGACGATGACCGCGGCAGAAAACATCGTGTTGCCGATGCGGATCGCCGGCCGCACCCCGGACGCCCATTGGGTGGCCTCGGTTGTCGACACGGTCGGGCTCACCGGACGTCTGTCGCACCGTCCGGCGCAGTTGTCCGGCGGGCAGCAGCAGCGGGTGGCGGCAGCGCGGGCGCTGGCTTCTCGCCCCGAGATCGTGTTCGCCGACGAACCGACCGGGGCCCTGGACTCCCGGTCCGGCGCCGACCTGCTCACCTTCCTGCGCACCGCGGTGGACGAACTGGAGCAGACCGTCGTGATGGTCACCCACGACGCCACCGCCGCGGCCTACGCCGACCGCGTCATCTTCCTCGCCGACGGCCACATCGTCGACGAGCTCCACCGCGCCACGGCCGACGAGGTCCTGGACCACATGAAGCACCTAGGAGCCTGATCACCGTGTTGACCTCCACACTCCGAAGCATGCTGGCGCACAAGCTGCGGCTCGCACTCACCGTCTCCTCCATCACACTCGGCGTCGCCTTCCTCTCAGGCACGCTCATCCTCACCGACACCATGGGCCTGGCCTTCGACCAGGCCTTCGCCAAGATCTCCTCGGGTACCGACAGCGTGGTGCGCACCAAGGCGCCGTTCGCGGCCGCCGAGGGTGCCGGCACCGCGCGGCCACCGATCAGCTCGGACGTCCTGCAAGAGGTCCTCGCAGTCCCCGGGGTCCGGGCGGCCGAGGGGTCGGTCGGCGGCTACGCCCTGCTCACCGACACCACGGGCAAGCCGGTGGTGACACCGGGCGGTGCACCCACTCTCGGCTACAGCATGACTTCCGACGTGGGCCTGCGCGGAGAGGTCGAGCTGTTGTCCGGCACGGCCCCCCAGGGAGCCCATGAGGTCGCGATCGACGCGACCAGCGCGCAGAGCCACGACATCACGCTGGGCGACCGCATCGACATCCTCTTCCAGGGACCGACCCAGACGTTCACCGTCGTCGGCGTCGTCGGCTTCGGCGGCGAGAAGGACCTCGGTGGAACCACCTCCGCGTACTTCGACACCTCGACCGCGCAGGTCCTGTTCGGTGAACCCGGCTTCTTCGACACCATCCAGGTCGCCGGCGCCGACGGCGTCACCCAGGCCGGGTTGACCGCCCGGCTCGGCAGCGTCGTGCCGGAAGACGCCGAGGCGCTGACCGGTGCGGTCATCGCCCAGGAGAACGCCGACGCGGCGACCCAGGGGCTGCAGATCGTCGGCATCCTCTTCACGGTCTTCGCAGCCATCGCGCTCTTCGTGGGGTCCTTCATCATCTGGAACACCTTCACAATGATCGTCAGCCAGCGCTCCCGCGAGATCGGGCTGCTGCGCGCGATTGGCGCCACCCGGCGCCAGGTGCTGGGAAGCCTGGTGACCGAGGCGCTGGTCATCGGCGCGGCCGCGTCGGCGCTCGGTGTGGTGCTCGGTGCCGGGGTGGCCCTGGCGCTGCGGACCCTGATGGACCTCGTGGGTTTCAGCCTCCCGAGCACGTCGCTGCAGATCGAGCCGCGCACCATCTGGGTGTCGATGCTCGTCGGCACCGTGGTCACGGTCGTCGCCGCACTGGTGCCCGCCCTGAGGGCGACCAAGGTGCTGCCCGTGGAGGCACTTCGTGAGTCGACTGCCGGAGCGGAGAAACCGTCGCTGCGTCGCGGTCTGATCGGTGCGGTGCTCCTCCTGGCCGGCGCAGTCGCGGTCGCCACCACACTGTCCGGTGACCCCCAGATGGTGGTCTTCGCAGTGGGGCTGGTCGCCGTCCTCACCGGAGTGGTCGTGGTGCTGCCGGTGCTGGTGCGCCCACTGGCGGCGGTCATCGCGGCGCCGTTGCGCTGGCGGGGGCTGCCCGCCGAGCTGGCCGAGCAGAACGCTGCCCGCAACCCGCGTCGCACTGCTGCCACCGCCGCAGCGCTGATGGTCGGTCTGGCCCTGGTGGTCAGCATGAGTGTCTTCGCGTCCTCGCTGAAGTCCTCCCTCGGGGACATGACCGCCGGGCAGACCGAGGCTGATCTCTACCTCACCCCAACCAGCCAGCAGGCCCCCGGGTTCTCCCCGACGGCCGTCACGGCGGTGCGGGACGTGCCCGGGGTCGACCAGATCTCCGCCAGCGGTTGGGGCGAGGCGGTCTTCGACGGCACGCCGTCGAGCTACTCGGCCGTGGACCCCACCAACGCGGAGCAGGTGATGGGCCTCGACGTCTCGTCCGGCTCGCTCCAGGCCCTGGACGAGGGCAGTGTCGTGGTGGCACAGGACGCGGCCGCCGCGAACGGCTGGGCGCTGGGAGACACCGTCACGGTCGAGTTCGCGGCAAGCGGTGAGCACGCCCTGCGTATCGTCGGCGTGTACGGCGGCTCGGGATGGCTCACCGACGACTTCCTCCTGAGCGTCGACGCCCAGCAGGCGTTCGCCGGCCCGCAGCTGATGATGAGTGCGCTGCTCACGCTCCTTCCCGGCCAGGACGTCGGGGTCGTGCAGGCTGCGATCAGCGAGGCGCTGGCTTCGCACCCCGACACCCAGGTGATGGACCAGGCGGACTTCGAGGCGTACTTCGGTGGGTTCGTGGACCAGATGCTCACGTTCGTCACCATCATGCTCGTGCTCGCCGTGACCATCGCCCTGCTGGGGATCGTCAACACGCTGGCGCTCTCGGTGTTCGAGCGCACCCGCGAGCTGGGCCTGCTGCGCGCGGTCGGGATGACCCGTGGACAGGTCCGCGCCATGGTCCGCTGGGAGTCCGCGGTCATCGCGCTCATCGGTGCCCTCACCGGTGCAGCCCTGGGCACCGGCATCGGGATCGCGTTGGCCCGCGTGCTGCGCGACGATGGGGTCACGCAGATCTCGGTGCCGGTGCCCCAGGTGGCGGTCTTCGTGGCCCTGGCCGCCGTGGCCGGAGTGGTGGCCGCGATCGGCCCGGCGCGCACGGCCGCCAAGGTCGACGTGCTGCGAGCCGTGGTCACCGACTGAGGACCGCCACGGCAGGGACCCGGCGCACACGGTGGCGCCAGGTCCCTGCCCGCAACTCCCGCCTGCCCTTCGATCGAGCTCAGGTGCCCACCAAGAGAGAGGTGCCACAGCACCCCCCGGACACCGCGCACTCGGTCCGCGGCCTACCCGGGCCGACGTGGCGGAGAAGGCGGGTGGTGCGAGCACGCGCCTCACCCGGGCCTTCCAGTGCGGGGGCCGACTCGGACGACGATCACCCCAAGTCGCCGAAGTGGCCACGCCCGCTCGCACCGACTGACCACCGACCATCAACCAGCGAGGAAGTCCCTTGAGATGATCGAGTTTTGTGACCTGACCAAGACCTACGGCACCACGAAAGCCACCGACCACCTCAGCTTCACCGTCCGACCGGGCGTGGTCACCGGGTTCCTCGGCCCCAATGGGGCCGGCAAGTCCACCACGATGCGCGCCGCGCTCGGTCTGGTCCACCCCACCGGCGGGCAGGTGCTGGTGAACGGGCGCCGCTACAGCGACTACCCGGCCCCACTGCGCGAGGTTGGTGCGCTCCTGGAGGCCAAGGCCTTCCACCCCCGCCGCAGCGCCTACCACCACCTGCTCGCCCTCGCGGCCAGCAACGGCATCGGGCGGCGCCGGGTGCAGGAGGTCCTCGCACTGGCCGGCCTGAGCGATGTCGCCAAGAAGCGGACCAAGGGATTCTCCCTCGGGATGGGGCAACGTCTCGGCATCGCCGCAGCCCTGCTCGGTGACCCGGCGGTGATCATCCTCGACGAACCCGTCAACGGCCTGGACCCTGACGGCATCCGGTGGATCCGCAGCCTGCTGCGGTCCATGGCCGCTGAAGGCCGCACCGTCTTCGTCTCCTCCCACGTGATGAGCGAGATGGCCCTGACCGCCGACCACTTGGTGATCGTGGGGCGTGGCAGGCTGCTCGCCGACGTGCCGCTGAAGGTCATGACCGCTGCGTCCGCCGCGGTTCGTGTCCGTAGCCCACAGGCCGCCAGACTTCGTGAGCTGCTGCAGGCGGTGGGCGCGAGCGTCACCGCCGACGCGGACACCTCGACCGCCATGACCGTGACGGGCGTGGGCAATGCCGAGGTCGCCGAGATCGCCGCAATGAACGCGGTCGTCCTGCACGAGCTCACCCCCCTGCACACCTCGCTGGAGGAGGCGTACCTGGCCCTGACCCGCGACGACGTGGAGTACCGGAGCACAACCACGGCCACGGCCACGAGAGCGAACAGGAAGACCGTCGCATGAAGACAACGCGGAGCGGCCCCAACCAGCAGTCACAGGACGCCGGGGGCAAAGGATGGCTGAGCCACATCGTGCGCGCTGAGCTGATCAAGCTGAGCAGCCTGCGGTCGACGACGTACGCGCTCGCGGCGTCCGCGTTGAGCATTCTGACGATGGCCACCTACACCGCGGTCGGGGCCACCGCCGGGCAGGTCACCGGGGCGGGGGCGGGCGACACCGCCTGGGCCGATCCCACCGGCGGTGCACTCTCGGGCGTGTACATCGCCTTCTTCGCGGTTGTCACGCTCGGCGTCGTGACGGTCACCGGGGAGTACGCCAGCACCATGATGACGTCAACAATGACGGCTGTACCGCACCGCTCCCGACTCGTGCTCGGCAAAGGGCTGGCGGTGGCGTCACTGACATTCCCGGTCGTGGTCGTCTCGACGGTGATGGCGTTCTTCGCGGCACGTGCAGTTCTGGCCACCTCCGGCATCAGCGTCTCCTTCGCCGAACCGCAAGTCGCACGCGCCGTCATCGGCGCCGGGTTCTACCTGACCGGGCTCGCCGTCCTGGGCACCGGGTTCGGCTGGCTCCTGCGCAGCACGACAGGCGCACTGTCCGCACTCGTTGTCGTCCTCATCGTGGTCCCAACACTTGCGCTGCTGCTGCCAGACAGCATCGGGGGGAAGGTGCTGCCCTATCTGCCCGACAACGCTGGCCAAGCCCTCATGGCGACCACGGCGTCCGGCGGACAGCTCGACCCGTGGACCGGATTGGTCGTCTTCGTGGCCTGGATCGTCATCACCCTGACGGGCGCTGCCCTGTGGGTGCGGCGCCGCGACGCTTGACCTCAAGCAGGTGGGCCGTGGGCTGTCCCGATCAAGGAACCCTCAACGAGGACGGGACTGGGCCGGAGTGGATGCCGACAGCCGTTCCAGTTGAGCCGTCCGCAGACGATTCCGGACCGGGGGTCGTTTGGGACACCGAGTTCAATCCCTTGCTCAACCCGGCCACGTAGCGCTGGTACGACAAGGCGGGCACCAAGGGGCGTCACCGGACCCGTCGATCTTCCTTGCGGCTCAACAGGGGGCGCCACTTCATCACGCGATTTCAGGTGCGTCTATGTGGGCGGAGAGACGCGACCGAAACCGGCTCTGGGCAACGTCCGCTCATCGGCATGAGGGGACGCTCGTTCGCCGGGCGGAGCTGGGACAGCGATGGGTGGGCGAGTCGGTTCAGGTCATGCGGCCCATCGTGACGGCCAGACCCCCAGGCACTCGGACGGCGGAGGTCGCGGCGCGAACCGGCCGCCACTGCGCCCACCTTGCTGAGTTATCACACCGCGATCGCATAGGGGGCAGCCATCAGCTTGCGGGTCGTGTTGTCGATCGCAGCAATGTGGTCGGCGTCGAACGCGTGCCGCATCCCCAGCGTGTACGCCGTCAGCCCGAGGCCGACCCCGAAAACCTGGGTGGAGTCGATCCGGTAGTGGCTCGGGGCCACCACCGAAGCAGCAGACCCCAGCCGATGACAGTCAGGGCGAGAACCACCCCGGCTGACAGCGGACACGAGAAACTGCCCGGAGGCGGCCATTTAGCTGCCCGGTAGCGGTCACGAGAGTTGCCCGCTGGCGGTCATGGGATCTGCCCGACACGAGTTCGTCTGCCTGACCGCGTCCGGCGGTTGAGGCTCCTC
>JBBQWX010000174.1:0-8720 GCA_038210185.1 Actinomycetales bacterium
TTCCTTCGGCCACAGAGCTCCCGTCCAGACGATCTCCACCGTCTGACCCCCTGCAACCGAACACTTTCCGGCGTGGAGAATCGACAACCTGCCACGGACCCAACCGACTCGCGGACCCAACTTCCGGAGGTCTGAGCCTCACTCTGCGAGTGAGCGAATCGCGCTACCAGTTCCCCCCCTCGATCCCTCGGCTGCGCCATGCTTGGCGACCCCGACACGATGACCAAGAACAATGCAGCCAAAACGATCTTGAACAACTTCATTGTTGTTCCTCTCTGTTGCGGACCGATATCCTGGCACAAAATGATGACCGCGCGCGCTGGGTGGGCGGCCACCCGCACGAGGCGCCCACCCGACCAGCGCCACAACTGGAACGGTCCTTACACGGCGCGGATCACGCAGGGGAGAGCAGCGTCCAGCCCGGGATGTTGCGCACGATCGTGAAGGCGACTAACGCGATGGCGACCGCCCACGGCATCCAGACCGGCGGGTCCCAGCGCAGCGTCCGGCCCTGCCAGCGGGCCAGCACCCAGCGGACGAACAGCAAGACACACCCGAGGAACAGCGGGATCGCCAGCGGGTTCATCGCGATCGACGCGACGATGTCGAGGTTGGCAAGATGGTGGGTGGCGCGCAGCATCCCGCAGCCGGGGCAGTAGATGCCCACCAGCGCGAAGGTCGGGCACAACGGGTAGTGGCCGGGCTCATTCGGGTCGACGGCGGCGACGTAGGCCGTACCAGCAGCGACCGTGGCGGCCACTGCCCCGGGGAATGCGAGATCGCGCACTCGGTGCATTTCTGACCTCCCAAGAAGTGACCGGGCACATTCGCACACTCGCCTGCGCTCCGAGCGACTAGCGAGCCAATTCGCGAAGCACCCAACTCGGCGGCCTCAACTCCGCGACCACGCCGAAGCCAACATTCATGACGACGACAAGAAGCCAGTTCGGGCAGTGAACGTCCACCCGGTACGTCTGATTTCCGTACTCCAGGACGAGGCCACGATCGTCTGCGTAAAGTCGGGTCAAGCCGTGCCACCCCATGGACACGCCCGGCGCAGGGGAACTCATGTGCAGCCGTGATGATGTGACGACCACGGTGCCATTGGCCACGACATGCCACTGACGTGCAGCCGCGTGGGTCGTGGGGTCAGAGGTCGCGAACGCGAGAGGCACTCCCTGCATGACCTCGAGCCGAGCCGGCAAACTGGCATACACCGCTTCTCCCGCGTCCGCCCCAGTGCCAGTGGTTTCAAGAACGCCACCGGCACTGAGGCGGTCGCGGAGGACCAGGGCAGCACGCCAGTCCTCCACGAACGGGTTGGCCATTACTTCGTGGAGATGACCAGGTCGTTGGCGGCGTTGTCGTGCCATCCCTGCATGCGACCCGACTTGTCAAAGAGCGGGGAGAGGTAGACGACCAAACCGCCCAAGCCGCACGTCAGCATCGATGCCAGGGTCGGAATGAGGTACCGCACGAAGGAGGGACCCCAACCTGCAACCTCACCATTCACCTGCTTGATGACCTTGACCCCCATGACCATCTTGCCGACAGTTTGGCCCTTGATCGCGATGAGAACGACCTCGTAGGCAACGCCGAGTGTAAGCACAACCAGATAAGTGAGGAGAATGGCCGTGAGGCCACCACCTGAGACCTCGCCCGTCACTGGGTCCACGGTTTGGGAGGCAGCACCGAGCCCCATGAACGTCACAAGCACGTAGAGCACGCCCAAGATGACAAAATCGATGATCCGGGCAACGATTCGCTGCCCGAACGTCGCGACCTTGACCGTCCCGAGACCCGGCACCATTACAAGCCCAGTGTTTGCTTGGGCGACATTGCCCATAGCTTCACTTCCTGGAAGGCTCGGAGCCCCGTACGCGGGCGGCGGGGGCGGGGGTGCGGAGTAGCCGCCCTCACCCGAACCAGGCGGCGGGGGCGGGGGCGGGGGTGCGGAGTAGTCACCGTCACCCGAACCAGGTGGCGGGGGCGGGGGGGGCGAACCTTGGTCGGACATGATCTCCCTCTCTACACACGACGTGGGGGTTTCATGCCCCCGGGGCCGAAGTCCTCCGGCGGCGCCGATCCTTGCACAACGCAGGCGCCGCACCGAGTGTCCACGCTGATCGCCCATGAACAGGTTCGTCCCCGTCAGCGGCCCCGTCGACGTCGCGCGACCTCGTAGAGGGTCACCCCGGTGGCGATCCCGGCGTTGAGCGACTCCACCGCCGAGCTCATCGGCACCGAGACGATCTGGTCGCAGTGCTCGCGCACGAGCCGTGACAGGCCTTTGCCCTCGGACCCCACGACGACCACGAGCGGCTCGGAGGCGAGCTCGAGGTCGGGCAGCTCCACATCGCCGTCCATGTCGAGGCCGATGATGAAGAAGCCCGCCTTGTGGTAGTCCTCGAGGGCCCGGTTCAGGTTCGTGGCCTGGGCCACCGGGATGCGGGCCGCCGCGCCGGCGGACGACTTCCAGGCGGATGCCGTCATCCCCGCCGAACGTCGGGTGGGCACGACGACGCCGTGACCGCCGAACGCGGCGACCGAGCGCACGATGGCGCCGAGGTTGCGCGGGTCGGTGATGCCGTCGAGCGCGACCACGAGCGGGATGCCGGGCATCTCAGGGTCGATGAGGTCGCTCGGGTGGGCGTACTCGTAGGGCGGCACCTGCAGGGCCAGGCCCTGGTGCACGGCGCCGTCGGTGAGCCGGTCGAGCTCGCCGCGGGGGGTCTCGAGCACCGGGATGCTGCGCTCGGTGGCGATCTTGAGCGCCTCGCGGACCCGGTCGTCGGAGTCGATCCGGCCGGCGACGTACATCGTCGTGACCGGCACGTCGGCCCGCAGCGCCTCGAGCACCGAGTTGCGCCCGGCGACCATCTCGCTGCTCGCCTTGTTCTTGCGAGTGCTGGTGCGACCGGCCTGCCCGCCACCGCGACGGTCGGCGGCGCTGGCTGCCTTGTGCGCCTTGTGGTTCGGGCGGTCGGTTGCCTTGGGCGTGGGGCCCCGACCCTCGAGACCGCGGCGGCGCTGACCACCGGAACCGACCTGGGGGCCCTTCTTGTTGCCGGTGCGCACCGCGCCACGTCGTTGGGAGTTACCGGCCATGTCTCACTCGCTCCGTCCCCGCGCGAGGGACCAACGGGCCCCTGCGGCGGTGTCCTCGAGCGCGATGCCGGCGGCGGCGAGCTCGTCGCGGATGGAATCCGCGGTGTCGTAGTTCCGGGCGGACCGGGCATGGGCCCGGGCCGAGATGCGCTCCTTGACGAGGGCGTCGAGGCTCGCGAGGGCGTCGGTGGCCCGGCCGTCGCCCGCCGACCAGGCCGGGTCGAGGGGGTTGACGCCGAGCACGTCGGTCATCGCGATGACGACGCGGGCGATCGCCGCGGCATCCTCGTGGTCACCGTCGTCGAGCGAGGTGTTGCCGGCGGTCACGGCCTCATGCACCTCGGCGAGGGCACTGGAGACCCCGAGGTCGTCGTCCATCGCCTCGCGGAAATCCTCGGGGAGGACCTCGTCGCCGGTCGGCACGGCGGCGGTGACGCCGGGCAGCGCACGGCGCAGGAAGCCCTCGATGCGCTCGACCGCGGTGGCCGACTCCTCGATCGAGCCCGGGTGGTACTCGATCATCGACCGGTAGTGCGCCGAGGTCAGGTAGTAGCGCACGGCGAGCGGACGGTGGTCCTTCACGACCTCGCTGACCCGCAGCGAGTTGCCGAGCGACTTGCTCATCTTCTCGCCGCCCATGGTGACCCAGGCGTTGTGCAGCCAGTAGTTCGCGAAGCCGAGGCCGGCGGCGCGGGACTGCGCCATCTCGTTCTCGTGATGCGGGAAGCGCAGGTCGACGCCGCCGCCGTGCACGTCGAAGGTGTCGCCGAGGTACTTGCGCGCCATCGCGGAGCACTCGAGGTGCCAGCCGGGGCGCCCGGGGCCGAACGGCGTGGGCCATGAGGCGGTCTGCGGCTCGCTGTCCTTGTGGCCCTTCCACAGCGCGAAGTCGCGGGGGTCACGCTTGCCGCGCGGGTCGGCATCCTCGGCGTCGACCATGTCGTCGACCTTCTGCCGGGTCAGCTCGCCATAGGCCGGCCAGCTGCGCACGTCGAAGTAGACGTCGCCACTGCCGTCGCTCGCGACGTAGGCGTGCCCCTTGGCGACGAGGGCCTCCATCAGGGTGACCATCTCGGGCACGTGGCCGGTGGCCCTCGGCTCGTAGGTGGGCGGCAGCACGCCCAGGGCCTCGAGCGCCGCCGCGGTCTCGATCTCGTTGCGGTAGGAGACGGCGAACCAGGCCTCACCGTTCTCGGCCGACTTCGCGAGGATCTTGTCGTCGATGTCGGTGACGTTGCGGATGAGCGTGACGTCGAGCCCGTGACCGCGCGTCATCCAACGGCGGAGCACGTCGAAGGCGACGGCGAAGCGGACGTGGCCCAGGTGCGGCGGCGCCTGCGTGGTGAGCCCACAGATGTAGATCCCCGCCTCGCCGGGCACGACGGGGACGAAGTTCCGCAGCTCGCGCGTGAGGGAGTCGAACAGCCTGAGGGTCACCGGGCAAGGTTACCGGCCGGGACAGCATCCCGATTCCGCCCCTGCGCGGGCGACCTGGAGGTGCTTGCAGAAGAAGGCAGCGACCTCGTCGGCGTGCCCGGCGATGCACTCGTACCCCTCGTCGCCCTCGTACCGCCCGGTCGACGGGTACCTCAGCAGGGCAGCGCCCTCGGGCTGGCCTGGACCTGACCACCGACGTTGCCCGCGCTCTTCCACCACCGGCCGGGCACGAGGGCCACGGTCGGCCGGGGGTCGGGCTGGTCGCCTCGGCGGGCACGAACCAGCCCTGCAGGTTCACGCCGTCGGTGGCGGTGAACGTGACCTCTTCGAAGGCCAACCCGACGTCGGCGGGAGTGCGCGTGATGGGCTGGCGCCGCCCGACGACCATCAGTCTGGTGAGCGCGACCGGTGTCGAGAGGTCCTTGGGCGCCAAGCATGTCGCACCGCCGGGGAGCGCGCGGCTGATGAGTGCGCTCGGGCCTGGTGGTCGTGAACGATCCCCAACTTCCCCGACATCCCAGTGACGTCGGGGTTGTTGGCTGCCGTCGGGGAAAGTACCCCGACGCCGTTGAGCTTTCCCGACGTCACACCGGCGTCGGGGAAGCTCCGCCGTCGTCGCAGGCGCCGGATGCCGGGCGCCGCACCCGAGCCTGTGGATGACGCCGCGGCCGATCCAGCGCGAACGGGCACCATCGGGGGATGTCCGAACGCCTGCTCGCCATCGCCACGGCCCACTGCGGGGTGGTGTCCGCCGCCGACGCGGAAGCCGTCGAGGTCGACGCCAATGGTCTGGCCTCCCTGGTGCGCTCGGGTGCGCTCGTGCGCGTGCGGCGCTCCGCCTACGTCGTGGCCGTCGACTGGCAAACCGCGACCCCCGAGCAGCGGCTCGCCCTGTGCTGCCGTGCGGTGCTCCGTGCGCGGGCCGGTCGGAGTGAGGCCGCCACGCACCAGAGCGCCCTGGCTCTCCACGGGCTGCCGCTCTTCGGTGTGCCGCTCGACGTCGTCGACATCGCCGCCCCCGTCGTGCGCGTCCGCAAGCCGGGCGCACTCCGCATCCACCCGGCCGACCCGTCGCTGGAACTCACGGACGTCGAGGGATGCCGCGCGGTCAGCACCGACACCGCGCTCGCACAGGTCGCCCTGCGCGAAGGTCGGGTGGGAGCCCTCGTCCCGGCCGATCGGGCCCTGGCGACCGGGACGGCATCCTTGCACCGGGTGATCGAGCTGGTGCATCGGCTGGCGGGTTCCGCTCGGATGGCCGCTCGGGCGGAGCGGTGGTTGTCGCAGGCCGACGGGGCGAGCGAGTCGGTCGGCGAGACGCGGACGCGACTGCTGCTGCTCGACCTCGGGCACCACGTTCGCAGCCAGGTGCGCATCGGTGACGACGCCGGGGTGGTCGGCGCCCGCGTCGACTTCCTGGTCGACGGTCGGGTGGTCGTGGAGTTCGACGGGCTCGTGAAGTATGAGGGCGCCGAGGGCCGGGCGGCGCTGGCGGCGGAGAAGCGCCGCGAGGACTGGCTGCGCTCCCTCGGCTACGAGGTCGTGCGGCTCACCTGGGCTGATCTCGAGCGCCCGCGCCGGGTGGAGGCGCTGGTTCGCTCCGCACTCGAGCGGGCAGCATCCTCTCGCGCCCTTCCGGCCTCCTGAACAGCCCCGACATCCCTGTGACGTCGGGCTTGTTCACGGCTGTCGGCGAACTAACCCCGACACCGATGAGCTTCCCCGACGTCACACCGGCGTCGGGGAAGCTCAGGGTCAGTGGCCGCGGTCGACCCACTCCTGCAGGTGCGGCTCCTCGGCGCCGATCGTGGTCGGCTCGCCGTGGCCGGTCAGCACAACGGTGTCGGCCGGCAGGCCGAGCAGCCGGGTGCGGATCGACTCGACAATCGTCGGGAAGCTCGAGAACGACCGCCCGGTCGCGCCGGGCCCGCCGTTGAAGAGGGTGTCACCCGAGAAGAGGGCCTTGAGCGCGGGCGCGTGCAGGCAGACCGCCCCGGGCGCGTGACCCGGCGTGTGCAGCACCGTCAGCTCGACGTCACCGACGATGAAGACCTGCCCGTCGGTGAGCTCACCCCCGGGCGGCTCCGCCCGGGTCTGGTCCCACAGCACCCGGTCGTCGGGGTGCAGGTGCACCGTGGCTCCGGTGGCCGCGACCAGCCCACCGACGGCATTGACGTGGTCGCTGTGGCCGTGCGTGCAGACCACGGCAACGACCCGCCGGCCGTCGACCGCAGTGAGGATGACGTCGGCGTCGTGGGCGGCGTCGACCACGATCACCTCGTTGTCGTCACCCACCAGCCAGACGTTGTTGTCGACCTCCCAGGAGGCCCCGTCGAGCTCGAAGACCCCGGAGGTGACCACCCGTTCGACCCGCACGCCACCCGGGGAGGTGCGCACCGGCATCCCGATGTCGTTCACTGCTCGGCGTCCATGACGACGACCGAGCGCAGCACGTCGCCCCGGTGCATCTTGTCGAACGCGGCCTCGACGTCGCCGATGCCGATGCGCTCGCTGACGAACGCGTCGAGGTCGAAGCGGCCCTGCCGGTAGAGGTCGACGAGCATCGGGAAGTCGCGCGAGGGCAGGCAGTCGCCGTACCAGCTCGACTTCAGCGCACCGCCGCGCCCGAAGACGTCGATCAGCGGCAGGGTGATCTCCTTGTCGGGCGTCGGCACCCCGACGAGCACCACCGTGCCGGCGAGGTCGCGGGCGTAGAAGGCCTGCTCGTAGGTCTCCGGGCGGCCGACCGCCTCGACCACCACGTCGGCGCCGTGACCGCCGGTGAGCGCGCGGATCGCCTCGATCGGGTCCTGCGACGAGGAGTTGACGGTGTGCGTGGCGCCGAAGCCGCGCGCGGACTCGAGCTTCCGGTCGTCGACATCGACGGCGATGATCGTCGTCGCGCCCGCCACGCTCGCACCGGCGATGGCGGCGTTGCCGACGCCTCCGCAGCCGATCACCGCGACCGAGTCACCGCGGCTCACCCCACCGGTGTTCACGGCCGCGCCGAACCCGGCCATCACGCCGCACCCGAGCAGCCCGACCGCCGCGGCATCCGCGTCACGGTCGACCTTCGTGCACTGGCCCGAGGCGACCAGGGTCTTCTCGACGAACGCCCCGATGCCGAGCGCCGGGCTGAGCTCGGTACCGTCGGTGAGCGTCATCTTCTGCGTCGCGTTGTGGGTCGCGAAGCAGTACCAGGGCTTGCCCTTGAGGCAGGCCCGGCACTGGCCGCACACCGCCCGCCAGTTCAGGATGACGAAGTCGCCCGGTGCGACGTCGGTGACGCCTTCGCCGACCGCCTCGACCGTGCCCGCCGCCTCGTGGCCGAGCAGGAACGGGAACTCGTCGTTGATGCCGCCCTCGCGGTAGTGCAGGTCGGTGTGGCAGACGCCGCACGCCTCCACCCGCACCACGGCCTCGCCCGGGCCGGGGTCGGGCACCACGACGTCGACGAGCTCGACCTCGGCCCCCTTGGCGCGGGCGATGACACCCTTCGCGGTCTGGGGCACTGGTCCTCCTGAGGTCGACGACGGCGCTCTGGCTCGCCACGCTAACGCCCACCCACCGGATGCCGGTAGCCGCGACCCGCTCGCACGGCGCCGCCCCGCTGGCCCGAGGCCGTCGAACTCCTTTCCGCACAGGAAAGCGCGCCGTATGCTGCGGCACATGCCCTACCCGGTGTTCGACGACGTCATCCACGAGCCGCACCGGTTGCAGATCTGCGCACTGCTGGTGCCGTCGGCAGGCACCGAGTTCGCGGCGGTGCGTGACGAGATGGGGCTGTCCGACTCCGCGCTGTCCAAGCACCTGAAGGCGTTGTCGGGCCGGGGCTACACCCGCCTGGATCGAGCGGTGCGCGAGGGCCGCCAGGTGACGATGGTGGTGCTCACCCCCGCCGGCCGGGAGGCCCTGTGCCGGCACGTCGCCGAGCTTCAGCGGATAGCCCGCATCGTCGGCAGCGACCGTCGAGGTGAGCTGCGCTCCCGCTGAGCGCGCGGGGGGCGTACCTCCAGTGACCTATTGGTCGATCTGGGTACACCGAGCACCAGCCGGGGGCGTACCTCCAGTGACCTATTGGTCGATCTGGGTACACCGAGCACCAGCCGGGGGCGTACCTCCAGTGACCTATTGGTCGATCTGGGTACACCGAGCACCAGCCGGGGTGTACCTCC
>JBBQWX010000175.1:0-8707 GCA_038210185.1 Actinomycetales bacterium
TCCGACCCACCTGCGGCACCGCCAGCCCGGCCAACTCTTGGCCCTGCCTCGCATCCTCGATCACGCTCCACGACGCTAGACCAAGATCACGCACAGGCCCCTCACCTGCGTAAACGCGTGTCGTAGTTCAGTCAAGAGGTAACACCGCGATCAGCCTGCTACGCCTCACTGGCTGGACCAACATCGCAGCAGGGCCACGACACCACGCCAATCACCCCGACCAAGCCATCACATGCCTGCTGACCTGCTGAGACGTGGCTTTGCCGAGACCCTGGCATGGCCCCTGGGCGCGCGGGAGGCGGTCAATTTCCAACGAGGCGTAGGTTGGCCTTGCCCTGAACCACTGGGGACGCCAACTCCTTGGCTTCCTTTGCCGTAGCTCCCAGCAAATCGCCCAGGACCGCCTTCAACGCCTCGATGACCTGGCCGAACATCCCTTTGGGCTCCTCGACACTCACTTCAACCTTGCCGTCGACGGCGACGAGAAGGATGAGGCCATAGATCAGCCCTCGGTCGCGGCGTGCGATCGGATCGGCCCCTGGACGCAGGTCAATCACTTGACCGCCCCGGCGCTGATCAAAGAGGTATGCCACGGTTGCGACTGCGAGCGAAGCCCCAAGCAAGAGGACGGTCAGGGTGGCAGGATCAACAAACCCTTCTTCCTCGTCCACTTCGAGGGAGACGCCGTGCTCCTGAGCGATCTGCCGCAGTTCCTCTAACTCCTCTGGAGTGACCTCTTCCCACTTCTGGGCTGTCGCGGAGTTATCGTTATCGGTCATAATCATCCTCCATGGTCTACATTACAGGCTGCGCCGCCACATCGGATGCAGCGAACTGGGAGTGAGTGCGGCACGGAGCCCATCTGTCGACAGCCTCCATACTAGGTCTGCGGTCATGGCTGGCGTGGCGATTCCTTCAGGATCGTCACGAGAATCATTCGGGTCGATGCAGAATGACCTGAAGGCCTCCTGCAGCATCGCACTCCGATCACGGAATGACAGGTAGTCAGCAGGCGCTGGAACAGCCTGCGTCCCCTGAATCATTGAAAGGGCGTCGTCCAGCAGCTCGTGGGCCTTCATCGCGAGGGTGCCGCCTCGCAGTGCCACCACGGCTGAGGTCCCGTCCAATTCGGGAAAGCTCTCCACTAGTGCACGCGTGGCAAAGAGATCAGCTCGTATCTCCCGTACTCGCCCGTCGCCGCCGTAGATGCTCGAATCCGCCAGCGGCCATATTGCCATCTTGTCTGCCAGCGCGTGGCAGTACTCGTGAGCGACCACAAACCGCTCGGCCGAGGCTCGAAGTAGCGAGTAGCCCCCCGTTGCGCCCTCTGCAATCAATCCGTAGTCGGGCTTCATTATCACGCCATCGACTAACCACGTCCTAAAGAATTCGGCGATCATCTGTGAGATTTCTGGCGTAGCGCTTAAGTAATCGCGGACAGCTTGCTCGCCCGTCAGGAAGACGTGATAGTTCCCCTCGTGTCGATCGTATGGAGCAGCAGAAGTGACTGCGGTGGCAAGCACATCGACAAGGCCTAGGAGACCTGCCGAGAATCCGATAAGCGAAACCCCTTGGAAAGCAGTTGTCCCGGCGTGACTACCCGGCCTGGATGTTGTTCCGAAGATAATTCGCCTGCGAGCTGCGAACGCTTCCTTACCCATCTTCGCGTAGAGGAACCACTCGACGCTCGCTGCCTCACGCGCCAGCCGCTCAAAGACAACTCCGTCTTCGTGGGGCCCAGGAGCGACACGATCGATGATCCTCTTCGTTTCCGCCAAGCGCCTCCTCTCGCAATGGGGCTCGTACAGCAACTTGCCGTTACGTAGCCACCCACTGGGTAGCTCCTCTGTTTCGGCTTCCCTCCTCTCTGCTGCCTCTTGAGCCACCACGCGAGCGGGCGTGGATGAGGGAGGCCTACCAGGTGCGTATCGCGCTTGGCGTCGGGCCAGGAGCGAGCGGGCGGTCTCCACTGCTTGCTCCAAGTTGTCTGGCACGCCGTCAGTCACACTGCGAGCGTTGCACCGTCATTGCCACCGTGCAATCGGATCGGGCGAAAGGCGGCGAAAGGACGCATGGCGTCCTCGCCGTCGCGCCGACTTGGGTGGGCGACGCGGGGGCGCTCGTTGATCCGCGGTTCTCGCGTCAGTGGGGCGCGGTGGCTGAAACGGTCCTCAGGTGTGGCAGCCACTGACTCGGACCTACGCCACGGTTGGCCGAAGGCCTTCCGCGGATCGTTGGGGAGGGCCTTGGCCGTTGCCGGACGGTCTTTAGTGGTGTGTTTGTTCCAGGTAGTTGCGCACCACGTAGCGGCCGATCTTGAGACCGTGCGTGGTACCTGATGTGGTGGCGTGGCGGAAGTGGAACCCGACCATGACGCGGGAGTCGGCATTCTCGGCTGCTGCCTGCGAGAAGCTGTGGAACGACCGAGTGGTCGGCGACGGGTCGGTACACGTCTCACCCGCCGGCAACGTGAAGCTGCACAGCTCGAAGGTCGCCCGGTCGGAGCCGAAGAAGCCATGCAGAACCGCTGCGGCTGCCCCGCCTTCGACCGCGTGGCCTGAGTCATGGTCCGGGATCGGCGGTGTGGTGACCAGCGGTGTCCAGGTCGGATCGGGAGAGGTTCGCGAGTTCCCGTCGGCATCGGCTTCGCGGATCGCGGTGATGGGCCTCCAGAAGTTCTGGTCGTACTTCTGGTCGAAGGTGCCGATGTAGCCGTCTGACAGGGCGATGTCCAGCAGACCGAAGAGCCGGGCGGCCTGCCAGGCGTCAAGATGACGCTGGTCGGCCAAGGAGCGTGCAAGCCGGTTCCAGAGCAGCGGTGAGCTCTCGAGCCAGAACAGGGCCTCCTGGGTCTGGTCCGCCGTTCGGGCGCTGGGTGTGGTCGTTCCGTTCCCACCCAGAGCCTTCACCTCGTTGAAGTCGCGGGTGTAGGCCCAGGAGCTGAGCCGGTAGGGCTCGTCGCTGCGGAACTGAGTCGCCGACCTCAGGGCGAACGGTGTGACGTCGCCCCACCCCGGCGCGAAGGCGAAGCCGAGGTCCGCGGAGGTGAACCGGTACTCGCCGGGCTGATCGCCTTGCGGGTAGTCGGTGTCGAAGAGCGGAGTGTCGGAGCCGTCACCAGCACGCAGGGCCACGATCGCCAGCGCGGCGGCGTTGCCGAGGGCGACACCGCGGTCCTTGGCGTGACCGTTCGGGACGAGTGCGAGGGCGGCCGCGTAGTCCGCCTGGATCGCGGGTACCTCGGTGGCGGCACAGGCCGCGAACGGCTCCGGCAGGGTGCCCACCGCGGCGACGAGCGTGCCCCGGGCCGCGGCCGCGATGGCTGCCAGAGGTGCAGCGCCCTTCGCGCGGGCATTGAAGGCGTACGGCTCAGAACGACGGCTGATCGCGTTGAGGCTGTCGTGGATCGCGAGGTGCATCATCGCGTACATGCGGGACTCGTGCAGGGGGTTGTTGGCCGGTGCGAGCCCGCAGGCAATGGCGGCCTGGGCGGCTCGCGCGTTCCAGTCGATGACGGCCTGTCCGCTGACGCGTGAGCCGTGGTCGGCGGCCTGGCTGGGGCCGTCGTGGGCACTGGCGGTCAGCCCCGGTGCCAACGTGAAAGCGGTGACGGCTGCGAATACGCCCAGCCGCCGGATGGTGCGTGGTGTGCGGTCCATGACGGACTCCTCAGGTCTTGGTGGTCGAGACGTCAAACGTCGGAGTGTGACTACTTGGAGACGAACCGGACGGACTGCGGACCTCCTCGGGTTTGGTGGGCGAGATGTCAACCGCTCGAGTGGCTACTCGGAGACGAACCGGACAGACTGGCGGACCGGGTCGAGCTGCTCCACCGTCGTGGCCGTGGGGTTCCCCTCTCGGCGGGCCTCCACCACGATGTTCTGCCCGTCCAGATCGAAGACCCACAGGACGATGACGACCCGGCGTCCGGGGTCGACTGTGGATTCGCCCTCGGAGACCGTCGGGATGAGGTTGCCGTACGTCCCCAGGCCGTCACCGCCGTAAATGCCTGCCAGTTGGTACCGGGCCCCGGGCACCGGGGGCTCGCACCGGAGGCGGTCCGCCTGGATCCGGCGGTGGATGATCTGCGAGGAGGGCCGCGGCCCGCGCGCCGTGACGAGCAGCGCCGCCCTGCCGGGCCGCCCCCTTACGGCCGTCCTCGCGGTCCTCCCTGCTGGTGGTCCTGGTTCGTCCTGCTGCTTCTGCGGCTAGTTCTGGAACACGATGATCTCCTGTGGTGTGGGTGTCTTTCCAACCCCTCCACCGTCGCGGCGGGCGACCCGCGGCCACATCGGGCCCGACCCCTCAGAACCGGCCCCGACACCCCTCAGATCGGCCCGTCACGACCCCGGCCGATGGGTGCAGAATGCAGTGGTGACCACCCCGACCAGAGCGCGGATGCCCGCTTTCGTCGGCAGGACCCTCGAGCTGGGCCGGGTCCGCGCGGTGGTCGACGCCGCACGCCGGGGAAGGATGGGCGCCCTGCTCGTCTCGGGAGACGCCGGCGTCGGCAAGACCCGGCTGGTCCAGCGAGCCTGTGACGAGGCGACATCCGACGCCCTGAGTCCGACGGACGAGCTCGTCATCCTGTCGGTCGTCTGCCTGCCCATGGGCACCACGACCGCCCCTCTGATGCCGCTGCGCACGGCTCTGCGACGGCTGTCGCCCGCGCTGGCGGCGCCCGCTCTGGCGACGGGCGACGGCGAGGCCCCCTTCGTCGTGGACGAGTGGCTCGACCGGACCTGCGCCCAGCAACCCGTGGTCCTCGTGGTCGATGACGTCCACTGGGCCGATCCCGCCACGCTGGACGTCCTCACCTACCTGCTCGCCGGACCCCTCGACCGACGTCGCGCAGTCCTGATGACGCTGCGGCGCGGCGAGGTCGGGCCCGGCCACCCCGTGCAACGCTGGCTGGCCGACGTGCGCCGGATGCCGTCACTCACGGAGCTCCCGCTCGGGGCCTTCGACCGTGCCGGAACCCGGGAGCAGCTGCACGCCCACCTGGGGGCGTCGCCGCACGAGTCGCTCGTCACCGACGTCCACACCCGAACCGGTGGGAACGCCTACCTCAACCGGCTCCTCGTCGACGGGTTACCCCGGGAGGCGCGGCACCTAGGCCCGGGGATGCCGGACGACCTCCGCGGCGCCGTGCTCCGTTCCTGGCACCCTCTCTCCGTTCGGGCGCGCGAGCTGGTTCTCGCTGTGGCGATCGGGGGCGAGGTCGCCGACGGTCCCGCTCTCGACCGGGCGGTCGCCCTGGCGGGTACGGCTCCCGTCGACGCGCCGCGGCTGCTCCGCGAGGCGGTCGACGGCGGCATCCTCGACGCCTCACCCGACGGGTACTGGTTCCACCATCCCCTCCAGGCCGAGGCCCTGGACTCGTTCCTGTCCGGGGACGAACGTCGCCGCCTGCACGCCGCCTTCGCGCGGCTCTGCGAGAACGACCTGGGCACCGAGGCCGACGACCCGACACCCGGCCACCTCGTCGCAGTCGCGGCGGTCGCCGAGCACCACCTGCGCGCCGAGCACCACCCGGAGGCGTACCGCTGGACCGAGCGCGCGGCGGACCTGGCCGGGCGGCTCGGTGACGAGCACGCCCGCCTGTCGCTCCTGGGCCGGCTGGTCGAGCTGCGCGAACAGGTCGACGACGTCGAGGAGTCGCGGGTCACCCTGCTTCGCCGGCTGCGGGATGCGGCCGCCGCACTCGGAGAGCACGAAACCGAACACCACACCGCGGAGTCCCTTCTCGCGGAGGTCGACGAGGGCAGCGACCCGTTGCTCGTCGCCGAGCTGCTGGTGCGGCTCGAGCACCTGCGCTTCTCGACCGGGCGCGGGTTCTTCCGCTTGGAACCGATGCGGCGCGCAGCCAGGCTGTCGGCGCCGTGGCCCGACTCGTGGCAGCACGGGTACGCGCTCGCGGAGCTTGCCCAGGCCTCCCTGTGGGCGGAGGAGCCGGGGGCGCAGGACGCCGTGGCCAGGGCTGTCGCGCGAGCGGACGCCACCGGTCACCCGCGGTCGACGGCCTACGCGTACGCCGCGGCAGGCATGGGAGCCGAGTTCGCCGGGCAGCCGGGCGGCGGTGCCCTCGCAGCCCGGGGCGTCGAGGCGGCGGCCGAGGTGCGCGACTGGTGGGGCTTCGTCCATGCCGCGCTCTGGGAGGCCAACGGCACCGCTGCCAACCTGAGCGCGGCGTGGGTGGCCTGCCTGCAGCAGCGGCGACACCAGCTCGAGGACCTTGAAGTCCCTCATCCCTACCTCGCCTGGATGTCGGCCAGCGAGGCCTTCGGCCTGCTCCACCTCGGGGAGTGGCAGGGGTGTCTGGCCCGCCTGCGGGTGGCGCTCGGCTCGGACCCCGGCGTCGCAGCCGACGTCGGGGCACGACTGCAGGCCGCGCACCTGGCCACGCTCCAGGGACGACAACGGGAGGCCGAGGAGCACCTCGCCCGAGCCGATGAGCTGTTCACCGAGACCTCGGGGTTCCTGGCGTACGCGTTCGACGCGGTCCGCGCGCTCGTCCGGCTCGGCGGGGGTGACCCCTGGGCCGCGTACGAGGCGGCGATGGCTGGCTCCTCGTCACCAGGGGCACGGCCCACGCTCTGCGAGTGGCTGTGCCCGCTCGCCGCGCGCGCGCTGGCCGACCTGGCTGCGTCGGCGAGGGAAGGTGGCGGCGCGGCCGACGCGGAGCTGGCGCGGCTCGACCATCTCGTCGCCCGGTTTCCGCACGTCCTGGCCGACACCGGTGGGCACCGGCCGGACTATCGTGCTCTCCTCGAGGCCCTGGACGCCCTCTACGCGGCCGAGGTGGCTCGGGCCCGCCGGGACACCGACGAGGCCAGCCGATGGAGGGTGGCTGCCGGACTCCTTGACGGGGTGCTTCCCTGGGATGCGGCGTACGCGACCGCTCGGGCAGGTGAGGCCGTGCTCGTGCGCGGCGGTGGAACCCGTGAGGAGGCGGCGTCCCTTCTTCGGCACGCGTACGCCCTCGCACGCGAGCTCGAGGCCGAGCCAGTGCTCCGTGAGGTGGTAGCCCTCGCCCGCACCGCGCGCATCCCCCTGGGTGAGGTCAAGCCGTCGAGTGCCACCGCGGCCGACAAGCACTCACCACCCGGCCTGACGACCCGGGAGCGTGAGATCCTCAGCCACGTAGTCGCCGGGCGCACGTACGGCGAGATCGCTCGCGCCCTCTTCGTCAGCGAGAAGACCGTGAGCTCACACGTCTCGAACCTGTTGCGCAAGACGGGCGCCGCCAACCGGGTGGAGCTGTCGCAGCTTGCCCGGCGCGCCAGCGACGCAAGCGGCTGACCCGGGACGGTCGCCGCTGCGGTGACCGTCAGACGGCGGCGGTGCCGAGCAGCGTCCGCACCCCGGCCGCGGTGACGACCGAACCGGTGGCAGCACGCCCCCGGGGACCCCGCCGCCTTCGTCGGCCATGCCGGCGGCGCGGTCGAGGGCGTCGGGCAGCTCGTCGACGACGACGACACGATGCTCGCCGAGGATGTCGGTGGCGATCTCACCGAGCTGACGCGGTGACATCGCCCTGGGCGACGACGTGCGGGTCACCACGACCTCGTCAAGCACGGGCTCGAGGGCCTCGAGCAGCTCGGCGGCCTCCTCGTCCTTCATCATCGCCACCACGCCGACCAGCCGGGCGAAGGTGAACGAGTCCTCGATGGCGTCGCGCAGGGCCCGCGCGCCGGCCGGGTTGTGCGCCGCGTCGACGAGCACGGTGGGGCTGCGACGCACGATCTCGAGCCGCCCCGGGGAGTCGACGGTGGCGAGTGCGGCCCGCACGACGTCGATGTTGAGGGCCTGCTCGCCCCCGCCGAGGAACGCCTCGACCGGCACGAACGCCACCGCGCGACTACTCCACAGCGGCGCTCAGTCCTCGGGCAAGTGAGGCCAGCCGTCGCGCCGAAGTGAACTGAATGTTGACAGGGCCAGGGCGCACACGACGTCCGTGGAGTCAACTGCAGCGCGGGACAGTGGACTTGGCTTGCATCGTCTAGGTGGCTGGGAGCCACTTGCTCTCTGCTGGCCCGGGCCTCGCGTCGTGCAGCGCTTTGGGTCCAGCGCCCCGACGAGTGTCCAGAAGGCGCTCGATTGCCAAAGAGGCCAGGACATGGTCTATTGGTGGCGTCTGCAATCGAGAGCGCCTCACTGGGCCGGACGCGGCGAAACTCGAAGCCGCCTGAGCGTGGCCAGGTGCATGGAAGGACGGGTCCCATGGCTGAGGAAGAGCATGTTGGCAGCGAGATCGGTGCGAAAGCCAGCGAGATGGCCGGTGAGATCGAGCTGACCGCCCGCGATCTGGCACGCGTCGGCCAGGAAGCCACCGCCTTGGCCGGTGCGCTGGCAGCCAAGGTGGCCAGTGTGGTCGGCAGCCGCCCCGAGGACGCCGACGGGTCGGAGATCAGTCAGCAGGCTCACGAGGTGGCCGGGGCGATGCAGAAGACCACCGGTGATGCTCTTCGCGTAGCCCAGAAAGCCGTCGAGATGGCGAGCAAGATCGCGCAGGCGGCCTCCCGCGGGAGTGACACGTCGCCTGGCGAGGAGCCCGAGAAATAGCGGCTCTTCTGACACACCTGTGGGTCATTTCCGGCCGGGGAGGACGGGTCGGTAGCCGCCCAGGGAGAGCAGGGCAAGGGCGATGAGGGCCTGAGGGGACTTGAATCCGAACGCGATCCTGGTGATCAGTCGGATCTTGGTG
>JBBQWX010000176.1:0-8627 GCA_038210185.1 Actinomycetales bacterium
TGAATGATGACCTTTGCCGGCTAAGGGCCACGACCGTGTCGAACAGCCCGATCGGCCGCTGCGACGCTCCTATGCTTCGTCAAGCCTTCGTGGGCGTGTTTTCAAGGAGCCGATAGAGGTCGCGGGCGACGTAGCGGGCAAGGCAGCGTTTGATCTCTCTGCTGGTCTTGCCTTCGGTGGTGCGGCGAGCGACGTACTCTCGGGTAGCTGACTGGTACTGGATCAGGCTCTGGACCACGGTGTGCAGTGCGTTGTTGAGCTGGCGGTCGCCGTAGCGGTTGAGCCGATATCGGGTGGTGACTTGGCCATTGTTCGCCGGGATCGGCGCGACGCCGGCGAGCATCGCGAATGCCGCCTCGGAGTGGATGCGGCCCGGGTGGGACCAGGCGCACAACACCGTCGCGGCCACGATCGGTCCGACGCCGAACTCCTCGAGCAGGTCAGGGCGCCAGCTGCGGATGATGACCACGATCGCCTTCTGCAGCTCACGTGCCTCTTTCAGCATCGCTTGCGCGCGAAGGGCCAAGGTCCGCAGCGCCAGGACAGTGCTGGTCGTCTCGACGTCCCACGCTGAGTGAACAGGCAGCTTGGCGGCAGTGTTGAGCATCGCGGCCAGCTTCTGGCCGCGGAACCTGATTCGGATGGGTTCGGGTGCTGCGATGACCAGGCCGAACACCTGCTGCTGGGCCTCGGTGGAGGCATTGATCGCGGAGCGGCGAGCAGCCAAGAGCACTGACAGTGCTTGGCGTTCGCCCCCGGAGCGGGGAGTTCCCAACCGCGGCCTGGCCATCGCTTCACGCGCAGCGCGGATCGCATCGAGCGGATCGGTCTTCGCGCCGTTGCGACGCGCGTCCCGCTTCGGGCGATCCAACTCGATCACGATCTCCGAGAGCGCCAGCAGGTGACGGCTCAGACCGGCGCCGTGGCCGCCGGTCCCCTCGATCGCCCAGGCCCGCAGCATCGGGTGGTTGTTGGCGAACTCCACCAGTTCGGCGTAGCCCTGGGCTGTCGCTTCGACGGTGATCTCGTCGAGGACACCCCCGGTGCCAGCATCGACCACGGCTGCGGAATGGGTATGGACGTGGGTGTCGACGCCGATGACGACATCGGCCACCTCGCGCAGGTCGGTCCGACTGTTCATGTGTTCTCTCCTTCGCCGGACGGGACGTGGTTCCGGTCCGGGACGGAGGCTCGGCAGGACTGTGATGAGACACATCCGGCACTGCTTACGCCAGGTGGTCAAGCTCCTGATCAGGCCAGCTCCTCCAGCCGGGCCGGGGCCGGTGACCACGAGCGGACAGGTCGCAACAAGGCACGAAGCCAGTCCTTTCGGGGGTCACACCCGCGGTCACCAACCACAGCCCAGCACCTTCAGGCTGCATTGGCGATCCTCAGTCCTTTCGCCGCCAGTCGACCGCCTTTGCCGCTGTAGTTGCGGACGCTTCTATTGCTCCTAGTGTTGCGGTCTCAGTCGTTTGACCATGTCGACCTAGGGCTCGCACGAGCGTCGGGGCTTGGCGTCAGCGCGAGGAAAGTGGCGCCTGTCGGTCCTTCTGGGAGCGCCGCCTAAACCGATTGGCTGCTTGTCCACCGAAGCCCTTGTCCAGAACTGCACTTGATCGACACACTGAGCTCCATGCCCGACGCCAGCGCCCGCGTGTCACCGATGGCGCCCCTGCTTGGCGCCGCGCCCGATGTTGAGCCGTTTGCCCCACTGACCCCGATCAGCGCACCAGGCACAGCACGTGCCGCCCTCGCTGCCGAAGCGGACACCAAAGTCGTGGACCCTGTCGGGACGCGCTGGCTGTGGGTGCGCGCGGTGCACCTCCTGTTCAACATGGTCCTCCTTGTGCTGATCGTGGTGGTCGCCGTGGATCTCATAGTCGATGACTTCGACCTAGGCGGCGTGTGGCTCGTCGTGATACCTCTGCTCTTCTTGGCCCAGACCGGCACCTCCCTTCTGCCTGCAGCCCTCTGCCGGACCGTGCCCGAACCCGATGACATCCCGCGGGCAGCGAGGGCCCGGTGGCGCTGGTACCGCGCACTGCGCGAAGGGCCCGGTGTGGTGACCCCACCCGCCGCGTGGCCTAGCGGCGCCGAGGCGTACGCGTTGCTGTCCGGCGCCGCCGGTGTGTCCTCTGTCGCCCCCAGTTGGCTGTGCCAACAGGTGGGTCTCCCAAAGGACGTTGGAACTACCTGGGTGGACTCGCTGCGATGGCAAGGGTGGCTCGCCGGTGGTGAACCCCCACTCGGGCTGGCCTGGCTACCGGAGCGGCACCTGCAGCTCACCCCCACCGGCCGCACAAGGCTGGAGGCCGAACGCGCCCGCCTCACCGCACTCGCAAGAACCTAAGTCAACGGTCTCCATCACCATCGGGCAGCGGCAGGACGCATCGCACCCGCTGCATTCCGCCGCCTGCGGACGCAGTCCGATAGGCGGCGCTCGCCCGGTGACAGCTGCTGGCCACGCAGCGCTGTTTCCGAAGGCCCGCCCAATGGGGTGTATCTGGGGCAGCGGCCGTCCGCACGCGGAAACCGCGGTGGCGGAACTCGTGACCTTCTCGCCCTCACTCCAGGTCGGCGATGTCGTCCGGCACGTCGATCGCGTGGGCCTGTAGCACCTCCAGTGGGACGACCTCGGTCGCGCGTTCGTGCGTGGCGGCGAGGACCACGGGGGCCGCGACCCCGTCGGTGTGGGCCCGCAGCCAGTTGCCCGCAGTGACACACCACCGGTCGCCGGGGACCAAACCCGGGAAGCGGTACTGCGGCGCCGGGGTCACCAGGTCGTTGCCGATCGATCGCTGGTGCGCGAGGAAGTCCCCGGTGACGACGGCGCAGATGGTGTGGCTGCCCAGATCCTGCGGACCGGTGTGGCAGAGGCCATCGCGGAAGAAGCCGGTCATCGGATCGACACCACAGAGTTGGAGCTCGGTGCCCAGGACGTTTCGCGCCATGAGGGGCAGTGTGGCAGGGCTGGCCGCCCCGGCCGGTCATTTCCGTCGCGCAGACGGCCACGTCCTACCGCCGCCAGACGACGCGCTGGTGGTGGCTAGTCGAATGGGTCAATGAGCGTCAGGTCAGCGACGTTCGAGAAGTCCTTGACGTTGCGGGTCGCCAAGTCGGACCCAGAGGCGAGGCAGATGCCGGCGATCTCAGCGTCGGCGAGTGCCATCGGTCGACCAGAGCCTTGGGCAGCCACCAAGATGGCGGCCGTGCGTCGGGCTGCCGTCACGTCGTACAGCGCGATGGTCTCGTCGAAGGAGTCCAGCAAACGCGCCCATCGCTGCTCCAGGTCGCGGCGCCGTCGCCCTTCGGGCAGCCTCCCAAGGCCGCGTTCGATCTCCTCGACCGTCACCACACAAATGGTCAGATCCGATGGGTCGATCGACTGCGCCCACGCGAGGACGGCCGGGTCAGGGGCGTCCCTCATGAACTCCGACACCACGTTGGTGTCCGCGATGATCACGACAGCTCGACCGCGCGAGGTTGGTCGGTTCGAGAAGCCACCTCGAGGTCCACCCCACCTGCCTCGGCCATGGATGCATGCAAGGACAGGAGGAAGTTGTGCTGGGGACGGTTGACGGCCGCGTCCAAGATGGCCCGGACCTCCGCCTCGACAGAGCGCCCGTGCTCGG
Organism: Actinomycetales bacterium; assembly: GCA_038210185.1. Lineage (GTDB taxonomy): Bacteria > Actinomycetota > Actinomycetes > Actinomycetales > Dermatophilaceae > Fodinibacter. The sequence goes on from JBBQWX010000176.1 coordinate 3,636, forward strand.
CCGCTCGTCCCCGCAGCCGGGCATGCGTGCGCTCGTCCAGTTGTCTGATCGTGAGAGTACTCATCTCGACACCTCCTGATAGCAATGCTAGCACTGCGAGGGTCTGCGGCTGACACGGCGGACTACTCCGGTGCGAGGTCCTCGTCCTCGTCGTCCCTGCTGAGTGCGGCCCCCCGGGCTCGGCTCTCACCTGCCCCACACCGCCGCTTGAAGGTCGCCGGGTGGTGATCAGACTGGGGCGTTGAGAACGTCCATGGCGAGTGAGGCTTTGGCTATCCGTCCGGGTTGGCCGGGGATGCGGGCGATGAGGTGCAGGGCAGCACGTGGCAGGTGTCGCGGTTCGCCTTGCCATCCGTGGTCCAGCATCACGCTTTGAGCGAGCTGTTCCAGGGTGCGGGGGTTGGGTCCGGTCACGTCGATGATCTGGCCCCTCAGGTCGGGGTCGGTTACGGCGCGAACGACGTGCGCGGCGACGTGATCGACGCGCGTCCACGCGAAGGGGTTGTCGCCGCGCCCGAACACGACGGGTCGATTCCGGCGGCCCGCTGTCTTCTCGAGGATCTCCACCCACGTCTCCTCGAACCCGTCGGGGCGGATGATCGTCCACGAAGCCCCGCTTTGACGGAGGTACTCCTCGGCGGCGTGCTTCATCCTGAACAACGGCATGGGGCTGTGGGCTGACGCGCCGAGCACGGAGACAAGGACCATGTCGGCGCCTGCTCGTGCGGCTGCGTTGATGAGCGCGATGTTGCCGTCGCGGTCCACGCGAGCTGGTTCCTGACCCGGGAACCCGGTCACGCAAGACACCACGACGGTTACCCCGCTCAAGGCGTGTTCGGAGATGTCGCGCAGGTCGCCGTCCGCGTGCCGGCTCAGAGAGCGCACGCTCTCTGAGCGCAGCTCGAGCAGCTCCACGACGCGGGACCCCAATCGCCCGGTCCCTCCGGCCACCAGGATCATCAGGCCAGGATCCGTCGGACGGCGGCATCCGGGTCGGCGTGGGTGTCATTGGGGTCATCGACTCGTTCGAGGTAGAAGCGCGCGGAGCGGGCGAGTCCATCGCGCACGACGAAGATGATCGGTCCGTACAGGTGGTGTGCTGCTCCGTCGGTGCGGGTGCCCTGCATCTCCCACTCCGTCCAGACCGTGTCCTCGTCCTGTGCTGATGCGATGAGGGTGGCGGTGTGGTCGGGCACGGCGGCGAAGATCTGGGCCCAGTTTCGACCGACCTGGTCCTTGCCGGTGAACCCGCGGCCAGGGTGAGCGGGCGTCTGGTTGACGTAGTCCTCGGCGAAGCACCCCAACACCTGCGTCACGCTTTTGCTGTTGGTCGCGTCGCGGAGCTTGAGCGCGAAGGCTGCATGTCCCATCTGTCCTCCAATATGTTGGATACAGTGGTGTGTATCTAATAGTGAGGATGACCCTGTTGAGTCCACGAGTCAAGGCCCGGCACTACGACGCATCGCGGCGCAGAACCATGGCAGAGCAACGCCGGCGCACCGTCCTGGACGCCGCCGAAGAGTTGTTCTTCAACCAGGGGTACGCCGCGACAACGATCGTCAGCATCGCCGAGGCGGCCGAGGTGTCACCCGAAACCGTGTACAAGGGTTTCGGTGGAAAACCCGGGCTCGTCCGAGCGCTCCGCGCGCGCGCCCTGATGGGCGCCGGCCCTGAGGCGGCCGAGGATCGCTCGGATCGGCTGCGCGACCTGACCGATGCTCGGGCCGTGGTCAGGGGTTGGGCGAAGCTCGCCGGTGAGGTGGCACCCCAGGTCGCCCCGATCCTCACCCTGGTGCGTGAAGCAGCCCTCCTGGACCCCACCATCAGGGAACTGGCCGAGGAACTGGACGCAGACCGACTTCGCCGCATGAAAGCCAACGCCCGCTACTTCGCCGATGCGGGACATCTTCGTGCGGGGGTATCCATGAGCCAGGCCACCGACGTCCTGTTCGCCGTGTCCTCGCCAGAGATGTACGACCTCCTCGTCGTCGGCCGTAGCTGGTCGGTACGTCGCTACATTCGCTTCGTCTCAACCACCATCGAACACGCGCTGCTATGACCAGCCGCCCCACCAATCGACCTCAGAGTCCCTAGCGGGATTGAGCGGCCCCATCAGGTCCAGAAGACAACGAGGCCACGGCAATCCTTGGACTGGAGCACTCTGGGGCCACCGCTCACGCCCCACCACCACGCAGGCAGGTAACCGAACATCGACCCGGGTGCGTCACCCGCACCGCGATCCGCTCACAAGGAACTTGCCCCACTCCGCCGCCAGTCGACCCATCGAAAGAGTAGGCACTCTGGCTCCGTGATGTTGCATACGGGGGTCGAAGTGCTCCCGTTGTGCCAACCGGATGGATAGGTGATGGCCGATTATCTGCTCGTGCGTGGTGGGCCCTCCGTTTACGACTGTTGGGCGGCCGCGGTGTAGCGGTCAACTTGCTCCTTGAGCAGCGGCCCGACGACGTCGGTGTCCACGGACGTGACTCCGCCGGTTCCGATCGCGACCACGGAGGGGCCAACCAGTGCGTACCCCTGGATGACCGTGAAGTTGGAACCCTCCAGCCGCACCGCGACGCTCATCTCGCCGGCCTGTTCAGCCTTCACCTTGGCGACGTTCAGGGACTCACCGTCCGAGGTGAACTTCTTGCAGGTCTCCAAGGTCTCGAGCAGCTTCTCCATCGAGGCCTTCGCTTGGGCCGGACTTGCGTATTGCCGGATGGTCGGAGAGATGAGTTCCGCGTCGAACCCGCCGCCCTTGGTGAAGGTCCGTGTCACGAACGTCTTGTTCGGGTGGGGCCGTTTGTAGTCGCAGTAGGTCCCACCGTCGTCGACCTGGTCGGCCTTCGTCGTGGTGTCTGCGTACCCATTGGGCATGTCGTCCAATGTCAGGAGCGCCTTCGTCAGTGCCGTCTTGCTCAGCTGTTCGATCTGAGGTTCCACTGGCGCGGGGGGAGCGGAGGTCGGTGAGGTGGACACGCTCGGGGTGCTTGCCGCGCTGGAGGCCGGAGAGGTGTTTGCAGTGGGACCTTCCGATGCTCCGCAGCCAGAGATGGCCATCGCGACAGCGACGCTAGCGAAAGCGGGGACAGCGATTCTCACGGAAGAACTCCTCCAACTGTTGGGGTGAGCAGCCTATCGATGGGAGGACCTCATGATTTCGTCGGAGCACCCGAGAGACTCCCGCTGCGTCATGTCCGGAATTTCTGGGATGCCTGTCCGCTGCTCAGATCGCGGGTGCCCTACCCGCCACGCCCGCGCTGGGGCCGGGCATCGCAATGGGCCGCGCGATGGCGTGCCGCGGTGAGACACTCAGCGCCAGGCCCACTATCCGTCGTCCCGTGTGTGTCGGCCCAGCGTCCCGGGTGGAGGCCCTCGCGGCCACCTGCGGCGAGATGTTGCCGATGCGATCGTGACGACGCGATGCATTCCCCCGCCAGCGTCCCATCTTCCGGTGTAACGGGCAGACCCTCCGAGTCGTCCAATCTGTTGTGTCATGGGCTGGTTGAGGGTGGCGGCCATGATGTCTCGGGCAGAGTCGGCGAGGAATGCCTGCGGGCGGGGTCGGGCCGCCGATGATGATGGTGAACTGCTGGGTAGGGCGGAGCACGCCCACGGCATTGTTGGTCTTCATGCCGGACTGGTATGGGGCGGCCGGGCGCTTGCACGGCGAACCGGCTGGTCGGGAGGGCCTCGCTCGGCCCCCCTGCCCTCCCGATTCTTGAACGCGGTAACGGATCGACATCATTAGCCCGGTCGCCCAACGGAGATGTCTTGGTTCAATGACACCCTGTGGTCGTGAAGACACATCGGAAGTCAATTCTTGTCTCGTCGAGCTTGGTCGTGGCGGCCTTCGCTCTCTCCTCGTGCGGTTCGGCCGCTGAGAAGACGACCACCCAGGGGGATCCCTCGTCCAGTGTCGTGGCCGGGGGCGCGACCCCAACGGCCACTGCTAGCACCGAGGAGGCTTCGTCGCCGGACGCCGTGACGGTGGAGGACTACGGCTTCACCCAGTTCCCCAAGTCGGACTTCGGGCCTCCCGTCGTTACCTACGGTGTCATCATCTCCAACTCCGGGCAGCAGATTGCGACGGACGTTCGGGTGCAGATCGGGATCGAGGACGCGAGTGGAACGGTCGTTGATTCCCGAGACGAGTTCATCCCGGCCATTCTCCCAAACACGGCCGTGGCGCTGGCTGGTGCAAATATCGAGGCGACCGGCGCTAAGAAGATGACAGTGCAGGCCCTGCCAGGAACGTATGAAGACTTGGAGGAGGAGTCAGCAAACTTCGAGGTCTCCAAGGTCAAGACACGTGCGCAGGAGTTCGGATCACTCAAGACGACCGCCGCGGTAGCCTCGCCGTTCACCAAGGACCTGAAGGACCTGCAGGCCGTCGCGATCTACAAGGACGCCAAGGGCAAGGTCGTCGGTGGGGACTTTACCTTCCTCAACTTCATCCCCGCGAAGGGCAAAGCAACAGTCAGCATCGAGTCCTACGCGGGCTTCAAAAAGGCGCCGGCCAAGACCGAGGTCTACATCGCCCTGACCAGTCTCACTCTGCTCGAATAGCTTGTCGCGTCAGATCGGGTGCCGGGTTTCCGGCTATGGTGCGTTGCTACGCACTACAGCCCGCTATCGATGACCCTCGGTGCGGCGGGTGCCCCCTTTCGCCGCGAAGGACGCGGACTGATGCACGGGACCGCTCCGCCCCATACGTCCGCTCATTCTGTTGGTCGTGCTTGGGCCGAGCTTCTTTGCACAGTTGGCTTCAGATGGCACTTTCATGCAAGGTGCCACGCCCAGGGTCGTGCAGTCTCAGACCTCCGGAAGTTGGGTCCGCGAGTCGGTTGAGTCCGTGGCAGGTTGTCGATTCTCCACGCCGGCAAGTGTTCGGTTGCAGGGGGTCAGACGGTGGAGATCGTCTGGACGGGAGCTCTGTGGCCGAAGGAACTTGATGTTACCGACGAGTACGTGAGTCGGGAACTCAACGAG
>JBBQWX010000177.1:0-8528 GCA_038210185.1 Actinomycetales bacterium
TGACCTCCACCCTCGTCGTCGACGGCGGCGCGCCGCTCGTCGGCGACATCGAGGTCAGGGGTGCCAAGAACCTGGCCTCGAAGGCGATGGTGGCGGTGGTGCTGGCCGAGGAGCCGTGCCGGCTGGGAGGGGTGCCCGAAGATCCCCGACGTCCAGGTGGTCAGCGGTCTGCTCGAGCTGCACGGCGTCCTCATCGACTCCACGGACCGCGACGGCGAGCTGCTGCTCGACCCCACCAACGTCGAGCAGGCGCCCATCGCCGACATCGACACCACGCCGGGTCCTCCCGGGCGCCGGTGCTCCTGTGCGGGCCGCTGCCCTCCGACTGGGGGAGGCCTTCATCCCCGACCTCGGGGGCTGCCGCATCGGCGAGCGCCCGATCAACTACCACCTCGACGTGCCGCGCGACTTCGGCGCCGAGATCGAGAAGCGCCGGCACGGGCTGCGGCTCACGGCGCCGCGGGGGCCTGCACGCGGCCGACGTGCACCTGCCCTACCCGAGCGTCGGTGCGACCGAGCAGGTCCTCCTCACGGCCGTGCGGGCCCGGGGCCTCACGACCCTGCGCAACGCGGCCATCGAGCCCGAGATCATGGACCTCATCGCGATCCTGCAGAAGATGGGCGCCATCATCTCGGTGCAGACCGACCGGGTCATCACCGTCGAGGGCGTCGCCCGGCTCGGCGGCTTCGACCACCTCGCCATCCCTGACCGGATCGAGGCCGGGTCGTACGCGTGCGCGGCCCTCGCCACCCAAGGCGACATCTACGTGCGCGGTGCCCAGCAGCTGCCGATGATGCCGTTCCTCAACGTGTTCCGCCGCATCGGCGGAGCGTTCGACGTCGACGACGGCGGCATCCGCTTCTGGCACCCCGGCGGCACGCTGCTCGCGATCGCCCTGGAGACCGACGTGCACCCGGGGTTCATGACCGACTGGCAGCAACCGCTCGTGGTGGCCCTCACGCAGACCACCAGGCTGTCCATCGTCCACGCGACGGTCTACGAGAACCGGCTCGGCTTCACCGACGCCCTGCTCGACTCCGGCGCCCAGATCCAGACCTACCGCGAGTGCCTCGGCGGGTCACCGTGCCGCTTCGGCCGGGCGAACTGCCAGCACTCGGCGGTCATCTCCGGCCCCACCCGGCTGCGGGCCGCCGAGATCACCGTGCCCGACCTGCGCGGGGGCTTCAGCTACCTGATCGCGGCCCTGGCGGCGGAGGGGCGCTCGACCGTGCACGGCATCGACTTCATCTACCGCGGCTACGAGCGGTTCTCGGAGAAGCTCGATGCCCTCGGCGCCGCCTACATGCTCAACTGACGCCACAGCTTTCTCGCCCGATCCCGGAACCTTCACCTTCGCACCACAACAATTCTGGTGCGAACGTCAAGGTCCTCGCACCGGGCGGGAAAGTTGGGACGGCGCGGGTCAGCGGACGTCTTCGCCGGGGCCGATCCCGACCACCCAGACGCGGGTCGCGGCCCGGCCGTCCTCGTCGAGCTCGACGCTGACCCGTTGCCCGACGCGCAGGTGCCGCAGCCCGCTGGCCACCGCCGCACCGGGCGGCACGAGCACCACGAGGCCGTCGTCGAGCAGCGCGGAGCCTGACCCGTCGGGGTCGATGTTGTGGATGGTGGCCTGCACGCCCGGAAGGCTAGCGTGCGTCAGGGCCTCGCGGCTGCGCGGGCCCAGCCCGATGCGCACCGCGGCCGACAGCGAGGCCGCATCGTCGACGTCCACGCGCAGCCCCGGAAGGTCGAGGTCGAGGCGGTGGTGGCCGAGCCGCACGTGCGCCGCCGCGCTCCCGGCGCCGAAGGCGGTGCGCACCGAGCCGGCCGCTGCGGCCCGCAGGGCCAGCAGGGCCGTGCCCTGCTCGTCGGCGTCGGGGACGACGGATGCCGAGTGCTCACCGGCCGCCGCCAGGGCCGCGCGCACCTCGTGCGGCCGCAGCGCCGGGTGGTCGCCGAGGACCACCGCGACCCGGGCCGCCCCGGCGACGTGGGCGGCATCCACACCCGCCGCCACGGCGGCGTCCAGACCGGCAGCAGGGTCGGCCACGACCGCGTGACCGGCGGCGAGCACCCAGCGCGCCACGTCCGGGTCGCAGGTGACGACGAGCACGGGTGCGCCCGGCATCCCGGCCGCCAGCGCGGCCACCGTGTCACGCGCGAACGCGTCGGCGAGTGCCGCACGGGCCGCGCGGGGCAGGTGGAGTCGGCTCTTCGCCAGCGGGCCGCCCTTGAGCGGGACGACTACCGCCCAGTCCTGCCCGCAAGAGTGCACGCCCCGATCCTGCCAACACGACGGGCCACGCTCGACATCGCCCCGTGAGCGGACCACAATGCCTTGACCCGACCCCACGGAAGGCACTGCGTGACCACCCCCTCGGACCACTCCCGGCCCTTCACGTACCGCCTCGCGATCGCCATCGTCCGGCCCCTGCTCATGCTGTTCACGAAGCGCGAGTGGTCCGGTGTCGAGAACCTCCCCACGCAGGGTGGCTACGTGGTCTGCCCGAACCACTACAGCTACCTCGAGCCCTTCGTCTTCGGGCACTTCCTCGTCGACAACGGGCACTCCCCGCGCTACCTCGGCAAGGTCGAGGTGTTCACGGCCCCCGTCGTCGGGGCCATCGTGCGCAACGCCGACCAGATCCCCGTCCACCGCGAGTCGGGGCGGGCCAACGATGCCTACCGGGCAGCCGTGTCGGCGGTTCGGGCCGGTAAGACCGTCGCGATCTACCCCGAGGGCACGCTGACCCGTGACCCCGGCCTCTGGCCGATGCGGGGCAAGACCGGCGCCGCCCGCGTGGCCCTCGAGACGCGGTGCCCCGTCATCCCGGTGGCGACCTGGGGCGCGCACGAGGTGCTCGCCCCCTACAGCACGAGGTTGCGCCTCCTGCCGCGCTCAACCATGAGGGTGCGCGCCGGCAGGCCGGTGCCACTCGAGGACCTGCTCGGCCGCGAGATCACCGCGGCGGTGCTCTTCGAGGCCACGACCCGCATCATGGCCGCGATCACCGCCGAGCTCGAGGTGCTGCGCGGCGAGAAGGCCCCGATGACGCGTTTCGACCCCCGCACGAACGGCATCACGCCGATCGGCACGCCACGCCCCCTGAAAGAGGCCTCATGAGCAGAGCTGCGGTCTACGGCACGGGTAGCTGGGGCACGGCCTTCGCCTCGGTGCTCGCGGATGCCGGAACGCCCGTCACGATGTGGGGCCGCCGGGAGGAGGTCGTGGCCCAGATCAACGACGGGGTCAACCGCGACTACCTTCCCGAACTGCGCCTGCCGAGCACCATCCGCGCGACGACCGACCCGGCCGAGGCGGCCTCCGGTGCGGACATCGTCGTGCTCGCGGTGCCGTCGCAGACGCTGCGTGCCAACCTGTCGGCGTGGGGGTCGGCGCTGCCGGCGTCTGCGGCGGTCGTGTCGCTGATGAAGGGCGTCGAGCTGGGCACGACCAAGCGCATGTCGGAGGTCATCGCCGAGGTGGGCGGAGTCGAGACCGAGCGCATCGTGATCGTCTCCGGACCCAACCTCGCCCGGGAGATCGCCGTCAAGCAGCCCGCCGCCTCGGTGGTGGCGTCGTCGAGCGCATCGATGGCCGAGCTCGTCGCCGCAGCGTGCGCCGCGCCGTACTTCCGCCCCTACACGGCATCCGACGTCGTGGGCACCGAGATCTGCGGCGCCGTGAAGAACGTCATCGCCCTGGCGGTGGGCATGGCCGAGGGGCTGGGGATGGGCGACAACTCCAAGGCGTCGATCATCACCCGCGGCCTGGCCGAGACGATGCGCCTGGGCACGGCCCTCGGCGGTGACGCAGTCACCTTCGCGGGGCTCGCGGGCGTCGGCGACCTCATCGCCACGTGCATGTCACCGCTGTCGCGCAACCACTCCTTCGGGGTGCGCCTGGGCCAGGGGATGGCCATTTCGGAGGTTGTCGCCGTCACCAAGCAGACCGCCGAGGGCGTGAAGTCGTGCACCTCGATCCACGACCTGGCACGCAACAACGGGGTTGACGTTCCGATCATCGAGCAGGTCGACGCGATGATCCAGCACGACCGCACGGCCCCCGAGGTGGTGGCGGCGCTGCTGTCCCGCCCGAGGAAGGCCGAGAGCGCCTGAAGCCCGGGTGCCTTTTCAGGCTTCGTCGAGGGCGCCAGAGAGGTCGCGCCAGAGGTCGTCGACGTCCTCGATGCCGACCGAGAGCCGAATCAGGTTCTCGGGCACCTTGACCGGCTCGCCAGGGATCCGGCGGCGCCGCTCGAGCTGGCTCTCGACCCCACCAAGGCTGGTCGAGTGCACCCACACGCGGGTCGCGGCGCACACCCGCTCGGCCGCCTCGGCCCCACCGGCGACCTCGACGGCCACGATGCCGCCGGAGCCCGGGTAGCGGACCCGCTCGACCGCAGCGTGCTCGAGCAGCCGGATGGCGAGCTCGCGCGCGCTCGCCTGGGACCGCTCCACCCGCAGGTGCAGGGTGCGCAGCCCGCGCAGGGCGAGCCAGACCTCCATCGGCCCGGCGATCGCGCCGTGCAGGGTCCGGTGCTTGAGCAGCCGCTCGTGGTTCGCCCGCCCGGCCTGCGTGGCGGGCGTGACGACGGCGCCGAGCAGCACGTCGCTGTGGCCGGAGAGGTACTTGGTGACCGAGTGCACCACGACATCGGCGCCGAGCTCGAGCGGGCGCTGGAGCAGCGGCGTGGCGAAGGTGTTGTCGACCACGCCGAGCACGCCGCGCTCGCGGGCGGCGGCCAGCAGGGTCGGCAGGTCGGCGACCTCGAGCAGCGGGTTGGTCGGCGACTCGAGCCAGAGCAGGTCGGCGCCGTCAAGCACGGCGAGCACGGCGTCGGTGTCGGCGACGTCGACCCGCCGCAGCTGCGCGGACCCCTCCGCCGCACGGTCGGCGAGCGTGGCGAGCGTGGCGTTGTACGCCGCGTCCGGCGCGACGACGGTGCCACCGTGGGGGAGCAGTGACAACGCCGCCGTCACGGCGGCCATCCCGCTCGACAGCACCAGCGCCTCGCCGCCCTCGAGGTCGCCGAGCGCGGCCTCGAAGGCGGTCCACGTGGGGTTTCCCGAGCGCCCGTAGACCACGTCTCCGTCGGCGTGGTAGGTCGAGGTCAGCACGAGCGGGGCGCCGACCTGGCCCCCCGGGGTGATCTCCTTCCGGCCCAGCGCGACCACGCGGGTGGCGGGGGCCAGGCGGTCGGCATCCGGGCTGGAGGGTGTCTCGGTCACGTCCGTCAGGGTATGCCGTGGCCCTCGCGGATGCCGTCGTGTCCCGTCGCACACCACTGGCCGGCCCGCCGCGGGCCAGCGGATAGAGTCGCGGGCGATGAGCAGCCACGACACCACCCCCGTGCCGACCTCCGACGGTGCCGCCAGCGGTCGCATCCGCGTGGCTCTCGTGTTCGGGGGCCGTTCCTCCGAGCACGCGGTGTCGTGCGCGACGGCGGCGAGCGTGCTCGAGGCCCTCGACCGCGACCGGTACGACGTGGTGCCGGTCGGCATCGCGAAGGACGGCCGCTGGGTGCTCGCGCCAGACGACCCCGAGGCGCTGCGGCTCGCGCCCGGACACCTGCCGGAGGTCGACCCCCACGCGGCCAGCGTCATCGTGCCGACGAGCGCCATCGACCGCACGTTCGTCATGCACGAGGCAGGTCAGCCGCCGCGAACCCTCGGCGAGGTCGACGTCGTGTTCCCCCTCCTGCACGGGCCGTTCGGTGAGGACGGCACCATCCAGGGCCTGCTCGACCTCGCCGACGTGAGGTACGTGGGGTCGGGCGTCATGGCATCGGCCGTGATGATGGACAAGCACGTGATGAAGGTGCTGCTCGCCTCCGCCGGCCTGCCGGTCGGGCCCTACACGGTGATCACCGACAAGGAGTGGCGGCGCGACAAGGCGGCCGCGATGGATGCCGTGCACGGGCTGTCGTGGCCGGTGTTCGTCAAGCCGGCGCGGGCCGGGTCGAGCATGGGCATCACCAAGGTGAGCGACCCCGCAGCCCTGGAGGCCGCGATCGAGGCGGCCCGCGAGCACGACCCGAAGGTCGTCGTCGAGGCCGCGATCTTCGGTCGCGAGATCGAGTGCGGCGTGCTCGAAGGGCACGGCACCGACCCGACCCGAACCAGCGAGCTCGGCGAGTGCATCGTCGTGCAGAACCACGAGTTCTACGACTTCGAGGCGAAGTACCTCTCCGAGGGCGACGTGCGCCTCGAGACCCCGGCCGACGTGCCGCATGAGGTCGCGGGGCGGGTCAGGGAGATGGCGGCACAGGCCTTCGACACGGCCGGTTGCGAGGGCCTGGCCCGGGTCGACTTCTTCCTCACCGACGCCGGCGACGTGCTCGTCAACGAGGTCAACACCATGCCGGGGTTCACCCCACAGTCGATGTACCCGCGGATGTGGGCCGCGAGCGGGATGACCTATCCCGAGCTCATCGACGAGCTGGTCGCGCTGGCGCTGGAGCGCCGCACCGGCCTGCGCTGACCGGCCTCAGCGGCAGACGAGGCCGTTGGGCGGCAGGGCGCCGGCGGCGGGGCCGAAGACGGGCAGCATCAGCGGCTCGGGAGCGTAGGCCTTCGGCACGAGCACCTCGAGCGCCGGGTCGGTGCCGAAGGACGTGAAACGGGTGCCGTCGCTGAGTGCCTGCGGTATCCACCCGACCCCGTCGACCTGGATGCACTCGGTGTCGGTGGGGCCGAGTGCCGCGACCCCGCACCGGGCGATCACGGCCGGGTCACCCCAGGCCCCCAGCCCCGGGGACGCGGGATCGGTGGTGCGTCGCTCCAGGCCGGAGACGGTGGAGGGCAGGAGTGGCCCCGCAGCGGCGCAGGCCGACCCGGACGCCGCGGAAGGGGCGGTCAGCTCGACCGGCGACGAGCACGAGGACAGCGCGACGGCGGCCGCGCCGAGCGCGGCCGCCGTCGAGAGGATCCTGCGCCTGCTCAGACGTGGACCACCGTGCAGGTGAGGGTGCGGGTGATGCCCTCGACGTCCTGGATCTTGGCGATGACGAGCTTTCCGAGCTCGTCGACGGACTGGGCCTCGACGCGGGCGATCACGTCGTAGGGGCCGGTGACGTCCTCGGCCAGGGCGACGCCCTCGAGGTCGGCGATCGCGGAGGCCACCGATGCGGCGCGGCCGACGTCGGTCTGGATCAGGATGTAGGCCTGTACCACTGCAGTGCCACCTCTTCGTAGTCGTCGGGCCGGGGCGGGCCCTGTGGTCGTGGGGCGTCGATCGGTACCGGCGCTCGCACAGACGCTACCGTGCCCGTGGTGCCCACGTCTCGGGAGGGTTGGTCCGGTGCAGCTGCGCGACATCAGCGAGGGCGAGCTGCTCGCTCGTATCTTCCCGGTGTATGCCGGTGCGGTGCCGCACGCCTGGGGCTCGATCCCGGTCGGGCCGGGTGACGACGCCGCGGTCGTCGGCACGCCCGGCGGCTCCGTCGTCGCGACCACCGACTCGATGGTGCGCGGACGCGACTGGCGCGACGACTGGTCCAGCGCCCACGACGTCGGGGTCAAGGTCGCCGCCCAGAACCTCGCCGACGTCGCGGCGATGGGTGCGGTGCCGACCGCGCTGCTGGTCTCTCTCGTCGCCGACCCCGACCTCGGGGTGGAGTGGGCGGTCGACCTCGCCCGCGGCATCGCCTCGCTCGCCGAGCAGGCCGCCGCGCCGGTGGTCGGTGGAGACCTGTCGTCGGCTCCGCCCGGCGTCGTCGTGGTCTCGGTCACGGCCCTGGGCGACCTGCGGGGCCTGGCGCCGGTGCTGCGGTCGGGGGCGCGGCCCGGCGATGTCGTCGCGGTCTGCGGCACCCTCGGCTGGTCAGGGGGAGGGCTGGCCCTCTACGAGCGCGGCGAAGCCGACCCCGACCGGGTGCTGCCAGTGGATGCCGTGCCACCGCGCGGCCCTTCGTCGCTCGGGGACCGCTCGCTCGCGGTACGCGCCCTGATGCGTCACCACCGCGCGCCCGTGCCGCCGTGGCGGGCGGGGCCCCGGGCGGCGGCCGCGGGAGCACACGCCCTCGTCGACGTCTCCGACGGCCTGGTGACCGACCTCGGCCGGGTGGCGGCGGCCAGTGGCGTGCGGGTCGACCTCGACGGGGCGGTGCTGCGCGAGCGTTTCGCCGCGGGGCCGCTCGAGCTGGCGCTGGGGGAGGCCGAGGCGCTGCACCAGGTGTTGTCCGGCGGTGAGGAGCACTCGTTGGTCGGGGTGTTCGCCGGGGGGGCCGCACTGCCCGGCGGAAGGGACGGCGGCGGCGGCGACGACGGCGACGGCGACGGCGGCGACGGCCTGGGGGAGCCGTGGCGGGTGATCGGGCGGGTGCTGCCCGACCCGGGCGACGGCATCCGGGTCACCGTCGACGGCGTGGAGCCGGATGCCCGCGGCTGGGACCACTTCCGCCGGTGAGTGCTCCACGGCCCGACCGAGGTCGCAGGCTCACGACGTCGCAGGTGCACGACGACCGGGACAGCAGCGCGGGCGGCCCCCGCGTTGGGGAGCCGCCCGCTCTGCTGTGTGTCA